>JAAAOT010000256.1 GCA_009908725.1 Bacteroidota bacterium | reverse complement strand
GCTATGAACAGCAGTATGAACAGCAAGCCGCATCAACCGCCGCCCCCCAATCCTCACCTGTCCACTAAAACGGGGTAAGCTCAGTTGGTGAGTTGGGGCGTTTACTGGGCCTCTATGTTGCCCTGGGGTGGATCGGCGGTGAGGTAGGTTGTCCTCTTGCCGATGTCGGGCATCGGATATGCATTCTCCGCTTCTCAGGATGGCTCTCGGGTGCGGAGGTTGTGCAGGAGGTCATGGCGATGGTGTTGGAGGCGGTCCGCCGCGCGTCGTACAATCTCATCCTGGAACGCTCGAGCGGCGAGGCCCACGGCAAAGGCAGCGATGATGAGCCACCACGTACCGACCAGAATCTGCACCAGAGCGCCGATCGCAAGGCCGAGGGTCGGAGCAATCATTGGGAGGAGGTGGGTCGCCACCTTGGACTGTACGGCAAAGACAGACGCCGAGATGTCTACAGGCGCGCGCGTGCCGGGGGAGAGGTACACGGCGAACGGGGCAAGCACCCAGAGCGCGTAAGGGACCCAGCTTACGATCAGGGCCGCATCGTAAAGCGGCAGCGTCAGCAGCCCGGGGCTGAGCAGAGTGAAGAGCGCCAGGTTGGTGATTTGCACGGCGTAAAGCTTGCCGCGCACCAGTGCTTCCGCAGGTGCAGGGCGAGCGAGAACCCCGTCGAGGTGCCCGTGCTGGTTTGCGAAGAGGAACGGCATGTAATAGATGATGAAACCGGCCGTGACGTACTGCACGCCGATGATGACATTAGTCTCGAGGCCGTCGCCGAAGATAAGCACTGCTCCGACGATACAGGCGACGACACAGACTGCCATCACGATTTCGCGGGTTCGCGCATGTCGGAGGATCAGGCGCAGTTCTAGGCTCGTGGCTGCCCCGGTGGCGCTGTGGTGGGCGACGCGGTCTAGAAGTGCGTCGAGCCAGCCGGGTACCACGTGATCCTCGCCCCGGTCGATCTGCGCCGACGCGGACCGCCGAAATCGATACGCTTCCGTGTAGGTGCTGGCTGCGAGAAGCGTGGCCGCGCCCGCACCTGCCAGCGGCCAAGTGAAGAAGGCCGTCGAGATCTGCGTCACAAGCCCCAGATCGAGCCACACATCGAGTAGTCCCAGAACGGCGATGCCTGCCGTACCGAGCCAAAACGCCCGGGAGCCGCGTACGATGCGGTCCGCTAGCGTCGTCGACGCGTACGTCCACGTCACGACAAGCATCACGGCGGTCCAGAGCCACGTCGCCGCGTCCGGTGTGTCCGCGATGGGGCGGACGTACCTGATCCAGAACGGGACGAAGAACGAGATCGGGATGAGCGTGTGTAGCGAGACGATCTGCAGTCCGAGGTCGGTATGGAGTACGGCAGCCACGGGCGCTGGGAGCGTCCGGTAGGGTAGCGTGCGCGATGAGGAGCCCTGTTGTAGCAGGATGCGCGGCAGCATTAGCGCGATCATTGCCCAGAGCACGTAGCTCTGAACGGTCGTTTGCGGCGAGGTGTCGATTCCCGCTCCCGAGAGCACGGGGCCGATATTCCAGGCGGTTATCCCGATCGGAAGGTACACAAACAGAGTCATCAGTGCGACGGCGAGCAGCGTGACCACGATTGCCGACGCGAGTAGATTGCTGAAGAGGCGGTTTCGGCGCCATCGGAGATACCGGTGAAAAAGCAGCGTCAGCGTCTGCATACGTGTCGGCCGGCGGTTGGAGAATGCGGCGGTGCGTTGATACGTTGGCGCGTTGATGCGTTGGCGCGTTGATGCGTTGGCGCGTTGATGCGTTGGCGCGTTGATGCGTTGGGGCGTTGGGGCGTTTACTGGGCCTCTTTGATGTCCTGGGGTCGATCGGCGGTGTGTCCTCTTGCCGATGTCGGGCATCAGATACGCACTCGCCGTCTCAGGATGGCTCTCGGGTGCGGAGATTGTGCAGGAGGTCACGGCGACGGTGTCGGAGGCGATCCGCGGCACGTCGCACAATCTCATACTGGAAGGTTCGAGCCATAAGGCCCGCGGTAAAAAGAAAACCGCCGCATGCCCGGAGGGAGCAATGCGGCGGTATCGTGTACATCGAATCGTGTGTGCTCGAACGTTCTACGGGGTCCAGAGCTTCACGTCGTTGTCTTTGCTACCGGAGAGGACGTAGCGTCCGTCCGGGGAGAAGGCGATGGCGTTGACGCCGTCCGCATCCCCTTCAAAGACGTATCCAAGGCTTCCGGTGTCGACCTTCCAGAGCTGCACCTTCATGTCGCTGCTACCGGAGAGCACGTACTGGCCGTCCGGGGAGAAGGACACGGCGATGACGAGGCCGGAGTGGCCGTCGAACGTGCGTAGCAGGTCGCCGGACTCGACGTCCCAGAGCCGGGCCGTCATGTCGTCGCTTCCGGAGAGGGCGTACCTTCCGTCGGGGGAGAAGGAGACGGAAAAGACGTAGGTCGAGTCCCAGTCGCCTTCATCGAAGGTGCGAACGACCGAGCCGGATGCAACGTCCCACAGCTTCAGCGTACCGGACTGTCCGCTCCCCGTCAGAACGTATTTTCCGTCTGGAGAGAAGGCGAGCGAGAAGATCGCTTCCGGGTTGTTGTCGAAGGTCCGTACCACGGTCCCCGTCTCGGTTTCCCACATCCGGAGCGTACCGGCCTGTCCACAGCCCGATAGGACGTACTTACCGTCCGGAGAAAACGTGGAGGCGAGGACGGCTTCCGATCGGCGTTCGAAGGTGCGCACCGCCTGGCCCGACTCCACGTTCCAGAGGCGGACGTGACCGTTCGAGCTTTCCGAGACCAGGTGATTCCCGTCCGGAGACAGCGCGACGGAGATCGGCTGGCTGTCGAGGCCCGTAAACGTTTGAATCTGACGGCCTGTGACGACCTCCCAAAGCTTCACCGTGTTGTCCTCGGCACCAGACAGGGCGTACTGACCGTCTGGAGAGAACGCGACGGCATTCACCCAGTCGGCGGTGCCATCGAGCGATCGGACAATGTGGAGGCGCTGCCGCTGTGGCTGACCGTCCTGCGTGCCGGCAGGCGCCGGTTCCGACGCTTCGGCCGTTGCCGTTTCCGTTGACGCTGCTGCGGCCGGCTCCATGCCTTCGTCGCCAGGGCGGTAGACCTGCGTCTCGGGTGCGTTTGTCGCCACGCCGTTGCCACCGCCGTCGCCGTTGGGTCCGCCGCCGGAAACCGCGCCGTCCCCGCCCTGCGGGACTTCGACGTCTTCCCCGGGGTCCTTCGAGTTAAGCGCGTCGGCGAGATCCTGCCCCGTCTGGTAGCGATCATCTGCGTCCTTCATCAGGAGCTTGGCGATGATCATCTCAAGCCAGTCCGGGCACTGAGGGTTGTGGCGGCTTGGCGGGGTGTACGACTCGTGCAGAACCTTGTAGACCACGCTCATCGGGTGGCCGCCGGTATGGGGTAGCGTGCCAGTGACCGATTCGTAGAGGACGACGCCCAGGCTATAGAGGTCGCTTCGGGGATCAACATCGTTGCCCCGGGCCTGCTCCGGGCTCATGTATTCCGGCGTGCCCAGAACGGTGCCGGTCTGCGTGAGGCGCGACTCGCTAGATGCGTAAGCAATGCCGAAGTCCATCAGGACCGGGCGGCCGACGTCGGTGACCATCACGTTCGAGCTTTTCACGTCCCGGTGGACGGTGTCCCGCGTGTGGGCGTAGCCGAGCGCTTCCGCAACCGGAGCAATAAGGGCGACGGCTTCCTCCGGGGGTAGGGGGCCGCCCTCCTGGATGATCTCGTGCAGATCGCGTCCGGTCAGATACTCCATCGCCATGTAGTGCACGCCATTCATCTCACCCTCATCGAAGATGGTGACGATGTGCGGGTGGTTCAGCATGGCAGCCGACCGCGCTTCCCGGTGAAATCGTTTGAGAAGCTTCTGGTCGTGGGTGAGGCCCTGGGGGAGCACTTTGAGTGCGACAGGACGTCCAAGACTCGACTGCACGGCTTTGTAGACGATCGCCATGCCGCCGCGGCCGAGTTCTTTCTGAATCTCGTACTGCGACGCCATGGCGTCGCGAACGATGGTCTCGGGGTTGGAAAAGCTCCCCGTGCCCGCAGATGTCGTCGGCGGGTCTTCGAGCCACTCCCCGCAATGCTTGCATTTGCGGGCTGCCGCGAGGATCTCTTCGTGGCAATAGGGACAACGCTTGTTGGCTTCGGACATGTCCTGGCTGCGATTAGTGCGCGACATCCGGTGGTTGGGGGCGAAAGCCAACGGCCCGGATGAATGCGAGTAGGAGCCGGAGTGCGAAGACTCCGGTACGACTGATTATGTAGGGAAGGGACCCGGAAGGGCGATCGGCGCTCGCAGGCCGGCGGGTGAGCGCCGGTCCGCGGCATGGCCACGAGCGTCTTGCACGAGGCGAGGACGCCGGTCCGGCAGCGCATGTGGGGGTGCGAACGCACCAGCACGCGTCGCCCGTAAGGGAGCAATAAGTCTGCCAGCTTTAACCTGCCTCTGAATCGCCGCCTGCAACCACAGAAAGGGATGTTTCTGTCGAGCAGGCTGCTCAAAAGCAGGCCCGAACCTCCGGAAGGAAGTCCGGGCCGTGGGGCAGATAAACCCAGTGCGAGTGGCGTTTACGTGCGTGGGCCGGATGCCCTCAAATCGAAGGGGGCGACGGCTAGTCGCGCTCGTAACGGAGCATCATTTCGCCCATCCGGATCATGTCGCCATCGTCGAGTTCGACCATGGCTTCCGCTTCGACCGGATCCCCGTTCACCATCGTCGGGTTGGTCGTGCTCTTGTTCTTCAGGTAGATGTCCTGATCCTTCTGGACGATCTCGGCCTGCATGCGGGAGACGGTCCGGTAGGTGTCACCGAGCTGGATGTGGGCGAACGCACGCTCGCCTTCCACTTCGGCCCGTCCCATGGTCACCACGTTGCCTTCCGGCGTTGGATGACCGGCGATTCGGAACTCCTTGCCCTGATCCGGGCCCGCGGCAACGACCAGCTTGCCGGGGATGAACTTCATCGTCTTCGGCGGAGCCTTGAACTTCAGCGTGGCGGGACCGCCGCTGCCGCTGCCCGACGAGCTGGAGCTGGACTTGATGCGCTGCTCGGCCTCGTCGCCGTCGCCACCCATCTCCGTTGTGGTAAAGTCGGTGCTGTTCAGGCCCGAGGCAGCTTTCTTGAGCTCTTCCTCCTGGCGTTTCCGCGCTTCGTCGGCTGCTTTCTTGGCTCTCTCCTCCGAAGATGAGTAGATCGAATAGCCAACGGCGGCGATCACCACAAAGCCGAGGAGCGTCAGGCCGAAGATGGGCCAGAACCCGAGTCCGGGCTGCAGGCGCTCGCTCACGCTACCCCCCTGAGTGGTCGGTGTGCTCGTTCCGGAGACCACCTCACGCGCATCTTCATCGATGAAGGCCGACTGGTTGAACGGGCTGATCGAGACGACACCCTCAACCTCGACCTGCGAGGTGACGGGAGGTGGGCTGTCCGTCGTGCGAACCCGGAGCGTTTCACCCGTATCGCCGCGAAGGATGTAGTTCATCGTGGCGTTGTTACCGCCGGAGCTTTCCACGTGCTCGTCTACGACCCCCGATACCGAGACCGACTGGTCAGAATACTTGCCCGGGTTTTCGACGATCTGCTTGATGGTCGCCTGTTCTTGCGCTTGCGCCGGGATTGAGAACGCAAACGCGAGCAGGGCGACCATCCACAAAATGTTTTTCATGGGGATCACTTCTCGTTGTTGGAGCCGGTTAGACATGTGTGGTGGGGCTTCGACAGGTTAGTTCTCGCTTGTAATCCCGACACGAACGACTCCTTTCCATTGCTCGCCATCATACAGCGGCCAGACGACTTCGCGGAGAGGGGAGCCGTTCTTCGTGACGTCGTAGTGATACAACGCGGGCGTCTTCGACGTCTTCGACCATTGACTGTCGGTGTAGTCGATCTGCGCGCGGTTGAACGCATGGGAAGCAGTGACCTCCCCATTTTGATCCTGTACTGCGTAGTAGTCGAGCACGGAAAGTCGGTCGACAATCGGGTTGAATGAACTCACCCGATCATTTACAAGGTAGGCAGCACCCAGCAGCGTCGCAACCGCACTTCCAGTCCCGGGATAGGCCGACGTAAATTCGTAGTCGTACAGGGCCTGCCAGTGCGATTCCTGCTGCACGTCGCTCAGGACGGATTCGAGAATCACATTTTCTTCGGGTACGGTATTGCGGTTGTACTGAACGAGCAGGTAACCGGTATCGATCGGGCTGATCAGCCAGGCGCGCTGGCTAGATTCGGCGGTAAGCAGGGAGACCGTTCCGGACGCCGTGCGAACCAGCTCCGACGAGGGGAGTCGAGCGTCATCTGCACCGTAAAACGCAACATCTGCCTGCAGGTCGCGGGTGACGGTGTACACGCTTTCGACGTAATCCGGAAATCGAATCCGCGGGAAGCTGGTTTTCGCGTAACTCATCGCCCGGTTCGCGGTGACGCCGTCGAGAAGGCGATTCCCGAGACGAGCGATGGGTTCGAGCATGCGTCCACGTACCGCCATGACCGCGGTCATGATCGTTTCCGGGTCCGCGTCTAGTGTTGCGAGGCGCTTCGAAAGCCCGAACGCTTCGTCAAAGTCAGTTTGCACGAGGTACAGTTGCGTGAGGCGCTGCGCCGCCGTATCCCAGGTCACGAAATTCTGGTCCGTGCTCCATCCGTCCAGCATGCGCCGGTAGCGCGATGCGGCGGAGCGGTAGGAGCGAATGCGCCGAGCAGACTCGCCGCAGTAGTAGTGCTGCGTAAACGACGCGTCGGTGAAGTCGGGAAAGGCGGTGCAGTATTCGTTCACCTGCCCGTGATCGCCGTTCTCGAATGAGGACTCGATCGCGGCCTCCATGTCGCCCGACACTCTCGCACGAAACCGCGCTTCCGATCCGCTCGGCAGATACGACTGCTGGTCGACGACGTCAAGAAAGCTGCGAACTTCGGACGTGGAAGGCGTGCCACCGAACGATCCGTACAGGTCTTCGAGCGTGTCCTCAATTTTCTTCCGGACGCGCGGAATATCACAATTTTCGGCAGCTGTCCGAAGGACGCGAAGGGCAGCCGTATAGTTGTCACGGCGAATCTGGCGATTGGCCAGGTTGATCTGACGTCCTGCGAAATCTTCACAGGCAACCGCGCGGATCGAACCGTCCAAGTCAGGTTCGGATGCACCGTCTATTGCCATCGCGCCCGCGGCCAGCGGGGCGTGCATCATCAGGGTCAGGAAGCTGGAAAGTAGGACAATCAAGGCATTCATTCGTACGAGCAAACCCTCAATCATAGGGTGCGATGGGGTTGGACGTCATGCTTCGGTCCGGTGTCGGGCGCGCCAACAGTCCGGTAGAAAACGAGCGGTCGGTAACAGAAAGAACCGGCAGGCACGGGCTGTGCATCAGCATTCCATGTTATCGACTGGTGGGCGTCATATCGCTAACAATCGTGAGGCATGATGCACGGAGCATTACAGGCGACGCCTGAACGCGCTTCGGCGGTAGCGTCGAAGAAAAAGAACAGCGGTCGTCGAACAGACGTCGGTCACAGCGATCGCGACGTGTCTACGGTCAGCCGGTGTGTCGCCATCATCATTTAATCATGACGCCGACGGCCGATCCGAGGCAATATAGGCAGGCGTATGATGCAATGCGAACGTGACACCGAACAGGGAAAATACCGCCTTTAGCCGCGTCCCAGCACATACTTCGTGCCTTCCCCGGCGGCATGCCCTGCGCAAACGAAAAAATCATGTGCGGCTCTTGGGGCGGAAGGCGACGGAGCAACAGTGGACGTTCGATGCAGCCACGGCTCCTCGTCGATGCGGTCGCCGGGCGCACGCTTCGCGCGGTCTGCCGGCGTCGTTGATCAGGCGTGCTCCTGCTGTTTCGGCGGGAAGGGGTACGTGCGAACCCGTCCGAGTTCTCGCTGCAAACTTCCGGCTTCGGCAAGAACGACGGAAATGTTGTCGGTCGAACCGGAGTAGTACGCGAGCGAAACGAGGGACTCGGCGGCCGTCTGTAGATCCGGCGTGCCGAGCATGTACGACTTAAACAGTTGCTCCTGCTCTTTCAGCTTATCGACGATCAACCCGTCCGAGCAGAGGAGGAATCCGTCGTGTCCGTCGAGGCGAAAGGCGGGATTGTCTCTGGGGAAGAAATCAGGCTCGTCGCCGCTTCCGTCCAGGGTCTTGTTGATGATGTGACCGTATTGTGCGACAAATTTCGGGTCCAGATTGTCGTTGCCGGCCTTGTTTTTAAACTCCTGCAGGTAGGAGTGGTCTTCCGTGATCTGCTCGATCACCTCGCCATTCAGGTAGTAAACCCGGGAGTCCCCGAGGTTACCGACGACGAAGTGGTCCTGGTGGCCGAGCACGCAGGTGAGGGTGGTTCCCATCCCCTCCAGGGACGGATCCTCCTCCGTCACCTCACGAATGGCTTTCTGTGCACGGTCATACATCTCGGACAGAATGTCCTTTAGGTCTGTCACCTCGACGCTGTGCTCGAATCGCTCCTCGAGGTATTCCTCTGCCGTGGAGAGTGCCGTCTTGCTGGCAATTTGTCCGCCAGCGACGCCGCCCATCCCGTCGGCGACGGCAAAGAAGAACGAGTCCGGGCCTGGGTAACAATGTAAAACGTCATCCTGATTTACATCCCGGCGTCCGGGGAACGTCGTTCCGTGCGCAGAAATAGGGAGCATTGCAAACTAACCGGTCTTTCTGGAGTCCGTGGGGCGGCCGCCGCCGCGGGGTGGTGCGGAGGCAGGCGGGGGAGAGACCATCGAATCGCGCGCCGGGATCGGGCGCTCCGACCGGATTGGTCGCTCCGCGTGGTAATGATGGTAGGGCGAAGGGAGCCGGAATTACAATTCGCGAGATCCGAAACTCACCGAGAAAGGTCCGGCTCCGGGTCCGTCGAGACCGCTCATGGGTTCGGCCCTCGAGCCATGATGGCGAGGGGACGGACGCGTAACATACAGATAAAGCTGTACCGTCAGGTCAAAAGCCTCCGGGATCGCGCGGGTTTCACCGCGTCTTCGGAACCGAGGATCGGAAACGCCAACGTATGCCGATGTCGTTTCTCTCGGCGTGGAATGGCCTCGAAGGCTATCATGAAGGGAATAGAAACGCGCGACGGGCCGTGTGCGGATTCACGCATGACGGTCCGGCAAACGGATGTCCCGTGCGTCGCCGTATTACCTGCATAAAGACCGTGCCACGACGGGCCACGAGACGTGACGCACTTCGCCCGGCACGCTGGCTTGGATAGCATATCGTTAGTACGCCGCGCAAATGCAGAGGCGGTAGCCCGCGTTCCGACGGCATTGTCCGGTTGAGACGACTGCTCCTCAGGGCGTGCCTGTCGAGGAATCCGGCGATCCATTCCGAGGTCGAGGAGAACCGACACCGAGTGCGTCGAGCACATCATGCATCGACGCGAGATCTTCCAGTAGCGCATCCGGCTCGTGGGGCGACAGGTCCTGCCGCGAGTAATGCCCGGTGCACACGGCCACTGCCCGGGCGCCCGTGGCACGGCTGCACTCAATGTCGCGGCGCGTGTCCCCGATCACCGTCACGTTCGTTTGTTCGAACCGAAGGCCGGTGTGATTATGGGCGCGATCGATGGCGAGGGGCGGTAGCCGATTACGGTCTGCGTCGTCACAGCCGAACGCCCCGAACGAGAAGTACTCGCCGAGATCCACCACGTCCAGCTTCCGGTACGCCATCGGCTCCACATTTCCGGTGACAAGTCCGAGGCAGACGTCCGAGCGCTCGCGCAGGTGATCGAGGAGGTCGCGAACGCCGGGGAGGACGGTAACGTCCGATGACGTCATGCTTGGATGGGCGACGCTCACATAGACATCGAGGGCGTCTCGTACAAGGGTTTCGCTCGCCTCTACGTTATTGGCGTGAAAGACCTCCGCCATGATCTGGAGGTCGGTTTTCCCGGAAAATCGGACGTCGTCCGTGTGAAGCTGGCGTCCGACGAGGTCGGAAAGCGCCTGTTCGACTGCGTTACGCGTCGATCCGTTGGTTCGAACGAGGGTTCCGTCGATGTCAAACAGCAAGAGATGCATAGTGATGCTACCGGGTGCGTACGAGCGAAGGACGTGGTAAAAGCCACGCGTGTCTTTAGCAACGTCGGGTCCTCGGGCGGGTTCATCCCGGCGCGTAACATGATCGTACCTACGCGTACGTGGTGGTCAGCAGGTTCAGAAGGGGGAAGGCCGGATTTTTACAGCTGCGAGAACGACAAGGTTTACGTGGACGGCGACGCTGTGCGAAGCAGCACGGAGACTGTGCGGGACCGCACGGTCGTCACGGGGGCAGCACCCGCGTCAGGCGTCATACGGCGTTTAGGTCCGGCGGCACGGTCGTTGGAGGCAATAGAGATGACCGAGAGGCGGCGATGACGCGTC
>JAAAOT010000226.1 GCA_009908725.1 Bacteroidota bacterium | reverse complement strand
CCCCCGGCGAGGGCTTCCGGGACCTACGATACTGTCATCTGGAGAAACCCTTCGAGCGATCCGACGCAAGCTCGTGTCACCGGAGGCGCGAATCGTATGACGTCGGCATTTGCGTGAAGGGTTTTTCCTACCCTATCGGATCGCCACCTCCGATGTGTCCTGCCGACATTGGCCGTATCCGTGTCGCCGTGAATGGACGGCGAGTCCCTTCACACCATCGGGTCGGTTATGTCGCATCGTCGAGTTTCTTTTCCTGTCGTCGGTCTGGGCGCGTCCGCCGGTGGGTTGCGTTCTCTCATTGCATTTTTTGACGCGCTCCCGCCGGAGCCAGGCATGGCGTTCGTGCTGGTTCAGCATCTGGCGCCAGATCACTGAAGCGAACTTCACCGTCTGCTCCAGTCGCACACCGGGATGACGGTGCAGCAGGTGCATGAGCGAGTGGAGCTGGCACCGGCCCACGTTTACGTCATCCCGCCCGGCCGTGTCCTCACGCTCCGTGAAACCGAGCGACGCGTCTGCCTGCTCGATTCGGAGCACCTGACCGACCGGGACCGGATCGTACTGCTTCCTCCAACAGTAACCCGCTACATGTCAATCATTCTTCCATCAGTTATATATAAGATAAAGGTATTCTGGTAAAGTCTTCTGCATCCTAGTGTAGTAGCTTAAGTAGCGGTTTATGACGGGATGAGTGCAGGCGTAGCCTAGCGCCGTGAGTTAACTACGCCTGCTCTGTTTGCTAGTGGGAGCGGTGTTCATACACGAGTTTGGCCAAATTGCTGCCTGCCAATCTCAAAACCTACAGCATGGACCGATCGGAGCGGGAATCTACTTCTTCGTTCCGGTTCTCTATGCGGACATCTCGCGAGTGTGGCAGTTGCCCCGCGAGCGTCGTCTCATGGCGAACATGGGAGGGATTCATGCTGAACTCTGCTACCTCGGAGTCGTGTTTTTGGTGGGAACTCTGATGTCAAGTGCGACGCTCATCTACGCGAGTATGATCGGTGGGACAAGTGTTATCTATCAGCTCAACCCGTTTGCTCGCCGCGATGGCTATTGGGTGCTGAGGCACGCCGCAGGTGTGCCGAGCCTTCTCAGAAAAGCTTAGACCGCGGTGAAAGGATGACCGACATGGACTACAGCGCTATGCAGAAAAGAGCCTACAGCGTACCGGAAGCTTAAATCGCCCAGGTTTTGGTTCCTGACGCTCTACGGAGTTGGGAATGTCGTCGTGATCGGGGTTTTCGCAATAGTCCTTACTTTGACTGAGGGTATGAACCTCCTTCTTTTCCCACAACACTTTGTGGAGTCAATACAAGCTGTCATGGATGGTTCGTTTACATGGGACCGCATTCGGAGAGCCGATTTCCTTACGCTTATGATGTACATCCTGATGGTTCGGCTGCTGCACGCTGCGGCGAAGCGAGCCGTAATGCGGATCCGCCACAGGTCTGTCCAGACGACCTCCTGACTTGATTTTCCGAATCTCCCTACCCTTGTCACTGCGGTTATGATGTCGCTACACACTATGCTAGGAGAGGAAAGAGTTCTTGAGCATGCCGGAACGAATGCGCGGGCGTGCAGAACCATGCTGATTGTGAGTCTTCTATGGCTCGCACTAGTCCCCTTAGAGGCACTAAGTCAACCAACTCAAACACAGACTCCGGTCGTCGGCGGTTCGACGTTCAAGGTGCGTGGAACAGTAGTCGACGCTGAGACGGGAGCGCGGCTTTCCTTCGCAAACGTTGCGCTCGAGGGGACAATGATAGGCACCGCGACAAATAGAGACGGGCGATTCGTTCTTAACGTACGTTCGCTCCCGATCTGTCTCGCAATCAGTTACATCGGATACAAGAAAGAAGTGGTGCAGATCGACACGAGCCGCTCCGAACCGGTTCGAGTGACGTTAAAGCCATCACCGGTCTCTATGGACGAGCTTGTTGTAGACGCCCGCAACGCATCGGACTTTGTCGACCGAGCTGTTCGGCATCTTTTTGACCTTTTAGAGGACGAAAGAAGGGTGACACGCGGCGTGCGTGGGTTTTACCGTCAGCGTACGATTGCCGATGAATCAAACTATGTGGAATACATTGAGACATTCTATAATTCATTCGTTTCCCCTTTCGGGATTCGTCAGTGGGATGTCGATCAGGGACGATACGCCGTGATGGAGGATCGTATAGATAAACTGCTACCAATACACACAAACTTCTCTTCATTCACAGGTCAGATGAGCCTGCCTGACGACCATAAACCCAAAGCCAAACCCTTTCTGCTTCCGTTACGACTCAATGCCGCCGACTATTTTACTTTCGAAAAGGTGAGGTCCGTGCAGCATGAGGGACGACAGCTCGTTGAAATCTCGTATCGTCCTAAGGAGCCATCGAAGCCGGTGGCAGGGTTCTCGGGGAGAATCTGGGTCGATGTCGAGACATACGCGATTCACAAGTTCGAGGGAGCGCTGAAGCACCCCACGTTCCGTCCGATCGTTCTGTACTTCGACAACCACGAGGCTCGGCAGCAGAAGATGGAGTTCTCATTTTCCTACCGGAGCCTATCTGATCCGGATGTGACTGTGATCGAAAGGGTCAACTTCAGAATCGGATACGGAATTTTCGCTGACGACGTTTTAAAGAGTCGAATGGATGTCGAGTCTACCTTCTTCGTTTACGACTTTAACCCCCAAGACACATTTGGGGCATCGCCGATGGCCGGTACGGATTACGAGCGAATCGACGCAGCAAAATACGATCCGGAGTTTTGGTCTAATAACCCGGTTCTTGCGCGAACGCCTGTTGACCAGCAGGCAATTGCATCGTTCGAACAAACGGGCGCATTTGGAAAACTCGTAGAGTCAACATCGCAAAAGTAGACTTTAAGCATCTGTCTGTATTAGCACGACTCGTACACCGACTCCGCTGGCATCGGCCAGCACCTCTGACACGAATGTTCTTGCGTAGGGCATGCGTGCCAGTGAAGTGCCCCCTCCGCGTCATGCTACACAAAGCAAAGAGTGAGAAATGCATAATATACAAGATAAAGAGCAATTCGTGAACTGACGCAGCTGATCGGGGCCTCCCTGGAGGTGGAATCGACGCCCGACCAGCGCTCCCGCTTCGCGCTGTTTCTTCCGGGGACAGTGGGAATGGGGAAAGAGTGAGGGGAGAGCGAGGGGGGGGGCGTGCGCGAAAGCAGGCGGGTACCAAAACAGACCGATGGGAGCGGGCCCACCGGTCTGCCGGTCTGCTGAAATGTGCGTACGTTTAGATTACAGCAGGTTGTCGTTCGGGGAGATCGACTCCAGTTCATCCACGACCGTATGGAGGAAGCTCGAGCCCATCGAGCCGTCGATGATCCGGTGGTCGTAGCTGAGCGACAGATACATCATGTGCCGGACGGCGATGACGTCGCCCATGTCCGGGTCTTCAACCACGACGGGCCGCTTCTTGATGGCGCCGGTGGCGAGAATGCCGACCTGCGGCTGGTTGATGATCGGTGTGCCCATGAGCGAGCCGAGCGAACCGATGTTGGTCACCGTGAAGGTGCCGCCCTGGAGCTCGTCCGGTTGTAGCTGCTTGTTGCGGGCGCGGTCGGCGATGTTGGCGGCTTTGCTGGCGAGGCCGGTCAGGTTCAGGTTGCCGGCGTCCCGGATGACGGGCGCCATCAGGCCCTTCTGTCCGATGGCAACGGCGATGCCGACGTGGTAATCTTTCTTCATCACGATCTTATCGCCTTCCACCGACGCATTCAGCACCGGGTGTTTGCGAAGGGCTTCGACGGCCGCCTTCACGAAGAAGGGCGTGTACGTCAGCTTGCTGCCTTCCCGCTCCTGGAACGCCTGCTTGTGCTTCTCGCGGAACTGCACCAGCCCGGTCACATCGGCTTCCGCAAAACTCGTGACGTGGGCCGATGTCGCCTTCGAGCGGACCATGTGCTCGGCCGTGATCTTCCGCATCCGGTCCATCTCGACGATCTCCACGCGCTCGTCGTAGCGCTGGCGAAGTTCGTCGGCGCTCGGGCCTTCCTCGACCGTGTACCCTCCGCCGGTGCTGGGAGCGGGACGGCTCGGCCGCGGGGGACGACTCGGGGCCGTAGCCGGTGCCGCTGTCTCGGTCGCCGTCTGTACGTCGCCGGCCTCGCGGGTCTCGAGATACGCCAGGACGTCCTCCTTCGTCACGCGCCCTTCCCGGCCGGATCCGTCGATCGACTGCAGCTCGCTCATGCTCAGACCTTCTTCCTGCGCGATGGAGCGCACGAGCGGCGAATAGAAGCTTCCGTCGGGCCCGCGACGCTCGATGGGGCCGCCGGAGCCGACCGCGCCGTCGCCCGAGGTTGGGGCACTTGCGGCCTCCTGCGTGGCTTCCTGCTGGGGTTCGCCGGACGTATCCGGGGTCGCCGCCGCAGGCTGCGGGGCAGATCCCGCTTCCGCGCCGATGATGGCAATGGGCGTTCCCACCTCCACCGTTTCCCCTTCCTCCACCAGGCGCTCCTTCAGCACACCGGCGGCCGGGCTGGGCACTTCCGTGTCCACCTTGTCCGTGCCGATCTCGAGAATCGTTTCATCGAGGGACACCTCCTCCCCGACATCCTTATGCCAGGCGATGATGGTGCCTTCGGTGATCGACTCACCCATCTTCGGCATGACGACCTCGTGGTCGTCGGCGGCCGGGGCCGGAGCCTCGGACGAGGAAGCGTCCGCCGAGGAAGCATCCGCCTCGGTCGGCTCCTCCGGTGCTGCCGTGTCGGCCGGCTCCTCCGCAGCCTCGGCATCCGCGGTGTCCTCCGGCGCATCGCTCGGGGCGCTCTCGACAGCCGCATCTGCTTCCGTCTCGAGACGGGCGATGATGGTGCCCACCTCGACGGTGTCGCCCTCTTCGACGAGGATTTCGCTCAGCACGCCGGCCTCAGGGGACGGGACTTCGGTGTCCACTTTGTCGGTGCCGATCTCGAGGAGCGTCTCGTCCTGCTCGACCTCATCGCCCGGCTGTTTGTGCCAGACGATAACGGTGCCTTCCGTGATGCTTTCGCCCATTTTGGGCATTTCGACGTCAACCTTCGCCATAGTGGGGTTCGCTTCTGAAGCGTCAATAAGGTGGTACGGGAATGCGAGATGCGCGGTGCTGCGTAACGATGGGTTCGCTCGCCGGGTCAAGGGTGCGGGCGAGCAGGACCGAGAGCGTGCGTGCCGAGCTATTACGGACGGGTCACGCCGTGGTGCCGCAGGGAATGTAGAGGTGCGGCAGAAACCGTTCCGGCAGCGGCGCGGGAGGCAGGAAGCGCTCCCAGAGCGGACCGCCGGGGCCGCCGGGGCGAACAAGGTACGCACTGCAGCGGGGAAAAAGAAACGGGGCAGACGGAGCGGCCTGAGCCCTCCAGCCTGCCCCAATTTCTTCTCGGTAGAATCCCCGACCTGAATCCCCGGCCTGAAGGCCGGAGTGGGTCGTAGGTGATGCGCCGTGGACCTACGCGATCAGCGGCGCAATCACGAGAGAAACAACGGCGATCAGCTTGATCAGGATGTTCAGGCTCGGACCGCTGGTGTCCTTGAGCGGGTCCCCGACGGTGTCACCGACCACGGACGCTTTGTGGGCATCGGAGCCCTTGCCGTGCTCGGAGCCGTCCACCGTGATGGTCGACTCGATGCGCTTCTTCGCGTTGTCCCAGGCGCCACCGGCGTTGCTCTGGAAGATGGCGAAGAGAACGCCCGACACCGTCACGCCGGCGAGAAGACCGCCCAGCATGCTCTTGTCGACGAAGCCAACGATGACCGGCACGAGCACCGCGAGGACACCCGGTGCAACCATTTCCCGGAGGGCGGCTTTCGTCGAGATGTCCACACACGTCGTGTAGTCCGGCTTTGCGGTGCCTTCCATGATGCCGGGGATGTCGTTCAGCTGGCGGCCGACCTCGTTGATCATGTCGCCGGCGGCGCGCCCGACGGCGCCCATGGCCATGGCACTGAAGACGTAGGGGAGAACGGCACCGACGAGAAGACCGGCGAGGATCTTCGGCTCGGCAACGTCAATGTTCGGGACTTCGGCCTGCTGCATGAAGGCAGCGAAGAGCGCCAGCGCGGTGAGTGCAGCGGAGCCGATCGCGAAGCCTTTCCCGATGGCGGCCGTCGTGTTGCCCACAGCGTCGAGCTTGTCGGTCCGCTCGCGAACTTCCGGCGGAAGCTCGGCCATTTCGGCGATACCGCCGGCGTTGTCCGAAATCGGGCCGTAGGCGTCAACGGCAAGCTGGATGCCGGTGACGCTCAGCATGCCGACGGCGGCGATGGCGATGCCGTAGAGGCTGGCGAACTGGTTGGCGCCGATGATGCTGGCGGCGATAATCAGCGCGGGGATTCCGGCGGAGTACATGCCGACCCCGAGGCCGCTGATGATGTTCGTCGCGGTTCCCGTAACGCTCTGCTCGGCAATGCCAATGACGGGGCGCTTGTCGGTGGCCGTGTAGTACTCGGTGATGAGACCGATGAACGTACCGGCCAGCAGGCCGATGACGACGGCAGCGAAGATGCCGGTGCTGGTGTAGTCGAAGGGCGTGCCGGTGATCGGGTTATTCGCCGTCCATTCGCCCGGCAGGAGCCACGTGATGATGAAGTACGAGGCGATGATCATGATGCCCACAGCGCCGAACTCCCCGATGTTGAGGCCGGTCTGCGGGTTGCCGCCTTCCTTCACCTTCACGAAGAAGGATCCGACAATCGCGACCAGGATGCCAACGGCTGCGATGACGAGGGGAAGCAGGACGGCTGCCAGTTCGATCGTACCGTCGGCCGTCTGGAAGGTGCTGACGAAGGCCGTTCCGAGCACCATCGTACCGATGATCGATCCGACGTAGCTTTCGAACAGGTCAGCGCCCATGCCGGCCACGTCGCCGACGTTGTCGCCCACGTTGTCCGCGATCGTCGCGGGGTTGCGCGGGTCGTCCTCCGGAATGCCGGCGTAGACCTTTCCGGCCAGGTCGGCACCGACGTCGGCCGCTTTGGTGTAGATACCGCCACCGACACGCGCGAAGAGCGCAATCGAGGAGGCGCCCATCGAGAAGCCGGTGATGACGTTAATGATCTTGATCGTGCTCCAGCCCATGTTGCTGTAGACGAGCCAGAGGACGCCAAGGCCGATGATGCCGAGGCCGACCACCGAGAGCCCCATCACGAGACCACCGGAGAAGGCGACGTTCATCGCCGGGCTCAGGCCCGTACGAGCCGCCTGCGTGGTGCGGACATTGGCTTTCGTGGCGACGGTCATGCCGATGAAGCCTGCCAGCCCGGAGGCGAAGGCACCGACGATGAAGGAGACCGAAATGAGCCAGGACGAGTTGGTCTGATCGATGTTCGCGACGGCAAGCACGCCGGCGACGAGCACGACAAAGATGGCGAGGATGCGATATTCGCGGTTCAGGAAGGCCCGGGCGCCTTCTGCGATGCTGTCCGCGAGCTCCGACATCAACTCCGTGCCGGTTTCCTGCTTATTGATCCACTGTGTGCGAAGGAATGCATACAGCAACGCGACGACGCCGGTCGCAGGAGCCAAGTACGTGATCAGTGACGTTGTGTCCATGAGTGCGATACGTAAATCAGAGGGTGAAGAGGATGCGTGCGCCGCGACAAGAGGGCGGGTTACGGGTACGCGGCGCGAACAATCGGGCCGAAGACGCCGCCGCAAAGCGCAGTCAAAGTACCGGGCAATCCTGTCGGTTCACAGCGATTCACAGGTAATTAAGCATGAAAAAGCCCGTAACAGCCGTGCAGGCGGTCATTTTGTGAACGACCTGTTTCCCGCTAACGACCGGTTAATCGGTAAAGGGATCGCTGTGTAGAAGAATCAATGCCTGTGGGTTCTCGTGCGCGACCGGGGCTCGCTGAACCCTGAACCTTGAACCCTGAACGTTGAACCAGAAACGTCAGTTGAACCGGTTCATTGCTTCGTCGACGCCGTCGGTGATGACGGCGAGGGCGGCGTTGCAGGCCTTGATGATGGTGTCCTCCATGACGGTGTTTTGCTGCGGGGTGAAGCGTGAGAGGACGTATTCGGACTGGCGGCCCGGGGGAAAGTCGCTGCCGATGCCGACGCGCAGGCGGGGGATGTCGGTCGTCCCGAGCTGGTTGCACACCGATGCAATGCCGTTGTGGCCGCCGCTGGAGCCTCCGGGACGGAGGCGGATCTGTCCGACGTCGAGGTGCAGGTCATCGTAAATGACCAGGATGTCGCCGGGGTCGATGTTGTTGTAGTTCGCGATCGGGCGGACGGCGTCGCCGCTCCGGTTCATGAACGTGAGGGGTTTCGCAAGGAGGACCGGCACGCCGTCGTAGCGGGTCTCGCCCCGTTCGGCATCGTCTTTCGTCCGAAGATCCACATTCAGTCGCTCAGCGAGGGCGTCGAGAATCCGAAATCCGATGTTGTGCCGCGTGCTGTCGTATTTTGGGCCGGGGTTGCCGAGTCCGACGATGAGGTGCTTGGAAGGCATGCGTCTGGGACGTGTGAGAAAGGGGTGGGGCGAGGGGGGCGATTGTAATGCTACTGGACGGACGTCCCGGGCGTGCTCACGCCGGCAGCGATGACCATCGGGGATGCGGAGGGGGCAGACGCACGCGTGGGGACGCAGCACGAAGCTACGTCCCCACGGGATGCATGTCAGATCATCGAACCGGATGGAGCGATGCGGGCCGTGCGTTGCCCGGGAGAGGTCTTATGCTTCTTCGGTTTCTTCGTCCTCTTCCTCGCCCTCTTCGGCTTCTTCGCCTTCCGGCAGCTCTTCGCCTTCTTCGAGCTCTTCGCCTTCTTCGGCCTCCTCTTCGTCGGTGGCCACGGCTTCGAGGCGCGGGGCAACGACGGTAACGAGCGTCTGGCCTTCCGCCATCTTGATGTCGTAGTCCACGTCGAAGTCGTACACGTGGATGGCGTCGCCGATCTCGAGCTCGCTGATGTCGATGTCGATCATGGCCGGGATGTTTTCCGGCTTGACCGAGATCGTCAGTTCACGAACCACAATCTGGGTGTCGCCCCCGTCTTTCTGTCCCTGCGGGATGCCCTGGTAGTTGATCGGGACCGTGAGCGTGATCTTCCGGCCTTCACGGAGGACCTGGAAGTCCGCGTGCTGCGGGCGGTCCGTGATCGGGTGCAGGTCGTAGTCCTTCAGGATGCAGGGCCACGAATCCCCGTCCATCTGGATTTCGACGACGTTTGCCGACCGGCTGTAGATAAGCTTGTTCAGCGCGGGCACCGGCACGGCGAAGGACACCGGGTCGGTTTCCGGTCCGTACAGCACGCACGGTACCTGATTGTTGGCGCGGAGGTCGCGGGCGGCCTTCGAACCGGTTTCTCGCGGCTGGGCCTCGATGACTTTAGCTTCCATGTGTTAAGACAATCAATCGTTATCAACTCGCAGCAGGACGGATGGGGCCGCACGCATGGATTCTGTCTGATCCATCCGTGGACGCACCCTCGGCACGCAGCCGGGCGCCGGGCCGTACCCAGAACGCTCGCGACCGCACATTCCGACAGGCGGAGGGCGGGTCTGCAGAATACGTCGTAGCCGTTGGGCCACGGTCAAGTTCCGCGAAGTGTGCGTTAACCGCGGCCTCGGGTCATGACCTGGCCGGTCCGTGCACGTCCATAGCCAATCAACCGGCTCTCCGATATGGCCCACCAACCCCACAACCCGTGTACACTGTACCACCTCAACACCCAAACACGGCTCAGTCCTTAAACAGCGTGGACACGGACCGGTCGGTGTAGATGTGGCGAATGGCTTTCGAAAAGAGGCTGGAGACCGACACCACCTCGATCGACTCCGACGGGCGCTTCAGCGGGATCGTGTCCGTGATGATGAGCCGCTCCATCGGCGACGCCTCGATCCGGTCGTACGCCGGCCCGGACAGGAGGCCGTGGGTGCATGCGGCCATGATTTCCAGCGCCCCTTTGTCGCGAAGCGCCTGCGCAGCGCGCGTGAGCGTCCCGGCCGTATCGACGATGTCGTCGATGATGACCACGTTTTTCCCCTCTACGTCCCCGATGATGTTCATCACGCGGGCTTCGTTCTGGCGAGGCCGGCGCTTGTCGATCAGCGCCAGGTTGACGCCGAGTTTCTGGGCGTAGGCGCGCGCCATCTTGAGAGCTCCTACGTCCGGGGCTACGACCACGAAGTTTTCGAGGTCAAACTGCTTCAGATAATCGATCAGCACGCCCGAGCCGTACAGGTGGTCGACCGGCACGTCGAAGAAGCCCTGTATCTGCGGTGCGTGCAGCTCCATGGTGAGGATGCGGTCGACGCCCGCGGTCGTCAGCATGTTTGCCATCAGCTTTGCGGCGATCGACACGCGCGGCTGGTCCTTCCGCTCCTGGCGGGCGTACCCGAAATATGGCATGACGGCTGTGACGCGCGCCGCGGACGCCCGCTTGGCCGCATCGATCATCAGCAGAAGCTCCATCCAGTGATCCGCATTCGGATGCGTACTCTGGATGACGAAGAGGTCGGCGCCACGGATGG
>JAAAOT010000193.1 GCA_009908725.1 Bacteroidota bacterium | reverse complement strand
GTCAAGTGATCCGTGATGCGCCCGGACGATATCCCTCGCAATCGCAAGCCCGAGCCCACTGCCTCCGCCGGGCGTCGCTCCGCTGTCTACCTGACGGAATTTCTCGAAAATGGCCTCCTGCTGATCGGTTGCGATCCCGGGCCCATCGTCTGCCACCGAAAGCATAACCCGCTCACCTGCACGGAGCATCACACGGACCTCCTGCCGGCAGTACGTCTCGGCGTTCGACAGCAGGTTGAGTACGACCTGCATGAGTCGATCTCGATCCCCGGGTACCGGCACCGGGCCCGCGGGGCCGTCGACGGTGAGCGTTGCCCCCTTTTGCTCGATGGAGGGGGTAATTGCCGTCACCGCGTCGTGCACAACGGCATCGAAGGGTACGACGGTCTCGAGGTCGACCGGCTCGGCCTCCAGACGCTGTAGATCCAGGACCTGGTTGACCAGCCGGGTTAGCCGGCGAGTCTCCCGCTGGATCGTGCCGAGAAACTCCGTTCGTTCAGTTTCTCCGAGCGAGGGGTTGGTGTGAAGAATCTCCGTAAGGGCCCGGATGGCGGTGAGCGGCGTGCGGAGCTCATGGGTAACGGTGGACACGAAGTCGTCCTTGAGCCGGTCGACCTGCTTCAGCTTCTCATTCGCCTCTTGCAGATCCCGCGTCGTCGCCTCCAGCTCTGCCTGCTTTCGTTCCAGTTCGCGACTGTAGGCCAGCACCTGCTGCGCTTCGTCGAGGACGCTGAGCACCTCGCGAAGACGCAGAGGCGCCTCCTGTACGACGGAGCTCACCGCGACCTGTGCGGACGCGGCGCCGACGGCGCCGGCCAGCGCTTTTTCTGCATGACGGATCAGGGTCTGGTCGGCCTGATCGACGTCTGCTAAACTGCGGTCGTACCGCTCGGCGTATGCCTCGAGAACCCGTTGCGTGCGGCGCCACCCGAGGAATCGCTGGAGAAGCGCGCGGATATCGTCGACGGATGCGGTAGCCCGCCGCACCGGGTCCGGACTGCCTCCCTGCCGGAAGACCTCGACGAAGAGATGCGCCTGCGATCGCTCGGCGACGGACGGCGTAGTGAACAGCGAGACCGCCGCGTAAAGCCCGGCGTTCACCGTCAGGCTCCAGAAGAGAGCGTGCGGGATGTGTGGCAGCGTTTCCAGTCCCATCATTGCGTACGGTCGGAGGAGGGCAATCCCGAACGGCCCCTCGGTCACAAAGGTGTCCGGCACCAGGCCCGTCCCGACCAGGGATGGGAGCGGCAGCGTGTAGCCCCAGATAGCAGCCCCTGCCAGGATGCCCGCCAGAGCCCCGTATTTGGTGCCGCGCCGCCAGTACATGCCCCCCAGAAACGCCGGCGCGAACTGTGCCACCGCCACGAAGGAGATCAGTCCGATCGAGACGAGCGAATAACTCTCCCCGACGGTCTTGAGGTAGGCATAGCCGATCAGCAGCACGACGACGATGGCGCCGCGACGGATGCCGAGGATCAAGCCGGTCAGGCGCGGCCGCTCTGCGAGCCGAAGCGACCGGATCCGCAGGAGTGCCGGCATCAGCAGGTCGTTGCAGATCATGGTGCTGAGCGCTGTTGTCGCCACGATCACCATGCCGGTCGCCGCCGACAGCCCGCCGAGAAACGCAAAGAGCGCCAGCGCCTCGTTCCCCTGAGCGAGAGGCAGCGACAGAACGAACGCATCGGCCGTCCCGCTCTCGCCGAACGTGAGCAACCCGGCTACCGCGATCGGCAGAACGAATAGATTGATCGCGAACAGGTAGAGTGGAAAAAGCCACGTCGCCTTGCGGATGTGGCTTTCATCCACGTTTTCGACAACACCCACCTGAAACTGCCGGGGCAAGAGCAGGAAGGCCAGCATCGACAGGCCCGTCAACCAGATCCATTCGGACGCACCTGTGGGATCGGTCTGCGTGTACAGCTTGCGGATGGCAGGATCGGCCGCACCCGCAGCGAACAGATCCCCGAAGCCATCGAACATGCCGAAGGTGACGTACGCGCCAACGGCGAGGAACGCGACCAGTTTGACGACGGACTCGAACGCGATCGCCGCAACCAACCCCTCATGACGCTCGGTCACGTCCAGGTGACGCGTCCCGAAGAGGATGGCGAAGACCGCGAGGAAAAGCGAGGTCCAGAGCGCCGTATCCACACCGCCGTGCGCCAGGCCGGTGGCAGCAGCTAGCCCGGCCTCGCCCGGCGCCTCCACGAGCACGTTGTAACTGGTGGAAATGGCTTTGAGTTGGAGGGCGATGTACGGCACAATCCCGAGCACGGCCACCACGGCTACGACGCCGGCGAGACGGGCGCTCTTGCCGTAGCGCGACGCGATGAAATCGGAGATCGAGGTGATCCGCTGGTACCGACTGATGCGGACCATTTTCCGTAGAACGATCCAGCCGATCAGCGCAATCAGCGTCGGACCGAGGTAGATAGGCAAAAAGCCGAGTCCCGTCGTTGCCGCTCGTCCGACGCTGCCATAAAACGTCCACGCCGTGCAATAGACGGCGAGCGAGAGCGCGTAGATATATGGGTTGGATATAATTGACCGTCCGCGCTCGGCACGCTCATCCGCGTAGTAGGCGACCGCGAACAGGAGGCCGAGGTACGCTGTCGCGAGAAAGAGGACGAGACTGGGCGCCATAACGCGACGAACTTAGGTCGTGGGGTCGTCCCGATTGGACAGGAGGCGATCCGACGCGCGCGTGGCCGGCCGCTCCATGAGCCAGGCCGCTCCGGCGATGAGGACGGCCCAGACGCTGAAGAGGGAAACCACGAGGACGGGGATCTCCCCGACGAAGGCATCCCTCCGAAAGATCGAAAGAACCGGATCCGTCAGTAACAGAACGCCGGCGGCAAAGAGAAGGAGCTGGCGCTGGCGGTAGGTCGTTTTGTCCGTTTCCATACGCGATCTGTCGTACATCGGCCGTCGGCTCTGCCGTCTCACCGGCCATCGTCCGCTGCCTCTCAGAATGCTGACGCTTCGCTCGGGAGCAGCCTCATTCGGCCGGGGTTTCGGTTTCCCCGATTGCATTGGCAATGAGAAGGCACACGCCGGGCACGCTCGCGTCGTCGATCGAATAGTACGCGTTCACCCCCTCCTTGCGGCGCTTCACGAGTCCGTCCCGCATCATAATGCCGAGATGCTTCGACACATTGGCCTGACGCTGCCCGGATGCGTCGACGAGGGCCTGCACGGAAAGCTCCTCGTGGATCCGCAGGAGGTTCAACAGCTCCAGCCGAACCGGGTCTCCCATCACCTTCAGGCGACGGGCCACGCGTTCTATCATGGCGTCGCGGAGTAGCGGCGGATTGGAGGCATCGGACATGCGATCAGACGAACGTCGGATAAGGGGCGGCGCGTGGGAACGAGGCGTTTACATTTCGTTCACATTCACACTAAACAGTAACCAATTGCATGTCGCCTGTCAACCGCCGTAGGCGTCGACGGCCGGTGCGAAAGCCAAGTGTCAGTGCCGGTGCGACGCGCGCAGATCCTTCTCGAGCGTGACGGGAATTCGTCCGCGGACGGCGTTGCAGCAGAAGAGCCGGGACGCCTGCCGCAGGTCGTCGACCGACAGCGATCCCTCGCACATGCGCGGTTCCGTGTCGAGGAGAAACGCGCGATACACCCCGCCGAGAAGTCCATCCTCCACCGGTGGCGTCACCCACTGGTCGTCGATTTCTGCGATCACGTTGCTCCGTGCGCCTTCGGTGACGCGCCCCTCGGGCGTCACGAGAATAGCCTCGTCTACCCCGGCCGCATTCGCCTCCTCCAGGGCACGAGTGTATTCGGTTCGGCGCGTCGTTTTGTGGTAGAAAAACGGGTTATGCGGCTGAGCCAGCTCTCGGGCAATGGCAGCGGTCCACCGGTCGGGTTGCGGCGGCATTGCCCGGACGTCGACCTCGGGGTCTCCGTCCCGACCGACGGTCATGCGCACGAGGGCGGACGTCAACGGCGTCTCTTCGAGAGCAGCGTTCAAAGCTGCGCCGATTCGCGCCCGGTCAACGTCGAACCCGAAGTAGGCGGCAGACTTTTCCAGCCGACGCCAGTGATATGGCCACAGGTCGATCCTGCGGTCCGATGCTCGCATCGTCTCGATCAGGCGAAACGTGGAAGGTTCGTTGTTCGCCGGATCCGTTAAGAACCGGGCCTTGAGGCGGCATTCCTCATATTCCGCGTCCGGGTCGGAGTCCCAGACAACCCCGCTTCCCGTTCCCATCACTCCGGAAAGAGCCCGGGAGCCGCATGGATCGCCATCTCGGAGCGTGACCGTTCGAATGGCGACATTAAAGCACGCTGTGTCGTCCGGGCCAGCGTAGCCGATGGCCCCGCAGTACATGCCCCGGGGGCCGGTTTCAAGCTCGTAAATGCGCTGCATGGCCCGTCGCTTGGGCGCTCCCGTCACCGACCCGCACGGAAACAGCGCGTCGAGGATGGTGGAAAGCCGAGCATCCGGGACAAGCTCGCCCTCGACCGTCGACGTCATCTGGGTGAGCGTGTCGTATGTCTCCGTCGAGAACAGAGAGGGGACGCGAACCGACCCCGGGGTGCAGCAGCGGGACAGGTCGTTTCGGAGGAGATCGACGATCATCAGGTTCTCGGCCCGGCTCTTCGGGTCCGTCTCCAACCGATGCCGGAGGCGATCGTCCTCTTCGAGGGTCATGCCTCTGCGGATGGTGCCCTTCATGGGGCGGGTGACGAGCCGGCCTCCGTCGCGCCGAACGAAAAGCTCGGGCGAGGCGCAAAGAATCCTTCGATCGCCGAGGTGCAGCCAGGCGCCGTACGGCACGGGTTGACGGCGGCGCATCTGTGCATAGAGACGAAGCGCGTCGCCGGGATCGCACTCAAAGCGGACGGGGCCGGTGTAGTTGATCTGGTAGACGTCGCCTTCCCGAATCAGCGACTTGATTCGTTCGAGCGCCGCACGGTAAGCGTTCCTCGACACGTCGAACCGTGCGTTCCGGACCTGCGGTGACTCTTCGAGCGACGCGAACCCCCGGGCGACGTCAGCCGAGGACCATTCGGTCGGGCCGTCGTACACACCGAGCCAGACGAGCGGTCCATCGACCGGATGAGCGGCCATTCCGGTTATTGCGAGTCCGGCCTCATACGTCAGCGCTCCGGCAACGAAATATCCGGCCTCCAGCGCGTCATCCGCGTTTCGAAGCACACCGGCAACGTCCGCCGGCACATCGGCGCGCAGGATCTGCTTCGGCTCCTGAAAGAGAAGGCAGCGGTCGGCCGAAGATGGGCCGTCTGGATCGGGTCGGGATGCATCCAGAAAAACGGTCCCCGGCGCGTCCAGATCAGACGGGGCGAGTCCCCGGTCGCTGGCCGACACGGATTCCGAGGTGGCGGTTGAGGAGGGCATGAGGTGAAGGTTCGTACACGGCGATTCGGGACTACAGAATACGCCTCGCGTCCCGCGAACGTTCGTCCGGCCCTGCCATCCGTACGACAAGCGTTACGACCGGATGCTGCAACGCGACCGCGGGCACGGCTCTTCTCCGGAAACCAACCGATTAAACAAAAAAATGCCGGGGTCGGCGAACCGACCCCGGTCTTCCCACGCTACTTCACTTCTTTCGTCCGGATGCTGGATGCACCCAACCGGCCAGAGGCTAGTTGAGGCAGACCGAGCACCGTCGGACGCACTCATCTCCGCTCGAGTCAGAGACCGTTACGGAGACTTCCGCATACGGTGTAATCACCGCAGCGTCTTGGACGGAGCGATCGACGGACGAAGCAGCGGCCGTCGCTTTGCGCTCCGAAGGAGAAACCATCCACCATTCTCGCTCCTCCGTTGCGCGGATGTCTACATCAAGCGATGCAACACGCAGTCGGTGGACCACATCCATCTCGAGCACTTCGCGCGTACCTTCGGCGAGACCGGCGCGCTGGCGGAAATACGCCACCGCAACGAGCGCGGCGGGAAGCGTCCAGCAGGCGGCGAGCAGGATGAGGACGATCGGAGACAGAGACATATCGGTAGAGGCTGGATGAACCGGACTTAATCCAATGGATACTCGCCCATCATGAGTTACAAACCGTGTGCCGACCTCTAACCACCCGGCCCCTCCACCGTTATCGTGATAATTTCGGGCGTATCGTCACGCAACCGTTAAGATTCTTCAGAAAAGCGGTACTTTCCGCCGATCTGAGGGCATAATCGGCCTGTAGCGTGCGCAAAAGCGTGTGGGAATTGAGACAGACTACCGATCGGGGCGTCCGTTGGCTGACACAGAATCCATCCAACACCGCATTTTGCACCGTACAATTTGTAAACCCGTCCGAGAAAACCCTCGCCGAGTCGGTACTTTTGTAACATATCACTCAGAAATGTAGGGCTCGGTATCGGTTGTACCGGGCGCAGCGCGCGCGGTGAGGCGACCGATTCCATCCGGAGAACGAACGCCGCTCCCCGATCGGAGAGCGGCGACGTGTACGGAATGGCCAGTGATGCGGCGTCCGTGCTCGTGAACTAAAACCGGTTTACATATTCCGTCGGTACTCTCCTCCTTCCTCAAACAGAACGTTTGTGATGGTACCGAGCGAGCAGTATTTGACGGCTTCCATCAGCACGTCGAAGGTGTTGCCGCCCGTTCTCGCCGCTTCACGCAGCTTCTCGATGGCTGCGTCCGCGCGTTCGGGGTAGCGCTCCTGGAAGGCGCGAAGGCTGCGGAGCTGATGTTGCTTCTCGTCGTCGGACGAGCGCATGAGGTCAACGTCCAGATCCTCTTCGGTCTGGCCGTCCTCTCGCTGAAACGTGTTCACGCCGATGATGGGGCGCTCGCCGCTGTGCTTTTTCTCTTCGTACACCATGGACTCCTGCTGGATCTTACCGCGCTGGTACATCGATTCCATGGCGCCCAGCACGCCGCCCCGGTCGTTGATCCGTTCGAACTCGGCCCAGACGGCTTCTTCCACGAGGTCGGTTAGCTCTTCGACGACATACGCCCCCTGGAGCGGGTTCTCATTTTTCGTCATCCCCAGCTCCTTGTTGATAATCATCTGGATGGCGATGGCGCGCCGCACGCTTTCCTCCGTCGGCGTCGTGATTGCCTCATCGTAGGCGTTGGTGTGGAGCGAATTGCAGTTGTCGTAGACCGCCATTAACGCCTGCAGCGTCGTCCGGATGTCGTTGAACTGAATTTCCTTCGCATGCAGACTCCGACCCGACGTCTGGATGTGGTACTTCAGCTTCTGACTTCGCTCGTTGGCCCCGTACTTCTCTCGCATCGCAACGCTCCAGATCCTGCGAGCGACCCGGCCGATGACGCTGTACTCCGGATCCATTCCGTTGGAAAAGAAGAACGACAGGTTCGGCGCGAACTTATCGATGTCCATCCCGCGGCTCAGGTAGTACTCCACGTAGGTGAAGCCGTTGGCCAGCGTAAAGGCAAGCTGGGTGATCGGGTTGGCGCCGGCCTCCGCGATGTGGTATCCGGAAATCGATACCGAGTAGAAATTTCGGACGCTCCAGTCAATGAAGTACTGCTGGATGTCGCCCATCATCCGAAGGGCGAAGTCCGTCGAAAAGATGCACGTGTTCTGGGCCTGGTCCTCTTTCAGGATGTCGGCCTGCACGGTCCCGCGGACGACGTTGAGGGTGTCCTCCTTGATCTCCTCGTAGGTGGCCGCGTCCATCACGCCCCAGTCGACCAGTTCGGCGCCGGTGCACCCGAGAAGGCCGAGGCCGCTGCCGTCGTGCGTCTCGGGCAGATCCTCCTCTCGCCCATCCGGACCGTATGGGACGTAGGCCGGGCGGTCTTCGCCCAGGTGCCCCTCGATCACCGCCTCCGCCTCCTCCCAGCGACCTTCCTTTCGCAGGTGCTTCTCCACCTGCTGGTCGATCGCGGTTTGCAGAAACATCGCCAGGATCATCGGCGCCGGCCCGTTAATCGTCATGCTGACCGAGGTCTTCCGGTCGGCGAGGTCGAATCCGGAGTAGAGCTTCTTCATGTCGTCGAGCGTACAAATCGACACGCCCGCATTGCCGACCTTACCGTAGATGTCGGGTCGTTCGTCCGGGTCGAAGCCGTAGAGCGTCACGCTGTCGAAGGCGGTGGACAGGCGGTTGGCCGGGCTGTCCGACGAGACGAGGTGAAAGCGCCGGTTCGTCCGCTCCGGCGACCCTTCCCCGGCAAACATCCGCGTCGGGTCCTCACCTTCGCGCTTGAAGGGGAAGACGCCGGCGGTGAAAGGAAAGTATCCAGGCAGATTTTCGAGAAGCGCAAAACGGAGCCGCTCACCGTCATCTTCGGTTTTCGGCAACGCCACGCGGGGCACCCTCGTCCCGCTGAGCGTTTCGCGATACAGGGGGACGGTGAAGTCGCGCCCGCGAACGGTATACGTAAACGTGTCCTGCTGGTACGCGTCCTTGAGGTCATCCCAATCGGTAAGGATGTCGCGGCAGCGGGAGTCGAGCTTATCCCACCAGTGCTGGACCATATCGTCGAGACGACCGGCAATCTGCTCTTTATCCTCCGGTGCCCAGTCGTCGACCTGACGCCGGGCGCCCTTCGCCTCGCCCCACTTGCGCGCGATCTCGATCTGCTCCTCTGCCCATTCACGATACCCGCGGCCTGCTTCGACGATTTCGCCGAGGTAGCGGTTGCGACTCGGCGGGATGATCGCAACTTCCGCAGGGTCGGGTTCGGGTATCTCTCGATCGCCGTACGTCGTCGACTGCCGGTCGAAACGAAAGTTTGTGTTCAGTTCGTCCAGCAGAGCGAGATAGAGTCGCGTCACGCCCGGGTCGCCGAAGTGGGATGCCATCGTCGGGTAAACCGGCATGTCCCCCGGTTTCTCATCGAAACGCACCCGGTTGCGCTGAACCTGCTTGCGTACGTCCCGAAGCGCATCCTCCGAACCGCGCTTCTCGAACTTGTTGATCGCCACGAAATCGGCCAGGTCCAGCATCCCGATTTTCTCGAGCTGCGTGGGCGCGCCGAAGTCGTGGGTCATCACGTAAAGCGAAAGATCGGTCAGATCCACGATTTCCGTATCGCTCTGCCCAATGCCCGCCGTCTCGAGGATGACAAGGTCGAAGCCCGCCGCCTCGCAGACAGTCATGGCTTCCTGCAGCGCCTCGCTCGTGGACCGGTTCTGCTGCCGTGTGGCGAACGAGCGCATGTAGACGCGATCCGCGTTGGTGCCGTAAATCGCGTTCATGCGGATCCGATCGCCGAGCAGAGCCCCGCCCGTACGGCGACGGGTCGGATCCACGCTGAGCACAGCGATGTCGATATCGTCGAAGTCGTTGATGAAGCGACGCACCAGCTCGTCCGTGAGCGTGGATTTCCCGGCCCCGCCGGTGCCGGTGATGCCGAGCGTCGGGATCATCGACCGGCGCTTCCCGGCCTCCGATTGCCCGGCGTCCATCGTCCGGGCGGACTGGCCGTCGCCGCCCGCTCCTACGTCCGTCATTTCTGCTGAAGCGCCGCCAGCTGCCTCTCCTTCAAGCACGGCGGCAGCTTTCCTCGAATGGGGCGCTTCAACGAGAGACAGGCTCCGAGCCACGCGCCGGTCATCACGCAGCGATACATCACCTGAAATCTGAAAGTCGGAGTCCGAAATCGGGTAGTCGCACTCGCGGACCATCTGGTTGATCATCCCCTGCAGCCCCATCTGCATCCCGTCTTCCGGGGAAAAGATCTTGGCAATGCCGTACGCCTCGAGCTCGTCGATCTCTTCCGGAACGATGACGCCACCGCCTCCCCCGTAGATGCGGATGTGTCCGGCTCCCTTCTCCTCCAGAAGGTCGTGCATGTACTTGAAATACTCGACATGCCCACCCTGGTAGCTGGACACCGCGATGCCCTGCGCGTCTTCTTCAATGGCCGTTTCAACGACGTCCTGAACGGACCGATTGTGGCCAAGGTGGATCACCTCGACGCCCGTCCCCTGCAGGATTCGGCGCATGATATTGATCGCCGCGTCATGCCCGTCGAATAGACTCGTGGCGGTCACAAAACGGACGGGATGCGTGGGCTCGTAACGCTCGGTCTCCATGGCTCGACGGCGACAGGTGAGAAAATGCAGCGGACGGGGAGAGTCCTAAGGCTCTTCAACCGAGTATAAAGACGTCGCACCCGGGCGGTTTCCGTTTCACCAAAAGCGCTTCCGAAAGCGGGTGGTCGCAGTCCGGGAACGTCCCGCCTGAAGGTTACTTCTATCGGCCATGCTGCGGCACAGCCTCCGAACCCTTGTCCCATTCACCCCGCTCGGCATGTCATGCGCCTGTCCCCCGCCCTTGTCCCGCTTGCCCTGTTCCTGCTCCTCATCTCCCCCATTCCGGCGGACAAGGTTGCTGCACAGCACGTGTTGCCTTCTGCCGAAACGAGTGCTCCCCTCTCACAGAGCGTGACGAAGTCGGACTCAGCGTCTACGGACGAACCGAACGCCACGGAATCGCCCACCTCCGTCGTTATTCGTCCCGGCTGGTCCTCCATGTCGGCAAAACCGGCCGAAAAGGACGGCGACGAGATTCAGCGTATCCCTTTTTCGC
>JAAAOT010000060.1 GCA_009908725.1 Bacteroidota bacterium | reverse complement strand
TATTGCCGGCCCATCCTCCGGCTGTGTCCGGCCGATACAATAGCTTGCGGGCATCGAAGGGATGGTCCATGCCGCTGCCGTCCATCGGGTCGCCCTCCGCGATCACAACTACGCCGATACCGTACCGCTTGAAGCCGTAGTACGACGCCGCCGCCACGTCCATCCAGTGATCGACCAGGAAGTCGTGGTGCTCGTCCTCCTTCGGGTCGCCGGTCAGAGCATCGTCCGGCTGCTCAATGGTGATAAAGTGTCCGTTTTCGTCGATCAGCGTCGTGGACGGCATAAGCGTCGGGCGGGGCGCAAGAAATCGTTGCCGGTGATTGGGGACAGCGAAACGCAACGGGCGCAGGGAGAGGTTTCCACCGAAGCGAAACGTTTTGGGTTGCGGAATAGGATTGGGGATTGGGGATCAGGAATTAGGAATGGAGGATTTAGAGATGAGCTTTGAGCGGTGGAGTAATGCCGTCGCTCGAACATTGAACCTTGAACCCTGAACGCTGAACCGTCCCTTGACGATTAGAACCTGGTGAGAAGGCGGTCGGCGTGGAAACCCTTTTGGGAAGCAGCGTACGTGCGATAAGACCGGTGGTAAATCTGGTCACCCCGCTTCCTTGATGCTCCATCTGTGGAGTCTTTCACCATGACTGAGCCGCACATTCTTCTGGTCGAAGATGAGCCCGATGTAGCTTCGTTCATCCGGCAGGGATTGGAGGAGGAGCAGTATCGCGTCACATGGGCAAAGAATGGCCGACGCGGCCTGGAGTATGTCCAACAGGACGAGATCGACCTGGTCTTGCTGGATGTGCGGCTTCCGGACATCAACGGACTCGACGTGTGCGAGCGTCTCCGGATTCACGATACGCATCTGCCGGTAATGATGCTCACGGCACTCGACGCCGTGGAAGATCGCGTCGCGGGACTCCGTTCGGGGGCCGACGACTACCTGCCGAAGCCCTTCGCGTTCGACGAACTGCTCGCGCGCATCGAGGCGCTCCTCCGACGCGTGGAGCCGAGGGAGGAAGACGGACCGTTGGAGGATGGGGCGCTGCGGCTTGACCTTGCGGCCCGCCGGTGCAGCATCGACGGCGAAGAGATTCACCTCACTCCCACGGAGTTTGATCTACTGGCGTTCTTGATGGCACGTAAAGGACGCGCACTCAGCCGGGAGGACATCCATCGCGAGGTATGGGGCCACGACTTTGATCGGGGAACGAACCTCATCGATGTGTACGTCAACTATCTCCGCCGAAAACTTTCCGACGCCGGCTGCGACTCGCGCATCGAAACCGTGAGGGGGACCGGGTATCGCTTCGATCCTGCGGAGTCGGGCTCGGTGTCGTCAGCAGATGCGGAGACAAACGTCCAGACTACGGATACTGGTGGATGATTCCCATCAGACGAGATGCCATACCGTGCGGCACCGTGTCCCCCGCAATGACAGAACCGGGAGATCATGTTCGACCTAACAGGCTCAGCAGCGACTCACAACGAGTCAAGTCCGACGCCAGGGCGACCCCCGTTTCGACGTCGACTGTTCACGATGGTCGGGCCGGTCCTTGCGGCCGCTCTTGCCGTGCCGGCGCTGCTGGCGTGGGCAGGAGCCTACTGGACGTTCCATCACACAGCGATTGGCACGGTCGAGACCGAGGCTGAAGAGATGCTGGCCGACGTACGCATCGTCGATGGGGGGCTCGATCTAAGCGCTTACGCCTGGGAGGAGGCACATCACCGTCTCGCGATCGAGCGAGTGGACCCGATCTTTGTTCAGGTGTTCGACGACGGCGGACAGCTTCTCCGAGAGTCCTCCAATATCAGTTCGCTTGATGCCTCGTTTCCGGACCGCCTCCTCGCCCATCAAATGCCGGAGCGCGTCGTTCCGTCGTTGAAGACCTTCGAGGCGGGAGACAGAGGGTTCTATTATACCGTTCGCCCTATTCCGGACCGTACCGGACAGGTCGCCGGGTTTGTCCAGGTATCGCGTGCGGTACCGGATCACCAGTCGATGCTCTGGCAGCTGGGGATCGGATTGATCGTTCTCTGGCTGGCTCTAACCGTCGGGCTGCTGGTCCTTGTCGACTGGGCTGCTCGTCGTGTGTCAGAACCACTTCGGAGTGTCACGGATGTGGCCCGGACCATCACATCGGCAGACCTGGATACACGCGTCCACGTCCCCGACGATGCAGACCGGGAAACGGCCATGCTCGCGGAGACCCTGAATGCGCTGCTCGACCGCGTGGAGACGCATGTGGATGCACTTCGGACATTCACCTCAAATGCGGCGCATGAACTGCAGACGCCGCTCACGGTCCTTCGCGGACATGTCGAAATTGCGCTCCGGCGCGATCGGTCGGCTGCAGAGTACCGTAACACGCTGGAGCTTCTCGATGATCGCCTCGGGAGGTTCGTCCAGACCCTGCGAGCATTGCTCACGCTTACCCGGCTCGATCGCGGTGCCTCGCTGGAAACGGAGGAGGTCGACCTCGTGGATCTCGTCGCGGAGGAGGTGCAATCGTTTCAGGAGCGTGCAGACCAGCGCGGAATTCGGTTGACCGTTGAGGCGCATCGACAGAATGGCGTTCAAGACGTGAACGGAGTGAAGAGCCGCGGAGCGAAACAAGCACAGCTCGACGGCCGCGCCTTTCATATTCAGGCTCAGCCAGACCTTCTGCGCGATGCCATCCGCAATCTTGTCGACAACGCCCTTAAGTATACGCAGGAGGGGAGTGTGAACGTCGTCGTCGAGGCCGAGGAGGATCGCGTTCACGTGCTCTGCCGCGATACGGGCATCGGAATCGATGCGGAGGAGATGCCGGAGGTGAGCAATCGGTTCTACCGCGGGGGGCGCGCCGTTGACGTGGGCGGTGACGGCAGCGGGCTCGGGCTGTCGATCGTGACGCGCATCGTCGAACGGCACGGTGGACGGCTGCAGGTCCATTCCGAACGGGGGAAGGGGACGGAGTTTCGCATCACTCTTCCGCGATAAAAGGCCTGACCCAAACCTGCTCCGATGATAGGCAGCGAGCGCACCGGGCGGGATCCTGGCGCTTGAAGCCGGTGCACCCGAAGCGGTTCAGGGATGCAGCGACGCGAAGCAAGTGCCTGTGGTGCGACGCGAAGCTAGTGCCTGTGGTGCGACGCGAAGCTAGTGCCTGTGGTGCGCAACACCGAAACCGTTTGGTGCAGCGCCCCGGAGGAAGTGCCCTCTGGGGAGCCGTACGCAGCTCGAATGAGGGATTGCTAGGGCCTCTCATTCCGTCGCACGTCGGTCGTCCGCCGCCTCTAAATGGCAACCTCCAAGCGAATGAACTGGGGCGTCTGGATCGCGACAAATCCGTTTCCTTGGGTGGCGCATCTCCGTTCTAATCTGTCTCTAACCTTCTTCTCATCGTGCGCTAAGATCCCTGCCTGAGCCGAGCGGTCGAAGAGAGTGCATCGGCGGTGAAATGCATCGCCGGGTCTGAAGGCTCTCGACCAAGACGGCAGCGTCGTATGAATCGTAAGACCGTGACAGGCGCAGGCGCGCTCGGCAGAGCGCTCGCCGCCATGTTGACGATCACCATGTTCTCGATCGTTGGTTCGTCTGCGATCGCGCAGGACCTGGATGAAAATGTCGGAGCGGCATTTCCCGACACGCTTACGTTTGACCGGGCGGTGGCGATGGTGGAGGTGAACAGTCCGCATCTGCGAGCCGCACAGGCAGAGGCGCGACGGATGGACCGCTCCGCCAAAGTCGATGCGCTGTATCCCAATCCATCGCTTTCGGTTCAAGAGGAGCGAACCAACCTGTCGGACGGTGTGGATGACCAGTGGTATCTCACGGTCAATCAGCCCATAAGATATCCCGGAGAACAGGGCGCGCGTCGCCGTGCTCATGAAGCCACGCGCCGGATGGCTGATGCGACGGTTAACGAGATGCGGACGCGGCTTCTGAACGAGTTGCGCCATCGTTATCTCAACGTTGCGGTGGCACAGGCGCGGGTTACGGTGCTTCGGGACGTGACCGCGCAGATCCGGGATGCGGAGCGCGCGGCACACATTCGCTTCGAAGAGGGGGACCTGGGGACGTTTCAGAAAGCCCGCCTGCAGGTTGCCCGGGCGCAGTATGAGAACGATCTGTCAGACGCACAACTACGACTCCGGGACGCTCGCATTGAACTGGCGTACCTGCTGATGCCGGATGCTCGGACAATGCTCGATGAGGTCAACACGCTGGGGGCCTACCACGTCGAAGGAGGCCCGCAGGCGCTTCTCTCCTCCCGAGCACCGGCGCCGCGCAGGATCGACGAGGCCGAGGTATTAGAGCAAGCGATGGCTCGGCGCGGAGCCGTTCGGGCCGCGCGAAATCGACTTGACGTTCGCACAGCAGACCTTAATGCGGCTCGGTACAGACGATACCCAAGTCTGAATCTATCCGCCGGCCCGAAGCGACAGTCGATTCCGTCGTCGACCACCTATGGTTATACCGCCGGGGTTGTGATCGGCCTTCCGCTGTGGAACGGGGGGCGTGCTGCGGTTGATGCCGAACGCAACCGGCGAGAGGTTGCCCGAGCCGAACTCGAATCCACGCGTCGGGATGTCGAAATCCAGGTCCATGACGCCCTGGAGCGCGTGGAGAGCTTCGGGAAGCGCCTTCGCGTCGTCGGGCAACAGGTGCTTCCCGGCACAGACTCGCTGGCCTCTGACGCGCGATTCGTCTACGGTGAAGGCGAGATCTCTCTCTTCGAGCTACTGGACGCCGTTGACGCCGCCACGCAGGCTGCCCTTCTTCGTCTCGACCTTCGACAGGGGTATCTGCGCGCTCTCTACGACCTCGAACATGCTATTGGCGTCGGATTCGGCGACGAGCCGATCGTCTTAGATGGCGCGCTGGAGGTGCAGAGATGACGTGTATCCGCCCTTTTCCTCCTCACGGCTCGGCGGGCTACGCCTAATCACGTGTAACGACGCGACTCCCATGCAATTCAAACTGAACCGCTTTCTCTTCCTTCCGGTGGTGGCACTGATGCTCCTTCTGGCGGGGTGTGGCGAGAACACGGCTCCGACCCCAGCAGCGCAAAGCGCTCCGCCGCCGGACCCGGACCACATTACGTTGACGGACGCCGAGCTTTCCGAGGTGCGGGTCGAGACGCAGCAAGTATCGGTACGACCGATCGTTACGTCGCTTCAGCTTCCGGCCCGCGTTCGACCACAGGCCGATCGCGAAGCCTACGTCACGTCTCTCATCGGCGGGCGAATCGAACGGTTGCGGGCAAGCACGGGAGACCGTGTCCGGCAGGGGCAGATTGTGGCCGACGTCGCTGCTCCAGATCTCAGTGACATCGTCGCAGGCCTTCGGCAGGCGCGCGACGAAGTCGATCGACAGCACAGGCTTCGGGATCGGGGCGTAGCCATCGAAAAGAACGTCCGCGCTGCCGAGCGAGACTGGCAGGCGTCGCGTCAGCGTCTCCGCTCGATTGGCGTCAGCAGGGATCGAATCGAGGCCGTTGCGATCGGCGATGCTGATCTGGCTACGCTTCCGCTGACCGCCCCCATTGACGGTGTCGTACTCGACCGCACGGCCGTTCTGGGAGATCCTGTTCAGCCGGGAGATCGCCTGTACTACATCGCCAGTCTGGCGCCGATCCGTGTCGTGGCGGATGTCTTCGAACGGAACCTCGCTGCAATTCGAGAGGGCCAGAGCGTCACGGTGACGACATCGATGGCGCCCGGGCGGACCTACGAGGCCTCAGTCGCACAGGTTACGCCGAAGGTGGACGATGAACGGCGAGCAGCGAGCGCCCGGATCGTTCTCCCCAACGATGACGGCAGTCTCCGTCCGGGGATGTACGCCACCGTTCGAGTCCAGGTGGAAGGAGATCCACAGCCGGCCTTATCGAGCGACATACTGATGACCGGGGCGTCCGGGACCTACGTTATCGTACGCGACGCGCCTAGCACCTTCCGCCGCGTCTTCCTCGATGCTTCTGCCGATGCAGATGGATTTGTCGCGGTGCCCGAGCTCGAGCCCGGCACGGAGATCGTAACGAACGGCGCTTATCAGATCGTGAGTGCCATGAATCAACAGTGATCCGCCGATACCGCCAGGCCTCGCACAGGGCGAGGGTGTCCTGAGGGCTGTGCGTGATCGACACTTGTTCCCGCGGCCTGCGACTTTTTCACTACCCGACGTCGTTTCATCATGCTCGACCGTCTCATTGCTTCCGTCGTCAAGAACCGCGTGCTGGTTCTGCTGCTCATGGCCGTACTCGTTGGCTGGGGCCTGTACAGCTGGAAGCAGGTACCGCTGGACGCCTATCCGGAGCTCACCAACAACCAGGTTCAGATCCTCACGCGCGTCCCCGGCATGTCGCCCGTCGAGGTCGAGAAGCTCGTGACGTACCCGATCGAGATCAATATGACGAACCTCGAAGGGGTGGAGGAAAACCGATCGCTGAGTCAATTCGGCTTGAGCGTCGTCACGCTGGTTTTCGAAGAGGGAATGGATCCTTACTTCGTGCGTCGTCTCGCGTCTGAGCGACTTCGCGAGATCGAAGACGAGCTTCCAGCCTCGGCTGAGCCGTCGCTTGCGCCGATGACGACCGCTCTGGGCGAAGTGTATCAGTACGCTCTCGTGGATGAGCCCGGAGATGGGCGGACGTACAGTCCTCAGGAACTGCGAACGCTACAGGACTGGGTACTCGCGCCGGAGCTACGCACTGTCGATGGGGTTGTGGAGGTGAATGCACTCGGCGGCTTCATTAAGGAATACCACGTTCGGTTCGATCCGGAAGCGCTGATCAACTACGACATCTCCATCGAGCAGGCGTATGATGCGCTTCGCAAGAGCAACACCAATGCGGGCGGAAGCTACATCGTCCGGAACCAGCAGCACTACGTCGTCCGCGGTGTCGGACGCATCGGCGCCGGGGATGCCAGTATTCTCGACGACATCCGTAATACCGTCATCGCCACGCGGGACGGAACGCCCATCCTGGCGAGTGATGTCGCCGAGGTGAAGGTCGATCATGCTGTCCGTCACGGCGCCGCATCCATGAATGGAAACGGTGAAACCGTGGTGGGCATCGTCATGATGCGACGCGGTGCAAATGCTCAAGTGGTGGTACGGAACACGGAAGCTCGGATCGCGGAGCTGCAGTCGACCCTTCCCGAAGGTGTCGGGATCGAGGTATTCTATAACCGAAACAGCCTGACGAGCGCGGCGATCTCGACCGTCACGACGAGCTTGCTGATCGGCGGCGCCCTCGTCATTCTCGTGCTGATTTCGTTTCTCGGCGACTGGCGGTCGGCGCTGATCGTCAGCCTCGTCCTCCCGATGACCGCGCTGGCGACGTTCATTCTGATGAATTACTTCGGGTTTAAGGCCAACCTGATGAGTCTGGGCGGGCTGGCCATCGGACTCGGGATGTTTGTAGACGGGGCGATTGTAATGGTCGAAAACATCTTCAGGCTCCGTGAGGAAAACCCCAACGAGTCGATCGGTCTCATCGTGGTACGAGCGGGTCGCGAGGTCGCGCGGCCCATCGCGTTCTCCGTCGGCGTGGTCATCGCCGTGTTCCTGCCGCTCTTTACGCTCGAGCAGATGGAGGGTCGCATGTTTCGGCCGATGGCGTTTACCGTCTCGTTTGCTCTACTGGCCGCGCTCTTCTTTGCACTCACGATGGCTCCGGCGCTGAGTTCGTACCTGCTGGCCTCGGTCGGGAAGAAGGACACGGATCGCGGTTCGGCCCCTGGTGGAGCGGCCGGAGGCGATGGGCGCCGAGGGTCGGATGATATGGACGATCGCGAAGCCTCCAACCGACTGATGCGCTGGCTGTCATCGGCCTACGAGCCGATGCTGGAGACGGCCCTTCGTCGGCGCGGGCTGACGGTCGGCGTGTCCATCGTGGTGGTCGCCGTCGGGGTTGGCGTCTTTTCCACGCTCGGAACGGAGTTCGCACCGCCGCTTGAGGAAGGGTCGGTGGCAATTCAGGTTGCACTCGAACCGGATGCCTCGCTCGAAACGACCACCGAGATTCAGAAGTCCGTCGAGTCGGCCCTCCTAGAGTTTCCAGAGGTGATCAGTGCGGTGAGCAAGGTCGGGCGTCCGGCGGTGGCGACCGATCCGATGGGGCAGAACCTCACGGATATGTTCGTGGGCCTCACGGATCGAAAAACCTGGCGCTTCGAGAGCAAGGAGGTGCTCGTGGACTCGATGCGGGCGCGGGTGGACCGGATTCCAGGAGCCACGTTTGCTTTCACACAGCCGATTGCCCTTCGCCTCGATGAGATGGTGAGCGGAGCCAAAAGTGAGATCGCCATCCAGGTGTTCGGCCCCGACCTGGATGAGCTCCGCCGGCTTCAGTCCGAGATCGCGGATGCTATCGCCGGCCTGCGCGGGACCGCCGATGTGCTGCCCACACAGATCGCCGGCTTTGGCTACGTGGAAGTCGACGTGCAGCGCTCGGAAGCGGCACGATTCGGTCTGAGCGTCGGCGATGTGCAGCGGGCCATCGATATGGCGATTGGTGGGGAAACGGTGAGCACCATCCTGGAAGAGGACCGGCGATTCGCCCTGGTGGGCAAGCTCCAGGAAACGTCCCGGAGCTCGGTTGCCTCGATTCGGTCGCTGCCTCTGCGTACGCCCGACGGCACGCAGATTCGGCTGCAGGATGTGGCGCGCGTGTCTCTGACAGAGGCTCCGGCGGAGGTGGGGCGCGAGCAGGGACGCCGAAAGGTGACGCTGGGTGTCAACCTTTCCGGTCGCGATGCCGGGAGCTTCGTGGCGGAGGCGAAGGACGTCGTGCGGAATCGCGTCGACCTGCCCGCCGGATACACGATGGACTGGGGCGGTCAGTTCGAAAATCAGCAGCGTGCTCGCGATCGTCTGACCATCATCCTGCCGATCACACTGGCGGTCGTTTTCGTTCTTCTCTACATGACGTTCCACTCCGTCGGGCAGGCTGTGCTCGTTTTTCTGAACATCCCGCTGTCTGTCGTCGGCGGGATCGTGCTGCTGAAGGCGATGGGACTGTACATGAGCGTCCCGGCCTCGGTCGGGTTCATCGCGATTCTGGGGATTGCCGTGCAGAATGGCGTCGTGATGATCAGCTTCATCGATACCCTCCGCGAGAAGGGGGTGTCGACGATCCGAGCCGTGCGTTCCGGTGCATTGCTTCGGCTCCGTCCGATCCTGATGACCACACTCACGACGCTCCTGGGGCTTGTGCCGCTCCTGATGGCCGAGGGCATCGGGGCGAACGTTCAGCGACCGCTTGCCGCCGTGGTCGTGGGCGGGATCCCGACGCTCGTGGCATCGACGCTGCTCGTGCTTCCGACGCTCTACGGTTGGTTCAACCCGGACGCGCGGCCGAAAACCGACGACCTCCTCGAATCAGAACAGCCCCGTGCGGAGACGATCAACCGATCATAATGCTCGATGCACCATCCGGTCTCCGGCAACGTTTTGATACGTTTCCAGCACGGTGTCCTTCCACACAAACCAGGTGCAGGTGCAGGCCATGAACATGATTATCGCGTACATCCGGCCCAACATGAAGGAGTCGGTCGTCGAGAGGCTACGACAGCTCCACGCTCCCGGGGCAAGTTTCACAGACGTCGAAGGGTTCGGGCTCGAACCGGATGCGAGCGGTCAGCAATCCTACGACGAACACATCACCCCGTACACGCGCAAGGTCAAACTCGAAGTCGTCTGTTTAGAAGATCGAGCTGACGAGATTGCTCGCGCGATCGCGGACGCAGCCAGCACGGGCCATCGGGGCGATGGCAAAGTCTACGTGCTGCCCGTTCAGGCACGATTCGACATTCGTAGCTTCGCGACCGACGACCTCTCGACGTGATATCGCTGCAGCCGTGCTTTTGGTGTGACTGTTCTGGATCCGTTCATCGACCCGACCGACCATGAGTTCTGCCCATCTACATCTCATCATCAATCATATCCCGGTTCTCGGCGTCCTATTCGGCGCTGCAATTCTTGCCTACGGTCTGTGGCGGTCGCAGGATGCGGTCATTCGCGTGGCTCTTGGCTTGTTCGTTGCGTCGGGCCTCGGAGCCGTCGGCACCTATTTTTCCGGTGAGGGAGCGGAGGAAATCGTCGAGGAGCTGCCTGGAATCTCCCATGACATCATCGAGACGCACGAAGAGGTAGCGTTGATCGCCTTCCTGTTGACGGCTCTTCTTGGGACCGTCGCGCTTGCCCTTCTGATCTGGCGACCCCAAAGCGATATCCCGCGGGGTGCCTCTGTAAGTCTTCTGGTTGCTGCGATCGGCGTGTTCGGCGTTCTCGCCTACACCGCGAATACGGGAGGCAAGATTCGCCACACCGAACTGCGTGATGGCACCACTCAGACTACCACCCTCGCACGGCCGTCGACGCTGGTGGTCTGCACTGAACCCTGAACCCTGAACCTTGAACATAGAAAAAGCGCCACCCCGAGAACGGAGCGGCGCCGGATGGGCCGACGAATCGGCCAGCGTTGCAGCAGCGGTTTACATATTGTCGGCAACGGCTTCGCCGAACTCGGAGCACTTCAGGAGCTCTGCGTTGTCCATCGCGCGGTGGAAGTCGTAGGTCACGCGCTTCTGCGAGATGGTTTTCTCGATGCCATCCAGGATC
>JAAAOT010000031.1 GCA_009908725.1 Bacteroidota bacterium | reverse complement strand
CTTATCAATCGTTACTACCGTAGATGTCCAACCCCTTTTCAGTACATCACTGACCGCGTGCTCAAGGCAGAGGGTTATGGCCGTCATGACGAGCGCCGGAACCGTCCGTCCCGTCATTCGCACGAAGTCGCCGGTACGCCAGCGATGCGCCGGCCGCGGCGAGCAGGGCGAGACCGGTTCCGGAGATCGGAACGGGCTTCGGCGGGTCCGGGAATCCCGGCGGATCCCCTACTCCATTCGTGGACGGCGCGGCACCGAAAGCCGACGAGCCGGAAGGCCCACGTCCGCCAGACTCGCCTGACGGCTCTGCCCATGAGGGGAGACGCATGGCGTCGCCGCCGCGTCCGGACGACTGCGCGGTTGGCGAGTTGTCCCATCCCGGATCTCCGTTCCCGTACGACGGGCTGGATGGCTGCGCAAGGGCCGCAGAAGGCACAGTCAGAACCAACATCACCGCGAGGACCAGGCTTACGGCCACGATTGCGGCCAACGCCCACTGCCCCGCTGAAGCGTCGGCCCGCGGCGGGTCGAAGAATGTCAATCGTTCAGAAACAGACACGGTCTTACGGTTCGGCGGCAAGGACTGGAAACAGGCGCCTGGAAGGACTGGATCGGCACAGCGGCCGTCCCAATCACACCAGGTTGAACATTTAGTGTCCATCGAGCAACGCCTGCGGACGGCCCCCCACCGTGCCGGCACGCTCATCGAATGAAGTCGCCAAGAAGGGCACGCATGTACCCGACGATGCTTTGCTCCCACGGAGTCACGCCGGTTAGGTAAATGTCTTACGCCCTTATCATCCGAAGACTTAATATTTGGTATACGCAAACCGTTTCCAAACGTCAATATTAGATCTGTGAAATAGACCTGTGCTTCACCTGTTCGACCCTATGTTCAAACAAAGTCTAGACCAATTGAGGCACGAAGTACTCCACATTCTCTTCTCGCAATTTTTGGAATGGGTCATTAGAGCGCCATAAAAGGTTTTCCAAAGGTGTGGCAGGTGGCTCATCCGGCGTAGAGAGATGCTACCGTGCATCCTTACGTTCGTCAATATTTTAAAGTCGCGTTGCGAACGTGCTGACTAATAACGATTGGAACGGTGGGATACGGGCCGCGCGCTGGTGATGACACTGGAACCTTTTGAATTTATCGAGGCGCAATAATTACCCGAATCGGCCGGTCGTTCAAGCGCGGGTTGTGCTCCGGCAGGAATCATCGCACGCATAAAAAACCCGTGACCGCACACGATTGGCGCAGTCACGAGCGGGACCCTGGACGAGCCGCCGACGGGGTCGACGGCGATGACATCGGACGTTAGTCGCCGGTATGCTCCTTCGTCTTCTCAAAGGTTAGATCCGGCCAGTCCTCCATCGTGCGGTCAAGGCGAAACTGGCTTAATCCAAGATAGGCCAGGTTGCCTTCGGCATCGTGAAACAGATTATCGACATTTTTTGCCTCAAAAGCGTCCAGCGTCTCGGCCGGACCGCTCACCCATCGACAACAGGTGTATCGGACGCCTGAAAGGTGAGCGTCAACGTTGTACTCGTCATCAAGTCGCGCGACCGTGACGTCAAACTGAAGGGCGCCAACCGCACCGAGAATGTACGCATTCCCTCGCAGAGGCCGGAAGACCTGAATGGCTCCCTCCTCGCTGAGCTGCGTCAACCCCTTGTTCAGATGCTTTGCCCGGAACGGGTCATCCAGATGCACCTTTCGGAAGTGTTCAGGGGCAAAGCTCGGGACGCCGGTGAAGTGCAGCTCTTCCCCGTCAGTAAAGGTGTCGCCGATCTTAATGGTGCCGTGATTCATGATCCCGATAATATCGCCGGGATAGGCGGTGTCCACGCCGGCGCGATCCTGAGCCATGAACGTGGTTGCGTTCTGAAGGCGCGTTTCGTCTCCCGTCCGCTGGTGGATCACCTTCATCCCCCGCTTGAACCGGCCGGAGCACACCCGCACGAACGCCATGCGATCCCGATGCTTCGGGTCCATGTTCGCCTGAATCTTGAACACGACGCCGGAGAAGTTGTCTTCCTGCGGCTCGACGGTCCGGGTCGTCGTGGGTCGCGGACGCGGCGGGGGCGCCAGTTCGACGAAGGAATCGAGCATGTCGCCGACGCCAAAGTTGGATAGCGCGCTCCCGAAGAAGACCGGTGTCTGGCGACCGTCGAGGTAGGCCTGCTCGTCGAGGTCGTTTCCGGCCTCCCGCATGAGTTCGACGTCGAAGCGAAGGTCTTCCGCCTGGTCTCCCAGCACGTCGTCCAGCCGGCTGTCGTCGATAGAGTCGATTGGAAGGCGTTCGTGATTACCCTCCATGTCCGCGTGAGAGAAGAGGTGGAGTTCGTCCCGGTGTAGGTTGTACGTCCCGCGGAACCGGTCGCCCTGACCGATGGGCCAGGATAGCGGGACGGTTTCGAGATCTAGCGACTCCTCAATGTTCTGCAGCAGGTCGAGCGGCGGCAGGCCGTGACGGTCCATCTTGTTGATGAACGTGATGACCGGCATGTCGCGCATGCGGCATACCTCCATCAGCTTGCGCGTCTGCTGCTCGACGCCTTTCGCGTTGTCGAGCACCATGATCACGCTGTCGGCCGCCGTCAGCACACGGTACGTGTCCTCCGAAAAGTCGCGGTGACCGGGCGTATCGAGCAGGTTCATCTGCAGATCCTTGTACCGGAACTGCATGACGGAGGAGGTGACGGAAATGCCCCGCTCCTGCTCCATGGACATCCAGTCGCTCCGAGCATGGCGGTCGGCTTTTCGAGCCTTGATCTCGCCCGCTTCCCGGATCGCCCCTCCCATGTAGAGGAGCTTTTCCGTTAGCGTCGTTTTTCCTGCGTCCGGGTGCGAAATGATCGCGAACGTACGCCGCCGGTTGATTTCCCGGTGGAGCTCCTTGTCACCCTGCGCCGGACGCGACGTCGCGACATCGGACGGCGCCTCGGACGCGGCGTGACCATCACCGGACGCCGAATCGACGTTCGGTACGTCGGTTGAAGAAGTTGAGGTACTCACGGGTGCGAATCGATATCCAAAAGTGAGGCGAAGGCGCACGCAACATTCACCGGCGCACAGGATGTGATAACGACGAAGGCCGGTGTCGGTTTTGCAAGCCGTGGAAGTTTACAGCACCTCCGTACGGTCCGGCCGGGAAACCACGCCCCTGCGGACGTGATCGGCTCAGTCCATCCGTTCAGCATCCGCCGCAACGACGTCGACGCCTCGAAGTCCCACTTCGCCGATGCTTTCCCCGCGACCGAAGGGGATCCAGTACAGTCCGTCGTTCTCCCCCGTTTTCATTTCACCGGGCTGAAGAGTCGTGCTGAACCGGTCCGTGACCTCGGCACCGGGCGAACGGAAGATGATCGTGAACGCAACGTTCACAGCGCTTTGTCTCCGATTTTCCAGCTTGACCACGACGCCATCGTTCACGTGATCAGCCGCGGCATAATAAATGTACGAGAAACGAACCCCATCGATGACGGCAATGTCGTTCCAGGCCGCTTCATGCCATGCGGGCCCGGTTTCGCCCTTACCGGCGCCGGTGCTGTCCGTGGTGTCGGCACGCGCAACCGTATCCTGAAGACGTTCTGCTGCCCCCACGTGGGGCGCCTGACTCGGTATCCCGATGACGATCAGCCCGACGACCATTCCGATTAGTTTGGAAAGCAGGGTTCGTATCAGCATCTCTGGAATGGCCGTGCTCGATAAGAAACTGATTGTGATGGCATGCGAAGCGAAGTCTTATGTCCCCTCTCGGCAACAATGTCCAACGGCGCGTCTCATTTTGTGCAACGAGTGACACCCGATCATGTCCCGTTTACCGTCTCCTCGAATGATTCCGCTCGCCGATACCGACCGGTCAACATTCCCGGTTGACGGTCTGATCGAACCCTTCCCGGGCACGACGAAGTAGGATGTTACCCACTCATCGGTCCTTCAGGCGTCTTGCCCTCATCACCTGCTACCCGCCGGATCCTTCTTTCATGCCGAAACAGTTAACCGCTGCTGCCCTCCAGCGTATCGCCGGGCTCGAAGCCTTTCCGCAACCCTCAATCATTCCCCTCCAAACGCCGGTCGTGCTCATGCATGGCTTCGGCATGGGTGCCACCTTCCGACGCGGGGGGCACCTGCACGAGGAAGCGATGTACCTCCGCTCCCGCGGCATCCGGGCCTACGCCCCCAACGTGGCCGCGTACAACACCGTCGAGGCCCGCTCATCCATGTGGCTTCGGCGCATCGCACCGATTCTGGACGAAACCCGATCCGAGCGCATCGTCATCATCGCGCACTCTATGGGCGGGCTCGACGCGCGCCACCTGATTTACCACGAGGGGTTGCATGAGGTCGTCGACGTGCTGATCACCGTATCCACGCCGCATCGCGGCTCATCCATCGCCAACCTCGTCCTCGAGCAGCCGAGCGTCGTCCGCAAATGGATGATGGAGATGGCCGACTGGCTCGGCACGCATGCCCTCGAGGATGCCACCGCGAACGCGCTGCAGGCCATCACGCAACTCACGCCGGCGTACCTTCGAAACTCATTCAACCCGGAGACGCCGGACCACCCGGACGTCGACTACTGGTCCTTCGCCGGGCACGCCGGGAAAGGGACGGACATCACCCTGGATCCGGTTCTTCGTTTTCTGAACGCCTATCTCTACGAGCGTGAAGGGCCGAACGACGGATTCGTCTCCGTCGACAGCGCACGCTGGGGCACGTTCTGCGGCACCGTAGACGCGGACCACGCGCGGCAGGTGGGCTTTCAGTCGAAGCTCGGCGGCGCGAACTTTGACTCGAACGGGTTTTACGCGACCATTGCGGAGCGACTCCACAACGCCGAATCCTGATCCCGACGTTCACTTTCTCCCGCACCGCGTCCAGTACCGACCGACACGTGTCCGAGACCCGCTTCAAGCTCTTCTCCGACCCGGTTCACGGGTTCATTTCCGTCCCGAAGAACCTCATCCTTGATCTCGTCCAGACGCCCGAGGTGCAGCGTCTCCGGCGAATCCGGCAAATGGGCGTAGCGCACCTCGTCTTTCCGGGAGCGGAGCATACTCGTTTCGTGCACGCTCTCGGGGCGATGGCGCTCATGCAGGACGCGCTGAAAAACGTCAACGAGAAAGGGACGGCAATCTCGCAGGATGAGTACACGGCCGCGCTGGCCGCGGCCCTCCTGCACGACATCGGCCACGGCGCGTTCTCGCATACGCTGGAGCACGAACTCGTCCAGGACTTCGAGCACGAGGACATGAGCCGCCTCCTTCTCGGTGACCTGAACGAGCGATTCGACGGCGCGCTCGACCTGGCTATCAAGATCTTCGACGACACCTACGAGCGTCCGTTCTTCCACGAACTCGTGGCCAGTCAGCTCGACATGGACCGGCTCGACTACCTCCGGCGAGATTCCTTCTACACGGGCGTCGCAGAAGGCGAGGTCGGTGTCCAGCGGATCATCAAGACGATGCGCGTGCACCCGACGGACGGTGGGGAAGGCTCGCAGATCGCGATTGAGGGGAAGGGCATCTACGCCGTGGAGAATTTCCTGCTCTCGCGTCGCCTCATGTACTGGCAGGTGTACCTGCATAAGACGGTGCTGGCCGGCGACCAGCTGCTCCGCGCCATTCTCCGGCGTGTTCGCTGGCACGCCGAGCGCGGATCGGACATCCCCGCACTCGACCGCGGCTCCGACGCCCTGCTGTTCTTTCTCCGACGGGACGTGCACGCCGACGACTTGCACGATGCGGATGTCCGCCAGAGGTATTGCGACATCGACGACACCGACATTCTCTTCAGCCTGAAGCAGTGGATGGGTGCGAGCGACCCGGTGCTCGCCGACCTGTGCCGCCGCTTCATCAACCGCGACTTCTTTCGCGTCACCTTTCTCCCGCAGCGGCCGAGCGCTCCTCAGATCGAGGGCTGGAAAGAAAATGTCGCAGCCTGGCTCGTGGACACGGGCGTGTCGGATCCGTCGACCGCGCGGGCGGACGCCGAGCTCTACCTGACCATCGACCGATCCGGGCACACGGCCTACGAGCGGTCCCACGAGATGATTACCATCCTCGACCGGGATGGACAGATGCACGAGCTCACGGAGATGGCCGACAGCACCTCCCTTGCCGGCTTAGAGGGCCCCATCATAAAGCCCTACGTCTGCTATCCGAAGCCGGTGGATCTGCCGTTGGACGCCGTCCCGTCCTCCTGATACCCCGTCACAGGCGATGGGAATCTCTCCGATCGCCGACATGACGCCCATCGAATCGCACCTGTCCCTGTCCTTTCACGGGGCTTTCTTATATTGTGCGTGCTCGCTGTAACACTCTCGCGCCGCGCCTCGTGTAGCCAGTGAGATCGCGAAGGCGGCCCGTCTTCAGGTGACCGGAAGGTTCGGTCGCAGCGAAAACGAGCCCCCTCACCCAGCCTTCGGCGGCGCCTCATTCATTCCTTGAAGACCTGTGGACTCTTTCGAACAACAGGTTCACCAGTATCAGGATCGCGTCTACGGCTTTGCCTGCTATTTCCTCAAAAACGAGGCCGCAGCCAAAGACGTCACGCAGGACGTGTTCATCAAATACTGGGAACACTACGATGACATCGATCAGGACCGGGCGATCGGGTGGCTCCTTCGAGTCACCAAGAATGCCTGCATCGACGTGATTCGGAAGCGCAAGACGCGCCGCAAGTCGGTCACGGTGGATTCCGAAAGCCTCGATAGGGCTGAATCGATTGCTCCGTCTCCTCACGCGGATGCCGAGTCCTCCGATTTCCAGGAGCATCTGGATCGGGCACTGGACGAGGTCGACGAGCCATACCGTAGCGTCGTGGTGCTACGCGAGATCCAGAATCTGAAGTACAAGGAGATCGCGGAGGCCCTCGACATGCCGATCAACACGGTAAAGGTGTATATCCATCGGGGACGCAAAAAACTTCGCAAACAACTGGCAGAGGTACTTGATCATGAAACGGCCTGACGCTCCCTCACGGGATGAGTGGATGGACGAACGGGTCGAAGCGTTCGTTGACGGTGACCTCACCGGCGATGAGTACGCGACCTTCACTTCCATACTTGAAAAGGACAGTTACTGGCAAACGCAGGTCCGCCAGGCGGAACGGATTCAGGAGGAGCTGCACGAGCTTCCCGAAAAGCCGTGTCCGTCCGACGTGACCGATGCCATCTTCGCGCGGACCTCGCGCGCACAGCCAGCCCATGCCGCACTGCCATGGTGGAAAGATCTGATGCGGCAGGCGATGCAGGCCTGGCGAGCGCTGATGACGGCGCACCGTCGACCGGTCGTGGACTATGCCGTCGGCATCGCGCTGGTCGGCATCGCGGTCTTTTTCATCGTGAACCCGCTGGATGATCCGGCGAACCAGGGTCCGACGGCCACAAACGTGTCGTCCACCTTCAACACGAGCACTCCGATCCAGGCCCCGTACTCGGACGCCGAGGTGCGATTTGCCACCGAACGCGCCTACCGTGCGCTGGACTACTTCTCTGATGCAGGCCGCAAGGCGTCATCCGTTGTTCAGCAGCAAATGAAGGACGCCGCATCCCCGGCCGCGAACGAATCGGCTGCCACGTCGGATGCAGCCTCGGCGTCATCGGATGCACCGTCGACGGCATCCGCGGTCTCGCCGCAACCCGGCACGAGTCCAGCCCCCGACGCTGATTCCGCCCCCTCGACCGGAACGACCGACCGCTAGCCCCTCCCCCACGGACTTTTTCCACCCACCCGATTCCATCACCATGCAACGTTTCTCATCCCTTACCTGGGTGTCGCTCATCGCGACGGTTCTCGGCCTCGGCCTCGTCCTCGACCCGGCTCCATCCCAGTCGCAGCCCGAGGACGACCTGGCCGCGCAGGTCGGTTACGTCGATCTTTCAGGCGTCGACAGCTGGTTTGATGCGGAGCCCGCGACCGAAGTAGACATTCGCGGTCCGCTGGTCGACCTCGTCGCCGAAGCCGCGAAATCCTCGGACCCGGCCTTCGCCGGAATCATGGGTAACGTGACGGCGATCCAGGTTCGCGGCTACCCCCTTCCTGCAGACCGGGCCAGCAACGTTCGAGCACGAACCGGGCAACTCGCCTCCTCGCTCGAAGAAAGTGGATGGACGCGGGTCATCTTCGTTCGTGAACAGGACGAAGAGGTCAGCATCTACCTCCGGGAAGCGGACGACCGGGTGGCCGGGCTGACGCTTCTCTCGACGAAACCCGGGGACAAGAGCGTCTTCGTTAACATCGTCGGATCGTTGTCGCCGGACCAGATCGCAGCCCTCGGGCGCGGCCTCAACCTGTCAGCTCTCGAACAGGTCGACGTGAGCAGGAATACGCCCGAGTAGGCGTTCTGCGTCCGCTGGCAGACCGAAGCCGAATTACCGAATCGCGCCGTAGCCGGGCTCACAGCCGTCCACCTCTTCCCTGACGGCAGTGTCCCTTTCTAAATCGCGCTACGCCGGGATTGTGGGTGATCCCGGACGGTCCGGTTCTGCCGGTACCGTGCGCATCTCGTGAGGCAGGTGAGTCCTCACGAGCCATCGTCCTCCGACCTGTCGCCCAGGCCGGGGGACGATGTTTTTTGCCCGATCGTACAGTCACAGATCCAGCCCGGCACGCTCCGGCTTCTTTCTCGCCACGCTCCTGCTTTGTACGTTGGCGGTCCGATCGCCCCTCGCATCTGATCCTCTCCCCATGAAGACCATCATCGAACCGTTCCGGATCAAGGCCGTCGAGCCGATCCGAATGACGACGCGTGAGGAACGGGAAGACCTGATCGAAGCCGCTCACTACAATCTCTTCGATCTCCGGTCGGAGGACGTGATCATCGACTTCCTGACCGACTCCGGCACCTCTGCGATGAGCGCGTCGCAATGGGCGGGTGTGATGCAGGGCGACGAGAGCTACGCCGGCTCCCCCTCCTACCGCCGCTTCGAGGCAGCGGTTAAAGATTTGATGCCGTTCAAGCACGTCATCCCGACCCACCAGGGTCGAGCCGCCGAGCGCATCCTGATGGAAGTTGTCGCGTCGCCGGGGGACGTCATCCCCTCCAACACGCACTTCGACACGACGCGCGCCAACGTTGAGTCTACGGGGGCGGAGGCGGTTGACCTGGTCATCGAAGCCGGACGCGACCCGCAACGCAAGCACCCGTTCAAGGGCAACATCGACACGGAGAAGCTGGAGACGCTGCTGTCGGAGCGGGGCGATGACGTGCCGCTGGTTATGTTGACGGTGACCAACAATTCCGGCGGCGGACAGCCGGTATCCATGGCAAACATCAAGGCGACCAAGGCCCGGTGCGAGGCGCACAACACGCCGCTCTTTCTCGACGCGTGCCGTTTTGCCGAGAACGCCTACTTCATCAAGAAGCGCGAGGACGGATATGCTGACGTGCCGATCCCCGAGATCGTTTTCGTCCGCCGACGGGATGACGATGAGCGCAAAGAAGGATGCCCTTGTGAACATCGGCGGCTGGCTGGCGATGAACGACGATACCTGGGCCATGCACGCCCGAAATCAGCTCATCCTGACGGAGGGATTTCCCACGTACGGGGGGCTGGCCGGGCGCGACCTGGAAGCGATTGCCGTCGGTCTGAAGGAAATCGTCGATGAGGATTACCTGGAGTACCGGATCGCATCGACGCGCTATCTCGGCAATGCCCTGACGGACATGGGCGTCCCGATCGTGCAACCGGTTGGCGGACATGCCGTCTACGTCGATGCACGCGCTCTCCTCCCGCACATCCCGCCGCTGGAGTACCCCGGCCAGTCGCTCGCCGTGGCCCTCTACCTGACCGGCGGGATTCGGGGCTGCGAGATCGGGTCGGTCATGTTCGGGCGCCAGCCGGACGGCAGTGAGACCCCGGCGGCGATGGAGCTCGTGCGCCTTGCCATCCCGCGGCGCGTCTACACGCAGAGCCACGTCGACTACGTAATCGAGGTGTTCGAGGACGTCTACGCGCGTCGGGACGAGCTTCGGGGCTACACGATCACGGAGGAACCCCCGCAACTCCGTCACTTCACCTGTCACTTCGAACCGCTCGACTGAGTACGGGCGGTGCCACGATCACATGTGCGCCCTCCGGCGAAGGAGCGAAACGGTGCTGCGTCGACCCGCCCTACCGGTATCCGGCGAGCCGGCGTCGCGTTTTCCCGAGTTCGGCCGGCGTTTCTTCCGGTGGCGTGAGTTCTCCCCGGAGGTTCTCCTGCATGAGCGTTCGCACGTCGTCCGGCGGCAGGCCCTGCTCAAACAGGTAGTAGAGCTTCGCGAGCGCGGCCTCGGTTGTGATGTCGAACCCGCTCACGACGCCGGCTTTCTGCAGGGCATGCCCGGTGGCGTAGAGATTCAGGTCTGCCGTCCCGCGAAGGGGCTGCGTTACGGCCACGATCACGACGCCGCGGTCGGTGGCCTCGCTCAGGGCGGCCAAAAATGCCTCGTTCTGATCCGGCGCATTACCCGAGCCGAAGCACTCGAGCACCACGCCCTGAACCGGGGGAGACAGCAGGTTTCGGAGAGAGTCCGGATCCAGTCCGGGAAAGATGCGAAAGGCGCTCACGGACGCAGTGCCGAGTTCCACGACGGACGGCGTCGGCGCCGGACCGCCTGCGTCCGGTACGA
>JAAAOT010000164.1 GCA_009908725.1 Bacteroidota bacterium | reverse complement strand
CCGACCGGCGCACGCAGATCGCGGCGATGCGCCAGCGCTACGAGACCGAGCTGTACGACCGCGTACTGCCGTTCTGGACCGAGCACTCTCTCGACCGTGAGCACGGCGGCTACTACAACTGCCTCGACCGCGACGGCTCGGTCTACGACACGACGAAGCACAGCTGGCTGCAGGGCCGGCAGGCGTGGATGTTCGCGGCGCTCTACCGGACCGTCCAGCCGCGAGAGGCGTGGCTCGACATCGCACGTCTCGGGATCGAGTTTCTCCGCGAGCACGCCCTTCGGCCGAACGGGCAGGTGTTCTTCTCGCTGACCGAGGACGGCCGGCCGATCTACCAGCAGCGCAAGATCTTTTCAGAGTGCTTCTACGTGATGGCTGTCGCCGAGTACGCCCGCGCCGCCGACCGGCCGGATTTCCTTGCGGAGGCGGTGGACGCGCTGGACCGGCTCTGGGAATGGTCGTCGGATCTGTCTAAGGTCGGGCGCCCGCAGCGTGCGGGTCAGCCGGAGGCCCGGTCGCTCGCCATCCCGATGATCCTGCTGAACCTGATCGACGTCGTCGCGGGGGAGAACGCGCCCGACTACGCGTCTGAGGTCAACGACCTGCTCGACCGCGTGCTGCTGCACGTGCACGCGGACGATGAGCTCGTCTTGGAGACCGTGGCTCCCGACGGATCCCGTCTTCCCGGTGTGGACGGGCGGCTGCTCAACCCCGGCCACGCTATCGAGGCCGGCTGGTTCGTGCAGCATTGGGCGCAACGCCTCTCCCGACCGGACCTGCAGACGACCGCCCGTGACATGGTCCGCTGGTCCTACGATCGCGGGTGGGACGACGAGCACGGCGGCATCTTCTACTTCCTGGACGCCGAGGGCTACAGCCCGACGCAGCTCGAGTGGTTCATGAAGCTCTGGTGGCCACACTGTGAAGCGCTCTACGCCCACCTGCTGAACTACGCCATCTTCTACTTCCTGGACGCCGAGGGCTACAGCCCGACGCAGCTCGAGTGGTTCATGAAGCTCTGGTGGCCGCACTGCGAAGCGCTCTACGCCCACCTGCTGAACTACGCCCTCTTCGGCGAGGAGGAAGACTGGCAAGCCTTCTGCACCGTCGACAACTATGCGTTCGACCGCTTTTCCGACCCCGAGCACGGCGAGTGGTACGGCTATCTCGATCGCGAGGGCCGCGTCACCCACCGGTTCAAGGGCGCCCCGTACAAGGGCTGTTTTCACGTGCCTCGCGCGCTCTGGCTCTGCAGCCGTCTCCTCGCGCAGCTCGATGACGCCGACTGACGGTCGCGGCCGCACCGTCCGGCTTCCCCCGTTTCTCTACGACTTTTTTGCTCACCGCAGCTTCGAGACCATGACCCCATCGACCGCTTCTCCGAAGACCGACGCCCACGCCGAGCCGGCCATCGAGGCCTCACGACAGGCGTCCAACCGTGGCACCCAGCGCGAGCGGCTCCCCGTGCTCATCTTCGAACAGCCCGCGGAGATGTCGCACCGTGTCGCCCGGCGCATCGCCAACCTGATCGAAGAGCGCCAGGCCGTCGGGCAGGAGCTCGTGCTCGGACTCCCGACCGGCTCGACGCCGATCGGCGTGTACCAGGAGCTCGTCCGCATGCACCGAAAGGACGGGCTCGACCTCTCCAACGTCGTCACCTTCAACCTCGACGAGTACTACCCGATGGATCCGGAGAGCCTGCAGAGCTACCACCGGTTCATGGAAGAGAATTTCTTCAACCACGTGAACATCCCCGACGCGCAGATCCACATTCCAGAGGGGGACATCCCCCGGGAAGAGGTCGAGCGGCACTGCATCGAGTACGAGCACGCCATCGAGAAGGCGGGCGGCATCGATCTGATCCTGCTCGGCATCGGGCGGAGCGGGCACGTCGGGTTCAACGAGCCGGGGTCGAGCCGGGAAACGCGCACACGTATGATCATCCTGGACGAGATCACCCGAAAAGACGCCGCAAGCGACTTCTTCGGGGAGGAGAACGTCCCGCAGGAGGCGATCACGATGGGGGTGGGGACGATTCTCGACGCCGACGAGATTATCTTGATGGCGACGGGTGAGCACAAGGCCCCGATCGTCCGGAAGGCGGTGGAGGAGGAGTCGAACCGGTCCGTCACGGCCAGCTACCTTCAGGACCACCCGAACGCCACCTTTTACCTCGACCGTGCGGCCGCCGGGGAGCTCACCCGCGCCAAGACGCCGTGGCTCGTGCGGGACATCGAATGGAACGAGCGGCTCGAGAAGCAGGCCGTCATCTGGCTCTCGAAGAAACTCGACAAGGCCATCCCCCGCCTGGAATCGGGCGACTTCTACCGCAACCAGATGCACGGGCTCCTGCACCGGTACGACAGCATTGACGACCTGACGCGGAAGATCTTCGAGGATCTGCGGCAGCGGATCGTCTACCGCGATAACCTGATCAAAAACGAGCGGGTGATCCTCTTCAGCCCACACCCCGACGACGACGTGATCTCGATGGGCGGAATGCTCGACAAGCTCGTCGCGAACGGGAACGACGTCACGGTCGCCTACATGACGAACGGGTCGGTGGCCGTGTTCGACGCCGATGTTCGGCGCTACCTCCGGTTCATCGAGATGTGCGGCCCGACGATGGGGCTGAAAGGCGAGGCGCTCGAGCAGTTCGACGCCAAGCGATCGGAGATCGAAGCCTTCCTTGACCAGAAAAACCCGGGCGAGGTTGACATCGAAGAAGTGCAGGATCTGAAGGCCTACATCCGGTACGGGGAAGCCGTGGCCGCGACCGAGGTGATGAACCTGGGCGCCGAGCACTGCCGCTTTCTCGACATGCCCTTCTACAAGACGGGGCGCGTGCGCAAAGACCCCGTCACGCAGGCCGATGTGGACGTCGTGCTCGACCTGCTCCGCGAGATCGAGCCGACCAACATCTTCGTCGCCGGCGATCTCTCCGATCCCCACGGGACCCACCGGATGTGCTACCAGGCCATCCATGACGCGCTCGGCGCATACCGCCGCGGCCGCGCAGAATCAGACGGCGAGCCGGCCGCCGATGCTGCGCCGCTCGTGTGGTTGTACCGGGGCGCATGGCAGGAGTGGGAGATCGACCGGGCCGACATCTTCGTGCCGCTCTCGAAGGCGGATCTCGGGCGGAAGGTCGAGGCCATCTTCAAGCACGAGAGCCAGAAAGACCGCGCGATGTTTCCCGGCGCCTATGACGAGCGCGAGTTCTGGCAGCGCGCTCGGGATCGCAACTGCGACACCGCAGATACCCTGAACGGTCTGGGGCTGCCGGAATTCTATGCAGCGGAAGCGTTCGTGACGACGCACAATATGCCTTGATCGTCAGCAGGATCACAGCGGGCCGAGCGGCAAGCTTCCTCCTATCAACCTACACACGGCACGAGGGTGCGGTCGGAATCGCACCCTCGCGCCGTTTTCCGTGTTCCCGTTCGGGAAGAGCTTCCCGTGGCCTAGCGACCGGCCTGCGCACGTGTGTCGGCGACCGTCATCGTGCCGGTCGCGGTTCGCCCCCGGGTTTCGGGGGCGTACATCATCTCGGCTTCGGCCGGCGGATGCGTGTACGTGCCGCGGGTGGTCGCACGGGCGACATACGTATACGCATGTTCGCCCTGACGGAGATAGTCGGCGAAGAGCAGAACGCGATCATCCCGCATCTCGGTATGATTGAACGATCCCCACCAGCGGTCGGAGCCCATCTCTGCATTTTCCGTCACCTCTTCCCGCGTGGTGGCAAAATCTGCGTTGATCGGTTCGAGTCCTGCCGGTAGCGCATCGTCCACGACAACGTAGTTTCGTGGCGTGGGGGTGGTCACGCGAAGACGGACCCGGACGAGTTGGCCCGGCGACAACCTGATCCGGTCTCGGCCGGTGGTCATCCATTCGCCCACGGGCGTCCCGCTGTTGTCTAGCCGCTGGATCCGGCGTTCGACCACGATCCCCTGGTCGCTCGCTTCGACCGGCTCGGCGGTATAGGTCTGCAGCCGGAGCGAGTAGTACACTGTCCCGTCCCCGTCCTTCGCCACGGTAAGCGGTACCTCGCGGCCGGAGGGCACCGCCTCTAGTCCGACGGTATCCGTCGCAACGTCCAGCGTCCGCCCCCGGAAGGACTCCTCGAGGACCGTCTGCCCGGCAAGCTGGACCTGCGCGCTGAAGTCGGGCGTCGCCGTTTCGTACGCGTCGAAGTACGCCCGAAGTGCGTCCACAGCCGCCGCATTGTCCTGGGTGGATGCCCAGTGGCCGTTCTGCCGCTCGCGCATGAGGTAGCGGACCATCCGTTCGGCGACCGGCTGGAAGTCGTCGCTGACATCGGTTTCGATCAACGCCGTGAGACCGAAGGCGGTGGCGCGAACATCACTGGAAAAGATCCAGCGGTAGTCGTCCCGGTCCGGCGCGTCCAGGTAGGCCCGTGTGGCTTCCACGCGAATACGATTCCGGAGGCGATCCGCAATCGACGGTTCGAACCGCGAGAGCGCGTCGTGATCGGCCGTTGTGATCGCCCGCAGCAGGAAACTAAGCCCCTCCGGAGAGGCCGGTGCATCCGAGGCGAGCGCGTCAATCTCCCCTTCCAGGACCCGTCCGTGCCGGGCGAGGGCGTACAGCATCTGAGCACGCGTCGTTTTCCACACGTCGGCGGAGTAGAAGTCCGGGCGGTCGCTCGGATTGCGGACGTACTGCTCGACGGCCTCCAGAGTCTTCTCGGTCAGCGACGACGGGGTCCGGTATCCAGCCTCCCGGGCTTCTGCCAGGGCCAGCAGCACATACCCCGTGACGTACGGGTTGTCGTGCCGGCTTCCCTGCCAGAGCGAAAATCCGTCGCCGGTCCAGAAGGATCGGAGCGACTGAAGCCACGTCTGGATGGCTTCATTGCGGTCGCCATCGACGACGTCCAGGTCGAATGCGTCGACGATGTCGTTGGCCAGTAGCAACGGCCGGATGCGCGACGTCGTCTGCTCCAGGCAGCCGTACGGATAGTTGAAGAGGTGTTCAATGGCTCCGTCCAGGCCGACGAGCGCGGTGCTCGACAGCTTCAGGCTGAACTCGCCGGTTCCGGGCAGGGCGTTGGCGGGAAGCACAATCGCCTCATCCTGACGCGTCTCCGTGGAGGAAAACGTACCATCCGCCAGCTTCGTCCGTGGGAGTTGAACGGGGAGGGTGGTCCGGAAGGCATCCGTCTCTCCGTTCAGCGCGGCGCGGAAGCGAACCGATGCCTGGCCGGGATCCCGTGCGGTCCAGCCGAATCGGACCTCGCGGGTGGCGCCGGCCGGAAGCTCGACGGTCCGGGTGGCGTCCCCGGTCAGCGTGATGCCGCCCTCGGGGTCGGCGGTCACCTCCACGGCCCCGCCGGTGTCGGTTCGGTTGGAAACGAGCACGCCTGCCTCGAAGTCGTCGCCCAACCGCGCAAAGCGAGGCATCGCCTGCTTCAACACGAGCGGTTTGGTCACAACGATGTTGGCCTGTCCTTTGCCAAACGATTGGTCTGGCGACGCGGCTGTAGCCATTAAACGGAAGGTGGTCAGGCTCTCCGGCAGGTCGAACGTGACCTCTGCGCGGCCGCTGCCGTCCGTCTGGATCGACGGTGCCCAGTGGGCGAGGGGCCGAAAGTCCGTGCGGACGACGTCACGTCCCATGCCGCCTCCCCCGCCGGGGTCTTCGGCTTTCTGCCCATAATTTCTCTGTTCGACCAGCTCGGCGCGGAGCTCGCTCGTGGTCACGTTCAGGGGTCGCGGACCGTAGAACACCTCGAACGGATCGGGGAGTGAGTAGCCGATCAGGTCGAGCACGCCCGCGTCTGCTGCGGAGAAGGTGACCTCGCCCGGCACCCCGTTCCCGGATGCGTCGGTCAGCCGGAGGTCCACCGTGATCTCTTCGCCGGGCCGGTACTCCGTCTGCTCCGGTGAAACGTCCACGCGGAGGTGCTTCTCATCGGCGTCGACGCGAAGGCTCGTGTACCCGATCTTGAACCCGGGCGCCCCGGGGTCGCTCGTCCTCTGCGGGGGCGCCGTCCGCCCGCTCAGGAGGATGACGCTCACGTATATGTTGGGCAGGTGCGCATCCGTGATCGGGAGGTCGATCTGCGGTGCGGTCTTGTCGATGTCGATCACGCGGCTGGACAGGATGCCCTCCCGTTCAACCGTGACGAGCGCGCGAGCACTCTCATACGGGGATTGAACGAGCAGGCGCGCGGTTTCACCCGGGGTGTAGGATTCCTTGTCCGGCGTCAGGGTGATGCGATCGTCGTTGTCCCGGCGCCAGGCGACGTAGCCGCGGCCCGTGGCGTACGCGTGGGTGTCGCTCCGGATCGTACTTCCTCGAAGGTCGGTGGCTCGCGCGCGAATCTCGTACCGCCCTCCGCGCGGAAGAACCATGCTCATTCGTCGCGCTTCCGTAGCGGAGGTCGTCATGTCGGCGCTGTAGACGACGTCTTCCAGTTTCTCGCTGCGCCAGCGAAGGCGGCCGTCGGCTCCGACCTCCTGCACGCTGTTCCACTGCACGTGGACGACTTCGATCGTGACGTCTTTTCCGCCGACGGGCGATCCGGCCGGGTCCGTCGTAATGACGTCCACGGCGAGAGTGGTGTCGCGGGAGAGGTCGAGGAAGGTCGTCTCGGGTTTGAGACCGATGTAAAACAGGCCGGGATGCATTGTCGCAGCGGCTTCGGCGCTCATGGTCTGATCCGTCGGGCTCGTCACCGTCCCGCTCCACGTCAGGCGCACCGGACTCCCCTCGCTATTCCCTTCGAGCTGCGTCCGTACGGTGACGACGCCGGTCGAGTCGAGCGACGCCTCCCCTCGCCTAATGGTGCCGTACTGGCGCGCGTCCGTGGGGCCGAACTGATACGCGGGGTAACCGGGCGGCGTGTAGCGCGTGTCGCTCATAGACAGGCGGTACTCGGCCGGCTGCCCTTCCATGCTGGCCCCAAAGAGGTAGCGACCGGCGATCGTGCCCTCGAAAAAGTCCCCCGCAACGTACTGTCGGGACGACGTCGTGGCATTTACGTCGAGTGTGGCGCGACGGAAGTCCTCGACGCGGAAGGACCCGTACTCGATCGTCTCGTCTTCATGCTGGACGCGAACCGTGTAGCGACCCCGCGGGGCGTCCGGCGGAATATCCCACGACAGATCGAATGCACCCATCCGGTCCGGCGTGAACGTTTCGCTCAGCACGTCTTCGTTCCTTGGGTCGCTGATCTGTAGGTCGACGGCGTCAGACAGGTTGGACCACGCGCCGTCCGTTTTCTGCCGGGCCATCGCCTTCAGGTGAACGGTCTCCCCGACCTTGTACAGGCCACGGTCGGAAAAGACGAGCGCCTTCTCCGTCTGCGCATTCGGGCCGAGGTCGTAGTTGATGCCAAATCGATACGGCTCCACGCCGCTGTCGAATCGACTGCTGCTCACAGCCAGGTCGCCTCCATGCTCGACGATCACGAACTGCTCGGGCGCACGGTACTCGGATGATTTCGGGATGCCGAGGGCCCACCACCCGGGCGTCTGCGCTCGCCCGTTCGCGTCCGTTGTGCCGCTCCACAGCACGTCGTTGTCCGGTCCGCGAATCTCAACGGATGCACCGCGCACCGGCGTCGCGTCGTTCAGCCGGGTGACGAAGATGAGGTTCTGATGCGGGCTGAACTTTCCCGTGACGCCCAGCGACGTGACCTGCGCGAGGGCTTCGTATTCCATGTCGTAGTCCGAGTCCGGCCGGTCCCAGCGCATATTGATGCCCACCAGCCCGGTGCTGTCGGTGAGCATGGAGTCGAGCCGCAGGGGAACCACGGAGGGCGCATTGCGCGGAAGGTCAAAGTCCCAGACCCGGGTACGCGGAATCGTTTCCTCGAAATACGCCTCCCGCTCATTCCCGTACCGGCGAAACTGGCTCAGGAGGGGCACGACCTCATCCTTTGAAAACGCTCGCATTCCGAGGTCCACGCCGCCAGCATTTGTGGCGCGGACCGGAATGATCGGATACTGATCCGATTCGATGACCATCATGCCCTGGTCCATCTGGAGCTGCGGGCGGTACGGCCGGGTGCGAAAACGCCGCTGGAAGGTGGGCATTTCCTGCCCGAAAATGTCGGTCAGCCCGTCGATCCGGATCCCGTAGCTGGTTTCGGCTTCAAACGGCAGCGGCAGCCGGTGAACGGTCGTTTCGTTCTCGGAGCGTGCGTCGAGAGATTCCGGCCAGTCGACCGCCGGTTCGAAGGTGAGGGCTGCTTTCAGATCGCCGAGCGATACGGGCGTCGAAAAGCCGAGCGAGATGCCGTTGGCCGGATAGAACTGCGCATCAAAGCCGCGGCCGCCCTGGTTCATCTCCGTGATCGACAGGTCGGGGCGAATCCGAAACCGGATGTCTTTCGCTTCGGCAAGCCCGAGCGCGCCGGTCGTCGTGGGCAGATCCTCCCCGAGCGTGATCTGCACCTCCGTCCCCTTCGGAAGCGGTCGGCCGGGGATAAGGGTGAGCAGAGTGTCGTTGACCTGCTCCAGGCGGTAGGGGGACGGGCGCGTGGACGTTTCGACGGAAACGAACCGCTCGGCGGCAGACGCGCGGACGGGCAGGGAGAAGGCAAGATGCACGCTGTCGCCCGGCTCTACAAAGCGCGCCTGATCCCGGGGACGCGATTCGATCAGACGCGGCCGCTCCGTTTCGAACGTCCAGGTGACGGGCGCTCCGAGCGTCTCGTTTTCCAGCGACGCGATGTCGCCGGCCAGCGTGGCGGTCATCTCGGTCGCCGGGGGAAGGTCCTCGGCAGGTTGAAAGACGAGCGTTTGCGTGCCCTCCCAGCGGAGCGAGCCGGCGACGGGCGGATCCAGCGTGATGGCGTCCGGTCGAACGTCCGGTTCAGATCCGAGCGCGATCATGGGACGGGAAAACGTGGCCGTGAGCGGCGGCCGCTCGCTTGGACTGTGCATCACGCCCGATGGCGAGGTGCTGAGAACGCGGAGCGGTCCGTCCTGCGTAGGCGTGTAGGTCGCGGCCTCACCCGATCGCTCCGGCATGTCGGCGCTCCCGACGTCGTACCCCTGCGTGCGGAGGGCGGCCTGCGACGCCTCCTCATTGCTGCCACCACAACGCGCGAGCATGAACGCCATTACAAGGACGCAGGCGTAGACCGCGAATCGCGGAAGCACATTCGGGCGCAGCATGGGACACGGGCGAATCGAAAGGGAAGGGGAAACCGCACGGAGAACCGTGCGCTGTGCTGCGACGGAAGGGATCGCGAATCAGCGATCGACCCGCAGGTAACGTATGAAAACGGGGTCGTTTATCCAACTCGTCGACGCAGGTCTTTCGACGTGGACCGGATCGAAGCCCGCCTGCACCGACGCTCCGGCCGCTCGCTGCGCCCACGGCATTCGAACATCCGTGCCTCGCACGAAAACTTCCTACGATCACCATTCCCGGGAGCGCGATCATCAGGGAGCCTCGTTCTGCGCCCAGCCGGCCGTCCTGGGTGTGTCATGCACGGTTACAGCGGCCTGCCGGCTGGGTTCGAAGCGCCAACGGGCGACCCGATAATCGCCGGGGATCCGTTCGCCGTCGATGATCCAGTGCACGTCGTGCCACGTGCCGGGAGCGGTGCCGCGAAGGTGGACGCGCTGAAAGGTATCGCGGAGGACGGGGTCGAGGTGGAAGTTCGTTCCGGAAAGCGGGTACTGAATGGCGAGGCGGTCGGTGGTGTGCCAGGACGTATGTGGCGCCTCAGTCCGTGCAGCCTCGTGGGTAATGTCCGGAGGGACCGGCATCCCGTGTTCGCGCATCCAGGAGTGATACGGCGGCGGATAGACGGTATAGACGCGTTCACGAAGGTCTTCGGCCGGCGTCGCCTCGGTGGCAAGAAGGCCGGACCGCTCGTCGATGGCGATGCGCCGGTGCACATTGCACGTGTCGCCCGCGGCCGGAGCCGTGCCGGGGAGGACAGTCCGGCCGTCGGCGGGTCGGGGAAAGTGCCCCCCGGCCCGAGGTGTGACACGATCGCGTGGAAAAGCGGGCCGGCACCGGTCACGCCGCTGATCCGACGCATCGGTGATCCGTCGAAGTTTCCGACCCATACGACGACGGTGTGCTCCGGCGTGAATCCAGCGGTCCAGTTGTCGCGGTAGTCCTTTGAGGTGCCGGTCTTGGCTGCTACGGGAAAGGGGAAATTGAGCGGTCCGTGGCGACCGAAGGCTTCGGCGCGAGCGTACGGATCGCTGAGGATGTCTGTGACGATGCGCAGGGCACCGGGGGAGAGGTTCATCGGCTGGGCGGCGTCGCCTGGCACGCGGATCGTGTCTCCATCCGTCGTGCGGGACCACAGCACAGAGCGAAGGCCCGGAAGGGTGCCGCCCCGGGCGATGCCGGCGTAGGCACGCGCGAGGTGAAGCGGCCGCACATCGCCGTTTCCGAGCGTGAGCCCGACGCCGTAGTGCCCCGGTTCCCGGTCGAGCGAGGTCAGCCCGACGTCCCGCAGCGTGCGGAGCACGTCCCCGGCACCAAGTTTCTGTGCCACGCGCACGGCGGGGATGTTGTAGCTGTTCGCCAGCGCGTCGCGAAGAGGGGTCGGGCCGTGCAGCGTGCCGTCATAGTTGGTCGGCGTGAACGCCCCGCCGGCTTCCGGCACGTTGAGTTCGATGTCCGGGAGGATGGACGCGGCCGTGTGCAGCCGGGTGTCGAGGGC
>JAAAOT010000384.1 GCA_009908725.1 Bacteroidota bacterium | reverse complement strand
TGCGCGTGATATCATTCTCTACGGCCGATCCCTCGGCGGCGGCCCCGCCACGTGGCTGGCGACGCGGACGACCCCGGCCGCACTTGTGCTGGAGTCCGCGTTCACCTCCGTGCCTGACATTGCCGCCCATCACTACTCGTTTCTCCCGGTCCGCTGGCTCGCGCGCATTCATTTCAACAACCGGGAGCGGCTGCCCGATGTCGAGGTGCCCGTCCTGATCCTCCACGGACGTAACGACGAGATCATTCCCTTCTCCCACGGAGAAGCGCTCTACGAGGCCGCGCGGGAGCCGAAACGATTCGTCGAGACGGCCGAAAGCCACAACTCGCGATCAGCGGCGTCGGATCGGAAGCGGGTCCGGGCCCTGCGCGCACTGCTGGGCGAGTAGGTCTCTCGCTCCGGTGACTCAGGCTTCCGCGGCGACGGTCTGGCGGTCTAGCTCGAGGCTTTCCATCACGTCGACCGCATCGTCGAGCGTCGGGACGTCCTGCACAATCGCCCGGAGCAGCTTCTTGTCTTTCTGGTCTTTCAGCACGTAACGTCGCTCCAGCCCGCTGAGCACCTCGAGGAGAGGCTGGAAGACCTTCTCGTAGAAGTACGGATCGGCGTCTTCGCTGGGGAGGTAGAGGAAGAGACGCTCGTTCTTGTACAGCACCTTCGGGAGGCGGAGGCGCTGGCCGTGCAGGCGAAGCGTTGCAGCGGTCAGCAGGTGCTCCACTGGATCGGGGAAGGGGCCGAAGCGATCCCGCATTTCCTCCCGCAGATCGTCGAGCGTCTTCGCGTCCGGCGCGTCGCTGATGCGGCGGTAAAGGTTCAGGCGCTCGACATTGTTGGAGAGGTACTCGTCGGGGATGTAGGCATCCTCCTCGACGTCCACGGACGTTTCCGGGCCGGGCGGCACGGCTTCCCCGTCGAACACCTCGGCAAACTCGTCCTGACGAAGCTCTTTGACGGCCTCGTCCAGGATCTTGTGGTATGTCTCGTAGCCGACATCGGCGATGAAGCCGCTCTGCTCGGCACCGAGCAGCGAGCCCGCACCGCGAATGTCGAGATCGCGCATGGCGAGCGAGAACCCGCTCCCCAGGTCCGAGAACTCCTCGACGGCCTGCAGGCGTTGCCGGGCTTCGTCGGTAAGCGAGTGGATGGAGGGCACCAGCAGGTAGCAGAAGGCCTTCCGCTGCGACCGCCCCACGCGGCCCCGGAGCTGGTGGAGCTGCGACAGGCCGAAGTAGTCGGCCCGGTTGATGATCATCGTGTTGGCGTTGCCGATATCAAGGCCGTTCTCGATGATCGACGTGGACACCAGGACGTCGTAGTCGCTGTCGATGAAGCCTTTCATCACGTTCTCCAGCTTCCGACTCGACATCTGCCCGTGTCCGACGCGGACCCGCACGCCGGGGACGATGGCGCGGACCATCTCGGCGACCTCGTGAATGGTCTTCACCCGGTTGTGGATGAAGAAGACCTGGCCGCCGCGACTTTTCTCGTACACGATCGCATCACGGATCAGGTCGCGGTCGAACGTGTGGATCTCGGTCAGGATCGGCTGTCGGTTCGGCGGCGGCGTCGAGATGATCGATAGGTCGCGGGCGCCGAGGAGCGAGAACTGCAGCGTACGCGGGATCGGCGTGGCGGTCAGGGTGAGCGTGTCGACGTTCTCGCGCATCTTGCGGAGTGCCTCTTTCGTCTTCACGCCGAATCGCTGCTCCTCATCCACCACGAGGAGCCCCAGATCGTTAAATGTGATATCCTTCGAGGTGAGACGGTGCGTCCCGATGAGGATGTCTAGAGAGCCGGCCTCGAGTCGCTCGAGGATGTCTTTCTGTTCGGCTTTCGTACGGAAGCGGGAAATGGATTCGATCGTCACGGGGTACCGCGACATTCGCTTCTTGAATGTCTCAAAGTGCTGCTGGGCGAGGATGGTCGTCGGGACGAGAACGGCCACCTGCTTCCCATCCTGCACCGCTTTGAACGCGGCCCGGACGGCGACCTCTGTTTTCCCGAACCCGACATCGCCGCAGACGAGCCGGTCCATCGGGACGGGCTCTTCCATGTCTTCCTTGACGGCTTCGCTCGCCGTGGCCTGGTCCGGCGTATCCTGGAACTCGAACGAGGCCTCCAACTCACGCTGCCAGACGGTGTCTGAGGAGAAGGCGTACCCGTCGCTCGCCTTGCGTTTCGCGTACAGCTTGATGAGGTCGCGCGCAACCTCCTTGACCTTCTTCTTGGTACGGGCCTTTGTCTTCTCCCACTGCCCGGACCCGAGTTTGGTCAGGGACGGCTGATGTCCTTCTTTCCCCGTGTATTTATTGAGCTTGTACAGTGCGTTGACGTTCACGTAGAGGACATCGCCCCCGGCGAAGTTGAGGCGGACGGCCTCTTGCTTTTTGCCGCGGACCTCGATCTTCTTCATCCCGGCGAACTTGCCGATTCCGTGATCGACGTGGACCACGAAGTCACCCGGATTCAGGTTCTGGACATCGCGAACGCTGAGTCCGCCCTGGTACTGTTTGCGCTTCTTCGTGGACGGCCGGTGGTAGCGGTTAAAGACCTGATGGTCGGTGTAGACGGCGATCCCTTTTCCTTCACATCCGTCCCACTCGAATCCCTCGTGTAGCGATTCGACCATCAGGCGCGCCATCCCGCGGTCAATCTCCGACTCGAGAAGGTCGCGAAGGCGGGAGCTCTGTCCCGAGCTGTCGCACAGGATGAAGGTCTGTCGATCCTGCTCACGATTCGCTTTCAGCTGCTCGCGGAGCAGGTCCATATTGCTATTGAAGGATGGCTGCGGGCGGGCGCCCACGTCGAGCGTGCGCGTCTCCGTATCCGTTCGGACCGTGTCCGTAAACGTGCCGAAAAGGATGCGCGGATAGGTCTGGAGATGCTTCCGCAGTCCGTCTCCGTCCAGATACTTCTCGGCGGGGCGGGGGAGATCCAGATCGGCGTCCGGATCGTCCGGGTCCATGCTTTCCTCCGCGACGGCAGCCATCATCTTCTCGAAGGATGCCGCGGCGGTTTCGAACCGATCCTGAATATGTTCGAGTCCGCGCGCCTCGTCGAACGTAGCCAGGAGAGCGTCGTCCGGCAGGTAGTCGAAGAGCGGAATCGCCCCCCGCGAGCGCGTGTCGCGCTCCAGATTCGGGACAAGGCGTGCGGTGGTAAGGCGGCTAACCGACCGCTGGGTTTGCGGGTCGAACTCGCGGAGCGCGTCGATCTCGTCCCCGAAGAATTCGATACGGATCGGATACTGACCGGCGAAAGGAAAGACGTCCAGGATGCCGCCACGCTGCGCGATCTGTCCCGGGTGATCGACGAACTCGACGTGGTCGAAGCCCTGATCGATCAGCCGCTCGACCAGATCGTCCGGCGGAATGACGTCGCCCGTCTCGACGGCGAAGGTCTCTCGCTGCACGGAGGTCGGCGGCGGGACCAGCTCCGATATGGCGTCGATGCTGGTGACGACGATCCCATCAAATCCATCGGCGAGGACCTGGAGGGCATCGGCACGCTCGATCAGCGGGCCCGAGTCAGTGATCTGTTCGTTGTCGTACGGCTTGCGCTGGGTGGCCGGAAAGCGCAGCACGTCTGCGTCGCCGACGATCTGTTCAAGATCAGCCTGGAGGTAGGCCGCGGCATCCTCGTCGGCCATCAATGCGACGAGGGTCGAGGTCTGGTCGCGGAGGGGGGCAAGCAGAAATGCCGGAAGCGAGCCCGCCGCGTTTTTGACCTGGAGGACGAGCTGGGTGTTGTCGGATGCGTGCGTCTGCATCGCGGCATCGGACCAGTCGATCAGTCGATGGGCCGCGTCGGATGCCGTGATCCGGTCGGCGAAATCAGTCAGGGACACAGGGGGTTGCGGTACGTGGAGGAGTGGATGTCAGGAGGCCGGACCGACAGCAGCGTTCGAAGCTCCCGACGCTCGGGCGTGGGGGACATGGGGCGTGCCGACATGCCGAAAGGCCGATCCCGGTGCGCCCGGAAACGGCTTGATAATTTTATTGTGGTGGCAGTGTCGACGCCGGCAGAACCGCTCGCCGCTGGCGGTAGAAACACGCGGTTAGACGAAGAAAAAGAAGCGCCGTTAGCCTCGGGGCCGGACCTCTGCTGGCGGGCAGGCCAGGACTCATGTTCGTCGACCCGGTCTCGCGCCGAAGCACTTTCAACACACTGTATGTCCGCAACGAACCGATCCTCAGAGAAGGTTCTGGAGGATCTGCAAAAAGGCGCCGAATCGCTTGAATGTAGCGCTCTTGTTTCACGTGAAACAGCGCGACCCGCCCTCATCGGCTTTAAACGCCGGTTGAATTGTTTCACGTGGAACGAAGCACTCCTCACAGGACCCCGCGCCCGGCTGTTGTTTCACGTGAAACGATCTTTCGGAGTCGATTTCGGTGTCCTCAGAAACGCTCTTGGTCCGGGCGGTCTCGCCAGCGCAACCTCCAGCGAGCGACTGTCGAAACGCCGGACACATACAGAACCTACAGCTCGTTATCCATCTCGACGGCCGGGCGGACGAAGCCGTCGGTCTCTTTCAATCGCCGTCGGGCTTCGTTGGCATCTACGTCCGCGAGGATCATCACGATGGCCGTCTTCACATGCCCGTCGGCCGCGTCGACGGCGGCGACGGCGTCCCCGTAGTCCAGGCCCGTCACCATCATAACGGTGCGGTGAGCGCGCTCGACGAGCTTCTCGCTCGTGCGCTGCAAGTCCACCATCATGTTCTCGTAGACTTTGCCCTGCCGGATCATCGCCGCCGTGGTGATCATGTTCAGCACCAGCTTCTGCGCAGTGCCGCTCTTCATCCGGGTGGAGCCCATCACGACCTCGGGGCCGACCTCCGGGCACATGGCGACGTCGACATCGACGCCGAACTCCGAGCGCGGGACGGTGGTGACGAAGAGGGTGCGCGCGCCGATCGTGTTCTTTGCGTGCTTGACGGCGCCAACGACGTACGGGGTGCGTCCGCTCGAGGCGATGCCGCAAACCACGTCGTCGGACGTGACGCCATGCTCGTCCAGCGCCGACGCGCCGTCCGCGGCGATATCTTCCGCACCTTCCTGCGACTCAAACACGGCAATCCGTCCGCCCGCGATGATCCCCTGTACCTGCGACGGATCGCTACCGAAGGTCGGCGGAATCTCCGAGGCGTCGACGACCCCGAGCCGGCCGCTCGTGCCCGCCCCGACGTAGAACAGGCGGCCGCCCCGGTCGAAGGCATCGACCACGATCTCGACGGCCTCCGCGATGTACGGGATCTCCTGCCGGACGGCGATCGGGACGCGGTGGTCCTCGATGTTGATGACGCGGAGGATCTCGCGAATCGACGCAGTGTCGATGTGGGACGACAGCGGATTGCGCTGCTCGGTGGCGAGGCGCTGGAGTTGCTCGAACAGGTCGGAACGGTCGGACATGGACGGGGCGTCGGAGGGAAGAAGCGGCGAACGCGAACGGCCGGTATCGGCCGCCACGCGCTGACGCCAACCTACAAACAGCCCGCCGGAAATTCGACGCGGTCCCGCCGGTCACGCCGCCATCGAGAGGGGCGTGGCGTCGCACAGTCCGATGTAGCGGTCGCACGTGCTGAGCAGGTGCTCGTGTGTACCGTATCCGACCACGCGGCCGTCTTCGATCACGCAAATACGGTCGGCGTAGCGGGCAGACTCAACCCGGTGGGTGACGAACAGGACGGTCTCTGATTGCAGTGCCTCAAAGAGCGCCGGGAGAAGCGCCGCCTCCGTTTCCATGTCGAGATTGGACGTCACCTCGTCCAGGAGGTACACCGGGGCCGACCGCAGGAGCGCCCGTGCCAGCACGAGGCGTTGCCGTTGCCCGCCGGAGAGCGACGCGCCCCATTCCGCAACCGCCGTGTCGTAGCCGTTCTCGGTGGCCTGGATGACGTCGTGGACCTGGCAGAGCCTCGTCACGCGGTCCAGCGTCGCGTCCGATACGTCGTCCAGCCCGAGCGTCAGGTTGGAGCGGATCGTCCCCTCAAACATCGTGAGCTCCTGCCACACGGGCATCACCTGCCGCCGCACGTCCGCGAGCGGCAGCGCGTCGAGCGGCGAGTCGTCGAGATAAATCTCGCCGCCCGTGGGCGTTTCCAGACCTGAGAGCAGACGCAGCAGCGTCGTCTTGCCCGAGCCGCTCGGCCCCACAACAGCGACCGATTCGCCGGGCTCGATCGTCAGGTTCACGTTGTCCAGAATCGTTTCGTCCCCGTAGGCAAAGGACAGATCCCGGAGCTCGACGCGTCCGTAGAGGCGCCGTTCGACGTCGGACGGCGTGCTATCATACACCCGCGTCGGATCTTGCTCCGGCTCCGTGTCCAGGTATTCGAACATGCGCCACAGATTGACCGAGGACTGTTGCAGTTTCGCGTAGAGGTCCACGAGCTGCTTCAGGGGGTCGTAGAGGTAGCCGACGTACGCGGTGAAGGCGATGTAGCTACCGAGTGTGAGCGAGCCGTCGAGGATAAAGGTCCACCCGAGCCAGGTGAACAGCGCCAGATTCAGCGACCGAAGCCCGTCGTTCGTGGCCGACACGATCTCGCCGATGTTGCCGGAGCGGCGGTGCGTTTCCGTCGCCCGCGCCATGTGCTCCTGAGCTCGCTTGAACATGGTCCGCTCCACAGAGAGCGACTTCACCATGCGGATCTGGCTGAGCGTCTCCACATTGTGAGCGTACAGATCCGCATACGCCTCTGACGCGTCCTGCCAGGCTTCCCGCCACCGCTTTCCGGCAATCGTTACAACCGCGACGGCCGCCGGGATGGCGACCACCGCGACGAGCGCGAGCTTCCAGTGCAGGTAGAAGAGGAAGGGCGGGACGAGGAGGAGATAGATGCCCTGCGTGATGCTCGTCCGGAACAGCGTGGTCAGCGTGATCAGCGCACTGGACGCGTCCTTAAACCGGGACGTCACCTCGCCCACCTTATGCTCGTTGAAGAACGAGGTCGGAAGATGCTGGATGTGGTTGAAGAAGAGCAGCCGAATCTGATTCCGAAGCTCCACTTCGTAGTGCACGTTATAGGCCCGCTGCAGATACCGGATCAACGACGACGCGACGGTCACCCCCAGGATGCCTCCGACGAGCACATGCATCAGCCCGACGTCCTGGGACGGGTAGACCTCGTCGATGAGCAGCTTGGAGAGGAACGGCGCGGCCATGCCGAGGAGCCCTACCACAGGTCCGAGCAGAACGCCTTTCAATAGCGGCGTCCAGTACGAACGGATCAGCTGCAGAAGGCGCCAGACCTGATGAGTGGCCGTGGAAAGAGAGGGCGATTCGGACGATGCGATGGACATATCAGCCGGGGTCGGTCTACGTTGCGAAACGATCAGGCGTCCACACCGAAGACCGGCCCCTGCAGACGTCACACGATCCGCCGGACGGTGTAACGCCGCAACCCGGGCTCGTCCCCGATGGCGCCGCTATGGCATAGCATGCAGAATTGCTGTCTACATACACATACGGTCTGCCCCTGACGTACAGGCGCTACGCCGCCCTGGAGGGCAACCGGGTTCGCTACCCGGTCTTTCTGTAACGTCATACACAAACGTAGAAACTACAGTATTGACAAATGGATATTTAGACCATAGATTTGCATCCGCTCGTAAAACATCCGCCACAACGCCCGGGTATTCGGCCTGAAGAGGGTGTGCCGGCCTCCGTTGCGGGACGAACGAACCGCTACGACGCGGCGTACCATGACCTGTCATCGGCTTTTGCTTCGTTCATCCCTCTATGATCCTTCGCACGCTCCGCCTGCGTTCCTTCCGGGCGCATGACGAGACCACCGTTGAACTCCGGCCGAAGGTCAATCTGCTGCACGGCGCGAATGGCGTGGGGAAGACGAACGTTCTGGAGGCCATCCACTACGTGTGTCTCACGAAGAGCTTTACGGCGACGAACGACCGGTACGTGGTTCGACAAGACGCGCCGTACTTCGAGGTCGAGGGCCTGTTCGAAGGCGTGCGGTCCACGGAGACGCGCGTGCGTCTCGTGTATGTCCCGAGCGAGGGGAAGAAGGTGTTCGTCAACGGCGCCCCCCTCGACCGTCTGACGGAGATCGTAGGCATGCTGCCCGTCGTGGTCTTCTCCCCGGAGGATCATGCGCTCACGGCAGAGGGACCGAGTGAGCGGCGTCGGTTTCTGAACAATATCCTGAGTCAGGCGCGTCCAGTGTACATGGATGACCTGATGAAGTACCGGCGCGCCCGAAAACAGCGGAACGAGGTGCTGCGGCAGTACAAGAAGCGACCGAGTCCGCCGCCCGACGCGCTGATCGAGCCGTGGACGGAGAAGATCATCATGATCGGGAGCCGCGTCATCCACCGCCGAAACCAGTTCCTCCACACCTTCCGCGAATACCTGGTCGACGCCTACGAGCGAATCGACGCCGTCGCGGAGGAGCCGACGATTGAGTACGACACGATCGACGCGTTCGAGGAGTCGACCACGGAGTCGGAGATCCAGAAGGCGTTTCGGTCGGAAGTGGAGCGTAAGCGGGAGCATGAGCACCAGCGGGGAACGACGCTGGTGGGCCCGCAGCGGGACGAGCTTGTCTTCCGGCTGGACGATCTGGAAGTTCGCCGGTACGGATCGCAGGGGCAGCACCGAACCTTTGCCATGGCGCTGAAGCTCGCGCAGTACCTGTACCTCACTGACCGGCTCGACACGCAGCCCATCCTGCTCCTGGACGACGCCTTCGGAAAGCTCGACGCGCGGCGAACGGACGTTTTCCTGGAGCTGCTGATGTCGGACGTCATCGGGCAGAGCCTCATCACGGCCACGCGCCGGTCTCCATTTGCTAAGACCATTGACTTTGACCGGCCCACGCACGGGTCAATGCACGTCACTCGCGTGGACGGCGCTGCCCGGGTCACGCCGGAGCAGAACCGCGGGGACGACGCCTCCACCGAGGATGCCTCCGGCACGGCGACTACAGTGCCGGAGTCCCCGGTGCAGGAGCAGCAGACGTAACGACTTTTCGGGGATTGGAACGCCTCGACGCCTGTGCGGTCTGCTCCATATCCGTGAAGACGCCTCCCGGTCCGGGATCTCATACCGATCGTTCATAACCGTACCCTGTGTCGATGTCCTCCTCTTCGCACCCGCTCGCTGTTCGCCGCGCCCGCTGGGTCCGGTGGACGCTTCTCCTGGTCATGACGGCCGCGCTGTCGCTGACCGTCCCCGCCTGCACGACGGGTGTCAACCCGGTGTCAGGGAATACCCGGGCGATGGGCTATTCCTGGGAGGAGGAAGTTCGCCTCGGCAAGCAGGCCGATGAGCAGATTCAGCAGCAGTACGGTGTCTACGAGGACGAAGAGCTGCAGCAGTACGTTGATCGCATCGCCCAGGACGTCCTCGCCGTGAGCCACATGCGGCGTCCGAGCACCGAGGCGAAGTTTCGGGATACGGAGTTCACGTTCCGGATTCTGGACAGCGAGATTATTAACGCGTTCGCGCTTCCGGGAGGCTACGTGTACGTGACGCGCGGGCTGCTCGCGCATCTTAATAACGAGGCGCAACTTGCGGTCGTGCTGGGGCATGAGATTGCTCACGTGGCCGCACGACACGCGTCGCAGCAGGCGGCTCGCCAGCAGCTGACGCAGCTCGGCGTTCTCGGCGCCGGCGTAGCCGGAGGACTGGCGTTCGGCGGGGACGCGGCGCAAAACATTCTCGGTCTCGGCGGGCAGGCAGCGCAGTTCTTTTCGCTCAAATACAGCCGCAGCAACGAGCGGGAGTCTGATCGACTGGGTGTCGAATACGCGATCAAAGCCGGGTATGAAGCGTCCGAGGGCGCGGATTTCTTCGAGACGCTGAAGCGAAAACAGGAGCAGGCGGGACAGTCGATCCCGTCCTGGCAGTCGACGCACCCCGATCCGGGCGAGCGGGAGACCACAATCGTTAATCTCGCTCGTGAGTGGCAGGGGCGCGTTGCACAGCCGGCCAACCGAATCGACCAGGAGCCGTACTACGATGCCATCGAGCGCATCATTCTGGGCAAAAACCCGCGCCAGGGCTTCACGGAGAACGACACGTTCTTCCACCCGGATCTGCGCTTCCGTTTCCCGTATCCGGCCGGGTGGCAGGTTATCAACCAGCCGCGACAGGTTGCCATTGTCGAGCCGGATCAGGCGGCGTACCTGACCTTCAGCTTTTCTCAGGAAGAGTCGCCGCGCGCGGCTGCCACCGCATTCGCCGGCCAGGAAGGCCTGACAACGGTCGATCGTGGCGGGGCACGCATCAACGGGCTTGACGCCGAGCGGCTGCTCGTGAGCGGGCAGACACAGCAGGGCGGGGAGGTCCGCGTGCTGAGCTACTTCATCGCATATAACGGTGACGTGTACCGCTTCTCCGGACTTACGACCGGTGGACGCTACAGCGAGTTTGAGAGCGCGTTTGAACGGTCGATGCGAGGCTTTGCCGAACTGCGCGACCCCGCCAAGTTGAACGTCGAGCCGGCCCGCGTCAACGTCCGCTCGGCCGATGCTACCCGGGCGTTCTCCCAGTTCGTGCGTCCCAGCGAGCTCCCGGACGATATGTCGTCGGAAGACCTCGCCATCCTCAACCAGGTCGAATTGCAGCAGACGATCGAGCGCGGCCGGATGCTAAAACTCCCCAACTGAGCGACGAGGTTGGGAAAGGGAGAATGGGAGAAGGGGAGAATGGGTGAGGGACGGAGCGTTTCGGGGCGGGAGAAC
>JAAAOT010000227.1 GCA_009908725.1 Bacteroidota bacterium | reverse complement strand
GCGGACGCATCATCGTCTTTTACACGTACGAGACGGATCTCGGCGACGGATGGGAGCCGGCCTCCGTGCACAACAACCCGCCCGAGAAGCGGCAGGCGGCCCTGCGAATGGGCGCAAACATCCTGACGTACGCTATGACCCACTAGCGGCCCGGGAAAAACCACGCGAAGCCGGTCCCGGCGTGGCATTACGATATCACGGATCCGGGGCGTGGACCTCACCTCTCTCTACAGGTCAGGGGACGAACAGAGTCTTCACGTTCCCGGTGGCGGGTGTCGTTTCGCCGGTTTCGCTTCTCTGCGATCGTTCATGCTAATGCTTTTTGGGAGCAGGTGCGGATGTGCATCCTGCGCTGCGGCTCCATTGGTATACCGAAGGACCGTTGCCTCAGGCCGATTTCGTGAATGTGACGTTGGGATCTCTTTAGCGAGTTGAGGCGGAATATCAGCGTGGATACAGATGTGTGATCGGCTTGTAAGGAACGGCGATGCAGCGGACTTTTCCCGACACCCGCCGGTATTTATGTACGGCATGCAAATTGTGCTACCAGAGGCTACGAAGCACGCGAATCAACCTTGAGCATCATGGCTACTGAATCGGTTCCTGTAGATATCGACGCCTCCCTCATGGAGCGTGCAGCGCAGGTTGCGCACAGTGAAGGGCGGAGTGTGGAAGGCCTCATTGAGGACCTATTGCGCCGCCGGGTATCCACGCTCCACGAGTACACGGGTGCCGGGTCGACGGTCGATACCGACGAGTCGCCGGAAGACCGTGCTGCGGATGACGCATTCGTCAACGACGTGTGGGACCGCATGAACCGGTCGCTTCAGGGTGGCCCGGATCTCGGCTTCGGCGAGTCACGCGCGGCCTGAACGGATCGGATCACAGCAACATATACGTAGCCAGAGCAGCCGGTATCCCGACACGGGTACCGGCTTTTTGCATATCCCGCGATTGCATTCGTTCGGCCTGGGGACGAACGCAGCCGTGCACGATTACCCGGCGTCGCCGCTTGGGCGCGTCGGAGTGTCGGTGTCTTGAGGCGACTGGGGAGAGAGGCGGGCATCTCGGACGGCAACGCGGGCGAGAACGACCGGCCACACGCGGGGCATCACCCGGGCGTATGCGATGCCGAGTAGAACGACCGCGCCGAGTGCCCAGAAGCCGCCCCACTGCAGGACGAAGACCGGCCAGACCGCTGCGTGAACCAATCCGGCGATCCAGTTCGCGCTGACGGGGAAAATGACATCCCACAGCATCATGGCCAGGTCCTGCGTGAGGAACGCGAAGGGATCCGTCGATGCGCGCGAAACGGCCCCGCCCCAGGCATCGGGCTGGAACCAGGCGGAGTCTCCCACCTCGCGGATCTGGTAAGCGAGAAAGGTGATCGTGGCGACGAGGCCGTAGAATCCGCCGCCGAAGCTAGGAAGGGCACGCACCATGTAGCGACCCGCCGTTAGCAGGTGGGAGGAGGACGGACGTGATCGCAGTCCGGCCGCCGAGCGAAGGTATGCACGTCCGCCCTGTGCGATCACGTACAGGGGAATGCCAACCATGATGAGCACCTCGATCAGGGGACCGATGGTGCCGGTGGCTACTGCGACACCGCCGACGGTAATGACGACAAGCCACATCACGTGGGTCGACCGGGACGGTTGGTCTCCAGTGTTATGGCCGGCCGACGCGGCCCGGTCCGGGGACGGCACGCCCGCGCCCGGCACAGCGTCGGATGAAGGATCTGGCGAGAGAGACATGGCGTACGGGTAGGTGCGCGGCCGGTGTCGCCGGCAGGAGTGGTCTGCGCCTGAGAGGCAACAAACCATGCCGTTACATTACCGGTTGCCATCCCTGCCAGTTTCCGCGTTTACCGGCTGTTTGGCGTCCCCGATGAGGCGGGTGTAGATGATCTGCGGCGGACAGAACCCGGTAAATGCGCTCTGGATGAGGTTCAAGGCAGCGAATACGGTGATCAGGTAGCCCCACGCCGGGCCGAAGTAGCCGAGTGCGAGTCCTGCGAGTACAACCGAACCCGCGAGGACGCGGACGATCTTCTCATCGGTGGAGGGGATGCGGCAGGCGGCAGGGTGGTCGGTCATGGAGAATGGTCGGCTGAACGTTTGTGGTAAGGAGGGGCCGCATGCGGCCGGCAGCATGGACGCGAACGCATGGCATGACCTCAGATGCTGCGGTCCACCGGCATCTGGAAGGCCCGGATCGGGTGCTTTGGATCCGCGTCCGCGTTGAGCGTCGCGATGGCATCGAGCAGTAGTTCCGCCTGGTCTGCCGGCAAGAACGCCCAGGTGAGCGTCGAATACGCTGGATGGGAGGCATGTCCGAACCACCCCACGTCGGCGGCCGACGGGGACTGCGTGTGGTGGTAGCCCTTAATATCGATCTCGCTAAACACCTGAATCGAGTGCTCACGGTACATCCGGTGGAGCGCCTCGCGGTTCGAATCCAGGCTCATGACTGCGACGAGTTTCATGGGGTTGTTCAGGTGTTGAGGTGTTAGCGTGTTAAGGTGTTAGCGTGTTAAGGTGTTGGGGTGTTCGTGTGGTGGTGGGTTCGCAGGGGGCTGAGGGCTTTTGGATGAGGCGTCACTCCGCGACCAGTGCGGTGTCGGCGAGTTCGTTTCGGAGCATGAAGTAGATCAGGGGCACGATCAAGAGCGTGAGTGCCGTCGACGCGATGGCGCCGCCCATGAGTGAGATAGCAAGACCCTGAAAGACCGGATCAAAGAGGATGACCACTGCGCCGATCACCACGGTCCCAGCCGTCAGCAGGATAGGGCGGGTTCGCACTGCGCCGGCCTCAATCACGGCCTGTCGGAGGGGGACGTCGTCGGCCAGCCTGAGGTTGATGAAGTCGATTAATAAGACAGAGTTACGCACCATGATTCCGGCTAAGGCGATAAATCCGATCATGGACGTGGCGGTAAAGAAGGCGCCGAGCATCCAGTGGCCGAGGACGATACCGATAAGAGAGAGTGGGATGGCGACCATCATCACCAACGGTACGAGGAGGTCCTGAAACCAGCCGACGATCAGGATATAGATGATCAGCAGCACGACGGCGAAGGCGATACCCAGGTCACGGAAGACCTTGTAAGTGACCCGCCACTCGCCGTCCCATTTCAGCGAGTACCCGTCCGTGGCGAACGGCTGGTCGGTGTACAGCTGGCTGAAGTCGTATCCCGCAGGCGCCTTGATGTCTTCGAGGCGCTCCTCCATGTCGAGCATCGCGTAGACCGGGCTTTCGATGTCGCCCGCCACGTCTGCCATGACGTAAACGACGCGCCGTTGATTTTTGCGATCGATGGATTTGTCGCGCACGCCTTCCTCGATCGTGACGAGGTCGGCGACCGGGATCATCGCACCCGTCTGCGACTGCACGCGGATGTTTTGCAGGTCGGCCAGGCTCGAACGATCCTTCTGTCCGAGTTTCACGTGCACGCCAACGGGCGACCGTTCCTGCGGAAGGTGCATCGTGGTTACGTCCTGCCCGCCCACGGCGAGGCGCATGGTTTCGGAGATCCGGGTCGCGGAAACACCTGCCCGCATGGCCTTCTCTTTGTTGACGTCGAACGTGTATTTCGTCTGGTCGTCTTCGACGCGCCAATCGACATCCACCACACCCTCCGTGTCCTCGAAGACCTGCCGAACGCTGTCTGCGAGGGCGATCTGCGTGTCCATGTCGGGTCCGTAGATTTCAGCGACCAGGGTGGCGCGTACCGGCGGCCCGGGTGGCACTTCGGCGACTTTGACGCGCGCGTCGTGCCGTCTGCCGATATCCGTCAGAGGGTCGCGCATTCGCTTCGCGATGGCGTGGCTTTGTTCGCCGCGACCGTCGGCGGAGATCAGGTTGACCTGGATGTCTCCCTGGTGTGGCGCAGAGCGCATGTCGTAGTGACGAACGAGCCCGTTCAGGTTCACGGGCGCGGCGTCGCCGGCGTACGTCTGCACGTCCGTCACCTCCGGCTGCCGGGCGAGGTAAGCCGACATCTCCCGGAGCACGGCGTCTGTGCGCTCCAGCGTGGTCCCTTCCGGCATGTCGACGACGACCTGGAATTCGTCCTTATCATCGTAAGGCAGCATCTTGACGGTGACGACGCGGAAGTAAAAGAGAGACACGGTTCCGAGCAGGAGCAGCGTCGTAGCCCCGATGAACGACCAGCGCCTCCACGGGCTGTTCAGCATCGGCTCAATGGTCGATGCGTACCAGCGGTAGATGACCGTGTCCTCCAGGCGGTAGTCTGACTCGTCGCCTTCCTCCTCTTCATCGTTGCCGCCCGCGATGAGGCGGTAGGCGAGATAGGGCGTGATGATGAGCGCGACGACGAGGGAAAACGTCATGGCCATGGATGCACCGATCGGCATCGGACTCATGTACGGCCCCATGAGTCCACTCACGAACGCCATCGGTAGCACGGCCGCAATGACCGTCAGGGTTGCGAGGATCGTCGGGTTGCCGACCTCGTTGATCGCCGCGATCGCCGACTGAAATTTCGGCAATCGCTTCATCTTGAAGTGTCGCTCCATATTCTCCGCCACGATGATGGAGTCGTCCACCACAATGCCGGTCACAAAGATGAGCGCGAAGAGGGTGATGCGGTTGAGCGTGTAGCCGAAGAAGTAGTAAACGAAGAGCGTGAGGGCGAAGCTGATCGGGACCGACAGGAACACGACGAGTCCACCACGCCACCCCATCGCAAGGCTGACGATGAAGGTGACGGCGACGATCGCGGCGAGAAGGTGAATCAGTAGCTCTGAGACCTTGTCGGACGCTGATTTGCCGTAATTACGGGTAGTTGTGACCGTGACCTCGTCCGGGACGAGCGTTGCCTGCATCACCTCGAGCTTATCGAGGGCGCGCTCGGCGATCGTCATGGCGTCTTTGCCGCTCCGTTTGGCGATCGCGACCGTGACGGCTGGCGTCAGGCCCACCCGGTCCGACGTCGCGGCGGTATCCGATTCTGTGGTTGTATGGCCGGCGCCGTAGCCGAAGGACACGTACCGGCTCGGTTCGGCCGGGCCGTCCTGCACATCTGCGACCTGGCGCATGTAGACAGGGCTCCCCTGGTGCACGCCGACAACGAGATTGTTGACCTCGGCGGCCGACGTCAGGAATGCTCCGGTCTCGACCATGAACGACGTATCGCCCTTCTCAAACGTGCCTGCATCGACCTGCTGGTTGGCTGCCTGGAGCTGCCGCGCGATGGCCGGCGGGTCGATGTTGTAGGCGGCCAACCGGTTCGGGTCGAGGCTGACGCGCATCGTGCGCTCTCGGCCCCCGTGGACGCTCACGTCCGCGACCCCGTCGACGGCCTTTAGGTCCATCGCCATTTCCTCCCCGATGCGTCGGAGCTGGTAGTCGTCGTAGTCCTCGTGGTCGGAGTGAAGCGTGAGCGTGAGGACAGGTACGTCGTCCACGGCCCGCGTCTGAATCAGCGGCATGCTCGCGCCGGGCGGCATCTGGTCCATGTGCTTGAGCATCTCCTCGTAGAGCTTCACCATGCTCTGCTCGGAGGGCTCCCCGACGAAGTAGCGGACCGACACGAGAGCCTTCCCCGGCATCGACGTCGAATAGACGTACTCAACGCCTTCGATATTTGTGACGAGGCGTTCCAGGGGCTCTGCGACACGGCGCTCGACCTCTTGCGGGGTGGCGCCGGGATAGCGGACGGCGATGTCCGCCATCGGGACCTCGATCTGCGGATCCTCTTCCTTCGGCGTCAGCCAGGCGCTGTAGAGACCGATACCGAGAAAGGCCGCCATCAACAGGGGCGTCAGCTTCGAATTAATGAAGCCGCGTGCGATGGTGCCGGCGAGTCCGTTCGTCTGTGCCATGGTAGATCGGGAAATTGAATCGGTGCTCGGCTCTGCGGGGATGAGCCGTGAAGAGGGTTGGGGAAAAGAGGGGGGATGCTACTGCGCGTGAACGGTCTGTCCGTCCAGGATGCGGCCCGACGCATCGGCGACGAAGGTCTCGCCGGGTTTCAGGCCGGACAGCACCTCGATGCGACTGCCGCGCTGCTTCCCGACGCGAACCCAGCGAAGGAGGGCAATCGAGTCCCGGACGGCGAACAGCCCGGTGAGCTGCCCCCGGTGGACGATGGCCTCCTCCGGGACGGTAAGCGTGGGGGCGTCCTGCACCGGGTAAAGCACCTCCGCGTACATGCCCGACTTAATCGCGGACGTGCTCTCCCGCTCGAGCCGGACCTGCACCTCGAACTGACGGCTGGCGTAATTCCCTGCCTGGTTGATCTGTGTCACGACGCCGGATCGTTTTGCCTGGTCCGCCGCACCGACAGATACGGAAACGGACTCGCCGGTCTGGAAGCGGTTGATCTCGGTTTCTGGGACCTGCACGACGGCTTTCAGGTCGTCCAGCGTCTCCACGATGAGCAGCGGTTGGCCGGGGGTGGCAAGCGCGCCTTCTTCGGCGCGTTTTTCCACAACGAACCCGTCGATCGGGGAGGTAATGGTCGAATAGTCGAGCGTATCGTTGATCTCCGCCAGCTGGCTTTCCAGCGCTTCGACTCGAGCTTTGGCCCGCTCGTAGCCCGTCTCTGCGTCGTCGAACTCCTTCTGTGTGGCGCTATCCTTTGCCTTGAGCGACTTCATCCGCTCGAAGGTTGTCTTCGCATTCTTCAGCGCGGCGCGTGCTTCCTGGAGTCGTGCTTCGACCTGTCGTTTCTGCGCTTGAACGTTCTGACTCCGTACCTGAACGAGCGTTTGCCCGCGGCGGACCCGGTCACCGGCTTCCACGTCGAGTGACGTGATCGTCCCCATCATCTTGGTTGAGAGTGGAATGCGGCGTGCGCCCTGAACGGTGCCGCTGTATCGGTAGACGGTGGGCTCCGCCGATTCAGCTGCGACAGCCGTGGTCACCGACATCGGCTCTGCATCGGGCGGATCCGGCGCCTCCTCTGAGCTGCATGCGGAAAACGTTATTGCGGAGGCGAGGAGAAGGGCAGCAAGTAAGCGGGTACGAGTCATTGAAATGTCGATTGTGGGTTTGGGGAGGTGAATTGTGAGGTGCGGGTAGGAGCGGATTCGAACGTTCAGGTTGAGACGAAAGTGAAAAGCGAAATCCGATTAACCACTCCCGATCATATCCACCAATCTCACCTCGTCAGAGTCCGTTCGGTGAGGAGTTCCAGCCGATAGAGTGTCACATTGTGCCGGTAGAGCGCCTGCAGCCGCGCGAGCCGGCGTTCCGCGAGCGTGGCTTCGGCCTGGAGGAGGTCCGACGTGCGCTCGAGGCCTTCGGCGTAGCGATCCGATCGGATACGGAGGCTTTCCTCGGCCTGCTCGACCGCTGCCTCCGTTTGTCGGATTCGCTCTCGGGTGGCAGCGAGGTCGCGCTGAGCCTCTGTGATCTCGACCTCGTTCTCGAGGGACTGTCGTTCCAGAGCGATTTCGGCACGACGGAGGTCGGCCTCTGCCTGGTGGGCGCGGCCGATCTGACGGAAGCCGTCGAACAGGCTCCAGGTGAGGGAAGCACCGACCGTGTAGCCGGCGGCGTCTGTCCCGAAGGCGGTGTCGTCGTTCCAGGCGTAGGTGCCGCGAGCATTGAGGCGCGGGACGAAGGCGGTCCAGCGGGCACGCACCTGCTGGCGGGCGGCATCGGCCCGGTGGCGCAGCGCCTGCATGTCGGAGCGCCGACGGTTCGCTGCGGCGGCCGTGAGAGTGTCCTGCGGCGGGGCTTCCTGGGTCAGAGCGTCGGTGGCGTGAATCGGTACCGGTGTGTCGATGCCCAGCAGGAAACGGAGCTGGTCGGCGGCCGTGCTGCGACGGGAGGCCGCCTCCGTGCGGCGGCTTTCGAGGTCGAGCACGCGGACGCGGGCGGCGAGGACGTCGGCCCGGGTGATGAGCCCCTCCTGAAAGAGATTCTCCGCCTGTCGAGCGTTCTTTCGTGCGGCCGCCAGCGCGGCATCGATTACGTCAAGCTGTTCTCCGGCCAGGATGAGGCCGAAGTAGGCTTTCTTGACCTGGAAGGCCATCACCTCGCGTGTACGTTCGGTCCGTTCCCTTGCCGCCCGGACCGCCCGGGAGGCCGCCCGCCGTTCGAAGAAGCCGTCGAGGTTCAGGAGAGGCTGCTCGACCTGAATGCGCGTCGTGAAGTTGTCGGTGCGCTCGGGATCGTTCAGTGTCCCCGGGGCGAAGTCGGCCTGGGTGACAGCTTCCTGGCGGAGCTTGAACCCGAAGGCGTTGAGCGGATCCGTTGTGGTTGCGGCCTCCTCGGCGGCGGTGACACGCGGTAGGAAAACGGCCATCGACTGCTGCTTCCGCGCGCGGGCGGCTCGTTGCTCCGCTTCGGCGGTCCGCACCGAGAAGCTTTCCGTACGGACCCGCTGCAGCGCCTCTTCAAGGGACAGAGACAATGTGTCGGCCGTCGCAGGCGAGGTCTGTGAGGCGGCCGTCGGTACCCATCCGGCGACAAGTAGCACGACGACAAGTAGGACGGAAACAACGTCTGATGCGACGAACGGACGGTGAGGACGAGAGAGCAGAGTCGTCATGAACGGTGGGACCTGACCGGCGAAGGGAATGACGTGTGGCACTTACTGTATAACTCTTGGGCGATATAATGCCTTGGGCGCAGGACGGTTCCGAGACTATATGAACGTGCCGTCATTTAGAATAGAGGTCGCTCTTTGTCCTGTTGCGGGCATTGTTGGGCGGAATAGCCCGTCACGACTGCCCTGGGTAATTCTCTTCGTGGTCGTAATCGCTGTTACTGTAATACCAGCCGGTAAAACAACCGTGGCGTGAGGCCTCTGGCGGGCGGACGTGTCGAGCGATTCGCGAGCCGGTTCGTGATTCGTGCGCAGACCGCGCTGGAGGGGCTGGAGGGACGACGGCGGAGGGAGTGCGTGATCGATGGACGCGCCCTGCAGATGCGGCTGCGCCGGCAGAAGAAGCGCCGTGGACGTACGTGTCCCCATTTTCCCAAAACAAAACGACCGCGATCCGCAGGGTGGACCGAGATCGGACGTGGGGTGCGAATCTAAAAGGCCGTGTCGCCGGGGTCGGGCGGCACGGCAGGTGCGTCGGTCAGAACGTCGAGAGCGGGCTGGTGGCCTGACGTGCAGTCAGTCGTAGACGTCGTCGATGACTGATTCGAACAACCGCGCACTCACGACGCGTCGAGGCTACGGGTAGTGCATCTCCAAATGACAGAAGATGATCGAGGGACGCGCGATCCAGAGAAACTGTCCCGGCAGACAAATCTACTTCTCTGGTGTATTTATATTTGAATACGGGGGTATCGAAGCATGCGAATTGTTTTCCTGCGTGCTATCTTATTCGCAGACGGAATGGGGACCCTTCTTGATCGGTCTGGGCGGGGTCTCTACCCATCCCAAGATCTCGTTGCAGCGCTCGCGATTACCCTACGTTGCGTCTCGTCATGATGATGATTCTAGTTATTGAAGCCCCAAAGGGTTATTTTTCAACCGCGTGACCGGAGCCGCACACGGGGTTGGGTTCATGATCGTGTTTCTGTTGTTCGTCAGTTCGGTGCCCGCTGTCGCGCAACGCGACACAACGTCCACGGTATTCACGATTGTAGATGAGCTGCCCCGGATAATTCAGAGGGAAGATAGCGCCTCCACGCCGCTGACGTATCCGGATTCTGCGCGGGAAGCCGGGATTGAGGGGGGCGTGTACGTTCAAATGGTCGTGGAGCCCGATGGACGTCCCACCAATGTCGTAGTGCTCAAAGGCGTGCACGAGTTGCTCGATGAGGAAGCTCGGCGGTTTGCTCAGACGATGAACTTTACGCCTGGAAGGAAAGACGGGGCGGCCGTACGGACGCGGTTGACACTCCCGCTCCGGTTTGGACTTGAGGACCAGGAGACGGCGGACCAAGAGACAGCGGACCCGAATCCAGCGAAAGCGAAGACGGCTGATGACCTTCCGCGAGGAGCGGTGGTTCAGGTGCCGGACCAAATGCCGCGCCTGATCGGCGGGCTGAAAGCGCTGCAAGGCGATATCCGGTACCCGCGCGAGGCTCGAAGGAAAGGCATCGAAGGCCAGGTCTTCGTGCAGTTCATCGTGTCGAAGGAAGGCGTCCCGACGGACTTGAAAGTGACGCAATCGGTGCATCGTCTCCTCGACAGGGAGGCGCTGCGCGCTGTCCGGGAAACCAGGTTTCTACCGGCGTTCAAGGATGGTACACCCGTGAGGGTCCACCTCACCCTTCCGATTTCGTTTCACAGGCGAAGCAACTGACGGGCGATACATCGCCCCTTTTTGTTTTGTGTCGACGCGCTTCATGACGACTTGTATACGTCATCAATGAATGTCTTGAACCATGGCGGGCGCGCGATGAGGATGTAGGCTGCCACGATGGGTACGATGGGGACCATAAACACGGCAAGGTCCACGAGAATAATGGCCGCGGCGATCGCCCAGATTTTTCCCTGACTCATGGCCGTAGTCCGTTTTCGGTTTCCGAGAAAAGAAAAACCGAGTGCTCCTGTGACGGCACGGGAGCACTCGGTCGGGTGACTTCGGTAACGTGAGATAGCTTATGCCGTGAGCGCCGCCTCGAGGTCTTCCTCATCGTCGGTCTGGTATGCCTCCATGGGCGGGCAGGCGCAGATGAGGTTTCGGTCGCCAAAGGCATCGTCGACCCGGCGGACCGTCGGCCAGAACTTGTCGCTCCGCGTCCATTCCGCGGGGAAGGCGGCCCGTTCGCGGCTGTAAGGGAGCTCCCAGTCGTCGCGCGCAATCAGCTCCGCGGTGTGGGGAGCCTGCTTGAGCGGGCTATAC
>JAAAOT010000015.1 GCA_009908725.1 Bacteroidota bacterium | reverse complement strand
CAAATCCAGGATCTGCTGGCGGTACTCGGGTGGGTACGGCTGGGAACGGGACATAAGAGGAGAGTCGTTGATGAGAACGTCCATGGGTAGGATACGACTTTCCACTTTATCGGGGTAAAGCCAAGTTCCCCAAGCCGTCCCTCCATGCTAAACAAACGACTGGCGAGGGCACAGGGGACGTTTGAAATCGCTATGATCGTCACCGGTCGATTCTGGGAGGGTCGTTTCAAGAGCCACGCGCTGCTCGACGAAGCCCCGGTGATCGCGGCGATGGCGTACGTCGATCTCAACCCGATTCGTGCTGCGATGGCCGAGACGCCGGAAGAGTCCGACTACACCTCGGTCCAGCGACGCATTCTCGAGCGGAACTCAGAGGTCACCGACCAAGACCCGAAAGCGATGGAGCAGCTTCCGGCGAATCTTGTAGGCCGCCATCGGCCGGCTGGCGCCGTTCAGCGACCAGGACAGCGTCGACGCGGAACGCGCGGCTCCCTACTCGGTCTCCAAATACCTGGAACTCGTCGACTGGTCCGGCCGGGCGATCATCGAGGGCAAGCCCGGCAAGACTCCGGACCACCCACCGCCGATCCTCCAGCGGTTGCGCGTCGATCCCGACCACTACGTCCGGTTCATCCGCAAAGAGCAGCAGAGTCGGTGCCACGCGTTTGTCGGCAATGTCAAAACCATGCGCAACGCCGCCAAGGACTTCGAGCGACGGTTCCTCAAGGGCCAGGTAGCAGCGGCACAGCTACTCAGTCCCGGCTGACACCCCCGCTTCCAAACGTATGCGATTCTGGGCGGATTGCCAGATGTCGCAGGTCTGCCAGCAGCCTATCTGGGCAGAAATTGATCAGACGTCTCGATTGAGCGGGCGAACTAGCCGCTATTAGGCTTCGTGAAAACGGATTCGGATCCGCGCGTGCCGAAACGCGATTGACTTCTCAGGAGGTGGGAATCTCGGTTGTCTCGCGCGTGCTCGACCGAGGCGCGGCGGCCCCGACGCCGATCTCCTCGCTCCTGGAGGAGACGAGCCGAGCGGTCTTGATCCGTGAAGATCGCTGCGTCGATGGCCTGTTCGAGCCCGGCAACCGTGCTCCCTTCGAAGCGACCCTGATGATCAGATCAACGCCGCGGCGGGCCCGGACCCGTCTTCTCGTACGTGTACGGGTATCGCGGATACGGCGTCCTTCAACTTGCCGGCCCGACCTTGACGGACTTCGAACGTGGTGTGGTCGTCAGAGCGCTCCACGCGCAGTGCGTGGAGTCTGCGTTCATCGAGGTGGAGGTGGTGAGCCGGGACATCGTGACCTTCGGTGAGACGCCATGGTACCGCTCCCGAGCCGCGTGCCGGCGCGCGCTGCGACGCGGCGGGGTGTGGCGATGGCGACGTGCACGGAGACAGGTGTGCGGTAGCCGCCCGCGACCCGCCCGGGGCGTGCACTCACGCGAGGCCCGGCTGGCCGCGGGAGACCGTCAAAGCGCGTCCACCTGGTTCATGTACTCTTCGATGTTGGTGTAGCCGTCGCCGTCGTGATCGCCGCGGTAGCCCTCGGAGAGATCCCCGAAAATGCGGCGCTCCCAGGCGTCGCTCATGCCATCACGATCGGCGTCGTAGCTCGCGGGCCGGGTTTCCTCCGGGATGCTGGGCAGCACCCAGTCGGTCGAGTATCGCCGGAAGCTCAGCGAGCCGGCGCGCGCGTCGGCGATGGCGTCGAGGTCGTAGCTGTCCTGGAAGCGCGCGGGGCGGCCGTCGTCGTCGAGATAGGCGTTGTGGCCGACGTCGTCGAGCACGGCGTCCAGTGCCTCGGCGGCGTCCAGCAACGGAGCCGGGTGCGCCATCGGACCGGGCACGCTCGGCTCGTTCGGCGTGTCGGCGAAGACGCGGTCGGGCAGGGGGCCGCCGGCTCCGAGGTACTGCCAGAGGATGCGATTGTCCTCACCGGGCGCGCCACTGAGCAGGACGCCGGTGTCGTCCTCGTAGTAGTTGCCGGCCGCGTAGATCCGAGGGGCGCCGTCGCCGAGGTCCCGCCACTGGTTCAGGGTCGTGCCGCTGCGGGTGAAGATCCGGTAGTAGTTCCCGAGCAGGTTCACCTGCGGTGTTCCGTGGTAAACGGTCGCGAGCTTGGTGCCACTTGAGAACACCACGTTGTTCTGGATGACCCCGAGCCCGTCGAAGCCGCCCAGGTTCGGAGTGCGATGCTTCCCAGCGAGCAGGTTGTAGTGCCAGGTCACGTTGCCGCCGCCGGCCCAGTCTTCCGCGTTGCCCCCGCCGTTCACGCTGAAGCCTAGCGTAGCGCTATCGGCGACGAGCGACCGCTGCACCGTGGTGTTCTTTAGCGACTCGTTCTCGCGCCACATGCCCGCGATCAGCCCCTTTTCACCTCCCCATGAGATCGAGCAGTGATCGACGATCACCCCCTCGGCGCCGATCTTTATCGGCGTGCTGCGGCGGTCGTCTCCGATCGGCGTGCCCTGGATGAGACCGGGGCGCACGGTCAGGTAGCGGACGATGTAATTCTCGCTCCGGACCACCCGCAGGAAGTCCCGATGCAGGGTGAGACCACCTCGGGGCGCGGACTGTCCGAAGAAAGTCACGTTGTCGATGCCGTCGAAGTGGATCCACGAGCCGAAGGTCAGCTCGCTGCCATCGACGGTGTTCGGCAGCCCGCCGTCGATCACTCCCGAGACGTTCGAGACTATGTAGCGACCACGGCCGTCCAGCTCGTCGGTGAACGCGGCGCGGATCCCCCCGGAGTAGACGTCGGCCGCAGCGTCGTATGTGAGCGGCGCGTCGCGATCGAGGGTGTCGATGATCACCAGAACGGCGTTGTCGTCGGCGCGGGCCCCAGTGACTTCGGCGCCACCTCCGTACGCGCTCGGGAACGCCTTGAGCGGTCCGTCATCGCTGCCCGGTGCGGCCGTTGCAGGGGGATCCGCGCTGCCATCGCTGCCGCCGCAGCCGGCCAGCACGAGCGCCGCCGCGAGCATGGGTCGGGGAAGTCGAGTCATCTGCGCCTCCCGAGGGCGTCTGTGAGCCGCGGTCGTAGCCCAGAGCACATGCGGCCAATGGGTCCGAGGCGAGCACCATCCGCGCGCTGCGGCGAGTCCGGCGAGGCCCGCCGCCAGGCGGCGTGGTCAAGCGCGTCCGTATCGGTTGCCGGCGGGCGCGGCCTCGCGTCCTGCAACGAGGCTCTTTCACGCGCGATTGGTTCGCGGGAGCAGAGTGGCTGTTTCCCGGACAACACGCAAGGCTCGCGATCTGCACGCGACCGAGCTCGCGTGCCGCCGAGCTGGCGCTCACGGCGTCGTCCCGTTCAGGAACTCCTCGAGGTTGGTGTAGCCGTCCCCGTCGCGATCGGCCGCATCGTTGGCGCTTGCGGTGGACAGACCGTGCGCGGCCTCCCAGGGGTCGGCCATGCCGTCGGCGTCGGCGTCGGGGTAGGGCGTGCCCGGCTCGAGCGCGGGCAGCTGCCACTCGTCGGGCCCGCGGTAGGTCGCGGGGCCGGTGCGGTTCTCGGCATCGGCGATGTATTCGGCATCGAGATGATCGAGGCGCCGTACCCAGGCACCAGTCTCATCGAGGCGCGCGTTGGCGCCCACGTCGGCGGCGATCGACGCGCGGGCCTCGGTGGGCGTGTCGATGGCGATCGGATGGCGCCCGTCGAAGGGGTGCGGGCTGTCGCTGCGATACTTCGCGTCCAGGGGGGTGTCTTTCGTGAACACTTGCCACATCCCCCAGTTGTTGCTCGCGGGGTCGGTCGCGACATCGGGCAGGATGATATTGCGCGCCGTGTAGATCGCCGCGGTTCCGTAGCTGTCGGGGTGGTGCTTGTTCAGCCGATCGGTGACGTCCCGATCGCCGAGCCGCGGGCCGATGGTGTAGACATTGGCGATGTGGCTGAGGCGCGGGGCGTGGGTAGTGCGCAGCAGCCGGGCGTTCCAGTTGTAGACCCAGTTGTTGACCACCTCGAACCTGCCGTTGCCGCCGACGTTCGGGAAGCGGTGGCTGATGTGTGCGTACAGGTTGTGGTGGATGCTGTAGTTGCCGACCCGGTCCCCGTGGAACGCTCCGCCGGAGCCCATGACCGAGCCCGTGGGATGGTCGGGATGCATCTCGGCGAGCAGGCTGCGCTGCACGGTGATGTTGCCCGCAGCGTTCGAATCGTTCGCCGTGACGCTGAACGCCTCGTCGGCGCCCCAGCTCACGGAGAGGTGGTCGGCAATCATGTCTTGCACGCCGAAGCCGACCACCGCGTCATCCCCGCCGACCTCGCCCGATTCACCCAGGCGGACCCGGAAGTAGCGGAGGATGACCTGTTCGGTGTTGTAGAGGACGAACCGTCCCCCCGTAATCGTGATGCCGTCGCCGGGCGCCGTCTGGCCGGCGACCGTCACGTATCCCTGCTCGGGGCCGCTGACCACGAGATCGCTGTCGAGATGGATGTTCCCCGCGACCCGGAAGACGATCGTGCGCGGATACTCCTGCGAGAGCGCCCACCGGAGCGTGCCCTGCTGCTCACCGTCGTCGAGGGTTGTGACGAAAAGGACCTCGCCCCCGCGCCCGCCCACGGTCTCGGCGCCGTAGCCCTGCGCCTCGGGGAACGCCTTGAGCGGACCATCTCCGCTGCCTACATCAGGATCGTCGGTGTTTACGGTTTCGGAGTCAGTCTCCAAAAAACAGCTTGTAAACAGGCAAATAAGAATTACTGTCAGACTTAATACTCTTACTGTACTTTTCATTTTCATGTATACAATTAATAAATGTCTTAGACAGAAGACTAATGATGTAACGCCGTCTGGTTAAAGACTGAAAAAAGTTAATCGGCCTCCCGTGTCAATGAAGGCCAGAGTATTCCGGCAATTTTGAGCTCTATTCGATGGTAGCAAAATTAATCGAGCGGGAAAAGGCCCAGCTGATAAACTTGGGAAACTCCGGCTGAAAATCAACCTCTTTCATCGTGACAGTACACTTGTTGAAGCTCTAACACATAAACACGGGTGTAGATTTTAGTCTTAACAAAAGTATTACCACTTGGATAGGAAAAAGATAAAGATAAAGTTCCGAATGTTGTGTAAATCCGTTCTGTCAGGATCGTCAGATTATGCAGCCTGAGGAAGAGCTGTTGCAGCTCGGTCGGGGTGCGTCTTGGCATGCTCCCAGTCGAAGAAGGCCTCCATCGTGAGGTAGCGGCGTCCGGTCGACCCCTCCTCGTGCTGTTCGGCGCAGCGCGCCCCGATGAGCCGACGCGCAGCCTCCATCCTCGGGAAGATCCGGACCACCCGCTCGCGCCGACGGATCTCTTCGATCAGGCGCTTGACCATATTCGTGGTCCGCAGGCGCCTTCGGTATTTTGGGGGAAGCGCCAGCACCGCAGTGGCGTCGTCGAAGCCAGCTTCAAGAACGCGCAGCGCCGTCTCAGCCTCTCCCTCCAGCGCGTCCGTCGTTGCCTCCAGCGCTTCGCGAGCGGGTGTAGGGGAGGACGTCGTGAGAATCGCGTCGAGCCGGTCGTGCATCCGGTCCCGGAGCGGAGGCGGCGTCTGGTCGATCACGTTGCGGCGGAAGTGGGCCTGACACCGTTGCCAGATCAGCCCAGGGAACGCCGTGTGCAGCGCCTGCCGGAGGCCTTCGTGAGCGTCACTGGTGGCCACACGTACGCCCGAGAGGCCGCGCGCCTTCAGCCGCTCGATAAACCGGTGCCAGCCGCCTTCCGTCTCGCCGTACGCCAGATGCAGCCCCAGAAGCTCGCGCTGCCCATCGGCCCCAATGCCGACGCCGAGCATGACCGTCGTCGCTCGCATCGCGCCTTGCCGGCGCACCTTGACCTGCATCGCGTCAAGAAGCACAAAGGGGTACGGCTGCCCGTCTAGTGGACGCTGGGCCCAGGCATTCACCTGTTCGTCCAGCCCTTCGCAGAGGCGCGAGACCGTGGAGCGGGTAAACTCCCGGCCGCAGAGTTCGGTCGTGATCTTCTTGACGCGGCGCGTGGAAACGCCCTGTACCACCATTTGCATCAAGGCAAGCACCAGCGCCTTCAGACGGACACGTCCGTCACGACCTCTGGTACCGGTCGAAGAGAGCGGTCTGGACGTGCCTTCCCGGTCGCGGGGCACCTCAAGGTCCAGCGTACCGACCCGAGTGGTGAGCTGCCGCTCATACGAGCCGTTCCGGTAGCCCTGGCGGCGATCGGTCTGCTCGTGGGGGGCCGCCTGCAGGTGGTCGGTCATCTCGGCGTCCAGCACCTGGTTCAGGATCGGCCCGAGCAGCGCCGATAGACCCTGATCGCTTTGGAGAAGGTCTTGGATCTTGTTGTCGTCGATTGTAATCTCAAAGGTAGCCATCGCAAGTATGTCAGTGGGTGAATGTTTGGTCGCATTCCCAATCTGACAGAACGCGGTGGCTTTTTCTAGTCACCACCCGGATTACAAAATATTACAATATTAAGGACTCAACCCGTCGCCGAAAATGAAGATCGCTGTTCCTGAATCTCGTGGTCGCCAAACGGGGATTTCCTACTCGTTAATTCGGGAAATGACTTTGACTACCTAGACGTTGATACGGGTGAAAAGCGCTCAGTGAGAGGAGAGCACACCTTGTCGGGCGAATCCCTCTCTTACTCGGTGACCGACTGTACACCGAATACCCTTTCACTTCTCGTTCGGGGATACCTGCTTGAGCCTGATACCCTCGTTGCCTACCGCTATGATTTGGAGGGTGAGATGTGGTCGAAGCCGCTTGGCAGATTCGGGGGACAGCAATACGTCCCCGAGTATGCGCCTCCTGAGAACAATAATGCGAATGTAGAGGACCTCGACTTAGTCCTGCTTCGCAGCGAGTAAGACTCGTTCTACGACGATCTCTGGCCTTATCAAAGACCGGAAGGCACTTTCAAGCGCCTCACAGAAGACCGAATGCCGAAGATGCAGGATGTGGCGTCATATCAGGGCAGGTAATTTAGTACGCGTGTACAACAACCATTGCATCCGACGACGCGCTGTTGCCATTTTGGAAGTTAGTGCTTCCGATGCTCTCTTCATGCGTTTCAAAGCCGGTCGTGCCTGAATTTACACGTTCTGCTCCTCACCCCTTGTCCTATCATCGAGGCACATAATGCGGTTCTACCTCCCAGTTCTGTTGGTTATCGGACTTGTTATTACGTCCTCTTCTGTTCACGCTCAGGTTCCGGTACGTGGGGTGCTCCTCGGAGGCGATGGGGAACCGATGATGCAGGCGCACCTGGTCGTCGATGCGGGGCCGGTTGATACGACCATGGTGGTGGCGGCGGACTCCTTGGGTCGTTTCGCGTTTACCCTGCCGACCTCCGGGGGCTATGGGATGTACGCGATGGGCGTTCATCACGAGACGCAGGAGTTTCCGCTCATGGCTCGTGATAAGACGCCCCTCGATCTTGAGATCCGGCTCCGCGCGATCGGCGTTCAACCTTCTCTCGATCGGGCCCGTGTCATCGGCGACTTCAACGACTTCTCGACGGAGAAGGGCGCCGCTGTTGTCACTAGGCAAACAGACGGAATGCTGGCAGGAACCGTGCAAGCCTCTAGCGACACTATTGCCTACCAGGTCGTCGGCGTCAAGAAGGCTCCAGGCAACAGGCACGCTCGGATCGCCGGCACTTCGGCCAGCCGGTACTATCTTGATGCTGCCGGACCATTTTGGGATGTCTCCAGCGATTACATCTCTGTGATCGAGCGGGAAGAAGGAAGAGAGACGACGCTCGCCTTTGATCCCTCTCGTCTCCCGGATGGCGACGCATCGTTCGCGCTTCGAGCGAGAAATGGGTCCGTTCAGCGGGTCGTTTCCGTATATTTGGAAGTCGAAAAGCTGGAACGTGATGTAGGGATACGAGCACGGTCAAACCGCGACTCAATACGGACCTTGATCGGACGTGTGCAGGAGTCGTTTAAGCAGCGGATCCAGCAGGAGGGCGATCCGATTGTGCGGCAGTGGATGCTGCTCCGCTACTTCGACGAGCTTCAGCCGACCGAAGCCGATTCTACTGTGGCTAGGCAAGTCCTCCGCGAGGTCCGGCCAACGTCTCCGTTATGGTCATTCGAGGCATGGGGCAATGTTGGAGCCTCCAATTTAATCTTCTCCATTGCCCGGCGCGCAGGGGCTGCATCACAGGTTCGCGCCTACATGGATCGTGTAATTGAAACGCATTCCGACTCAGATGTGCAACGGCATTTCCGGTATGCGGCTGTGCACATGGCTCATCAGAATGGGGACGAGATAAGGAAGTGGTCGTATTACGATCAGATGATGACTCACCATTTCGACTCGCGCCAGGCGGAACAGCTTCGGCGCACGTTTTCAAAGGAACGCGCCGTTCAGTCCGGTCGTCCGGTTCCAGACTTCTCCTTCGAAGCATTCGGAGATTCGGCGGTAACCTATGACGATGAACAACTGGAGGGAACGGTGTACTTGATCGACTTTTGGGGCACATGGTGTGGTCCGTGTATCGAAGAGATGCCATATCTCCACGAGGCGTATCGGAAGTTCCACGATGAAGGATTTAAAATCTTGAGCATATCGTTTAGGGACCGTGCTTCTGACATCCGCCAGTTTCGCCGGAACCGGTATCCAATGCCGTGGCTGCACACGATTGTCGACCGAGAGGGTGATCAGCAGGTGCGAGCGACGTTTGAACTGACAGGTTTTCCTCGGCCGATTTTGGTTGACGAGACGGGAACGATCATCGCTACAGACGATCAGCTTCGAAAGGAAAAACATCTCTCCCGGGTGAAAGAAGCCATCGAAGGGAAGTGATGTGGGAGAATAACACATCGATACAAGTTACGCGGGACGCATCCACTCTGCACATGTAGGCGATTTTTTGTCGTCGTGCATTGGTTGTATTTCGAAATTGTGCTAACCGTATCCCGCGCACCTGAACTCGACCGTTATACGGTTTCAACTTCTAACGCGATGGATGAGTCGTAGTAAACCTTCGTTTAGAGTTTGCGGGCTTTTATGCCAGGCGACCAATCCGATTTGTAACTTTCTACTCTCGGTGGGTGGCGCGCCAAGACCTACGGTATTTCAGCAAAAGGTAACACCCCGAGTCCGACGCTTGTGCAGACCACAAAACATCTTGCCGGCGAGGCGTAGCCGTATTGATTGTCCGCGAAGCACGGAAAGTATTTTTGTGCTCGTCAATTGGTGGACGGGTGGAAATATGCTGAAGCGCCACGTGTACTTCTCCCCTGATACGAACAACCCGGAATTTGAGGACGTGGCCCATGCGGAATCGGGGCATGCGTATGGGACCTGAAGGTGCTATCCTCCGAGCGGGAAGCATGGATTGACTGTGTCCTGGCAAAGGAACGAGGAGCGGACCGGGATGGATACTGCAGTCGTCACTTTTCTGAAGACGTGTCTCTGCGCTGTCCACCCTATCGTTGCACTTGACGCAAAGCGTATGCGTCCTACGTTTGCTCAGTAGATTGGCGCCTCTGCTGCTCGTTCGGAAAGCTGTGCCGCAAGTTTCCACGGGTAAACTTACCGGTATGCTCACTCCCTACAAACTGCGACAGATGGGGGCTGATGCACATCGAACGCGTCGCCGAAAAAGAGACGACCGCAGCAGTCGATGACGAGTGCGGTGAGGCCTAAATTTCGTCGACGGAATCAAATACAAACGCACGCCTCATGCATGAACGACGCTTTTCTCGAGCGGTCCAGACCATCAATCTCGCCCTGCTTTTCCTACTCTTTGTCGGAGGCCTGTGGGTGTATCCGTCCCTACCCGACCAAATTCCGAAGCATGTCGGCACGTCGACGGTGACCTACTGGGACACGACGCTCCTGCGTTGGCTAGTTCTCCCTCTTCTTGCTTCGGGCGTCCTCATACTCGTGTATGTGATGGTCTATTCGACAGCCCGAAACCTGGAGCAGGTACGGAACCTCCACATGCCGAATAAAGATCTCTACAAGACGCTCTCTCACGGGCATAAACGGATCGTTGCCGACATAATGCTGGCCACATTGCACGGCATGGCAACCCCTTTACTTGTGGGCCACATCGCTGCGTGCATTCACTCCTATCTCCTCGCCACGTCGCTTCGAACAGAGCCCCTTGGATTTATGAGATGGTGGGAATTGGGACCAGTTGTGATAGGCTACGCCGGAATTTGCCTACTCCCCGATACATGCAGCGCCTTGCCGACCGGGAGGCACGGCGCAGCCTCGACGACGCAGAGCGCGACGAACGGTCGCAAACGCATCCGTAGCGGCCGATTACAGTTTTGACCTCGTGGAAGACCTCGTGCTGAGGGCAAGCACAGAATTAGAACGGAACAGGAAGGATTGCCCCGACAAACACAACAACGTGTGCACCGGCGTGGGCGAGGATCGCCGTCTCCAGTCCCCACCTCCAGTACAGGTACCCCGCCACGATACCGAAGACTCGGGTGGGATCCGGGTCAGGTATCAGATGTACGGATCTTGATCAAGCCCACGAAGGAGAACGGTCAACGACTTGTCACACCGCTGAGCTCGTTTGGATTCAGTGTTCCAACGCGCAAGCTGGATCTTGTTTTGCCCGATCGGGTCGTGCGCATGGGCCATCCCCCGCTTCGCATTGAGCTTCTGACGAGCATCAGTGGCGTGGATTTCAAGACATGCTAACCGAAGCGAGTGACGGATCGACTAGACGATGTGGAAACGTGCCTGATTGACCTGGAAAGCCGGAAGGCGAATAAGCGCGCGAGCGGTACGCGAAAGGACCTGGACGACCTGGAGCACCTACCGTGAGAACGAAACGTTGGTATAGCCCGGTGTTGCACCGGACGGTGTCGGTGTGCGCTCTGAACGAACCGCCGCGTCTCTCTTGTTCACCGCTAGCCGTGGCATGACCACCACCGGTGAGCACCAGCCGTTATATCGCGTCGACGAACCGTTCGCCTGTTGCTGCCGTTTATGGAGCAACGATGTTTTGATCGCTTCGCTACCTGCTATGAAAGTTACTATCGATCTTCCAGACCGGGACGACCTTGGCGTTGATGAGCACTACGCAAAGGAGGCTTTGGTCGCAACACTCTACACC
>JAAAOT010000328.1 GCA_009908725.1 Bacteroidota bacterium | reverse complement strand
GACCTCGACGAGCGATTTCACGGCTTCCCGATCGCCAGACTCGGCCGGCCGGATACCGATCCGTCAGACTAATGCTGTATCGTTCTGGGAAATGCGTCCCTCCCGGGGATGTCCACCAGCACGCAACCTGTGCCTGGCTACCCGCGACGCAGAAACGAACGTGTGTTATGATTTCCGGCCCGCAGGGGTCTTAGAGACAGACGCCGTCCCTGTCTCTCATATCCTGCTGCATCGATGCCTCGCCCGGATCTCCCAGGACGCAAGAACAGCCTGCGGCATCCCAACTTCGACTATCGCTCCCGCGGGGCCTACTTCGTGACGGTCTGCACGCATCGACGTCGACCTCTCTTCGGCTCGATTCGAGACGGCGTCATGCACTGTTCGCCCGCCGGCGACATTGTCCGGGACGAGTGGTACCGGACCGAGACGCTGCGGGAAAATGTCGTGCTGGATGCTTTTGTCGTCATGCAGGAACACGTCCACGGCATCCTCTGCCTCGTGCCGGAGGGCGTCACGGAGGTCTCGCCACGGGGCTACCGATGGCGTCCCCTCGCGCCGCCCGATGCCGGCAATGCCCAGAGCCTGCGCGCAAGAAGGCATGATCCGGAACGACACGGCGTCGCCTACCGGCCGCCGGATTCGTTGTCCTCGATCATGGCCGGCTTTAAGGGAGCCGTCACCCGCCGGATCCGCGCCGAGTGCGACATCCAGCCCAACGTCCGAATCTGGCAACGCAACTTCTACGACCGCGTCCTGCGGAACGAACGCGAATGGCGGTCTACACGCCGGTACATCCGCCTGAACCCGCAACGTTGGTGGGAAAAACACGGCCGATAACGGGCGCATGGCGATGCGCCCTACAACGTATACGTGCCAGGGGAACGGGATGGACCCAACCGACACCAACGCAAAACGCCCGACCCTCCTCGCGGAGAACCGGGCGTCTGCGTTTCATCTTGAGCATGCTGCGGAGGGTCTGCCGCACTCGAACGCACAGCAACCCCCGTCACAGATCATCCGCATCCCGTGCTGGCGCCGCAGTTCGGGCACATGTAGCATGCGCCGCTGCGGACCGTGATGCTGCCGCACTCAGGGCACGGCGGAGCGTCGGACTGGTTCTGGAAGGTCTCCTCGGTGGCGTTTTTCATGGCCTGGGCCTCCGCCGGTTTGCTCCCCGACGTGGCGGCGTCCATGAAGGCCTCCACGGTCTGACCGATCAGTTCGTCCTGCTCCTCGGCAGTAGCGTCGTCCACGTCGCCGAAGTCGAGCTCGGCCTGCGTGGTGTCGACGGCCGGGCCGCTACGGCGCGACGCCTCCGTAGCGGCCTCATTAGGGTCCGTGGTCACCTCCTCATCTGAGGCGACATCCGGTTCCAGCTCCTGATCCAGGAATTTGATGGACAGGTAGCGGAAGATGTAATCCATGATCGACTTCGCGATCGGGATCTGCTTGTTGTTCGTAAAGCCACTCGGCTCGAAGCGCATGTGGCTGAACTTGCGGCACAGATCCTCCAGCGGCACGCCGTACTGCAGCGCGATGGAGATGCTGGTGGCGAACGCGTCCATCATGCCGGCCAGCGTGCTGCCCTGCTTGGCCATTGTGATGAAGATCTCACCGGGTCGCCCCGCGCCGCCATTTTGCACGCTCTCCGGGTAGAGCCCGATCGTGAGGTATCCCTCGTGACCGGCGATGGAGAACTTGTGCGTGATGGACGGCCGCTCGTCGGGCAGACGCTTGCGCGTCGGCTTGTAGACGACCTTCTCCTGAATCTCCGGCTCCTGCGTCACCGCACCGTCGCCGGACGGGTCGGCAGCCTTCGCTGCTTCGGCGGCTTCCGCAGCCTTCTGCTTGTCCGACTTCTGCGTGTTGCCGTCTTCGGACGTCGACAGCGGCTGACTCCGCTTGGAGTTTTCGCGGTAGATCGCGACGGCTTTGGTGCCGAGCTCCCAGCTCTTGAGGTACGCGTCGGCGATGTCTTCCACCGTCGCATCCTCCGGCATGTTGACCGTCTTCGAGATCGCGCCGCTGACGAACGGCTGCACGGCGCCCATCATACGGATGTGACCCATGTGATGGATTGACCGCTCGCCGTTGTTCGGCTTGAAGGCGCAGTCGAACACCGGCAGGTGCTCATCCTTCAGGAGCGGTGCGCCCTCGATGGTGTCGTTGTCATCGATGTACTCGATGATGGCCTTGCGCTCGTCCTCGTTGTATCCGAGGCGCTCGAGCGCGACCGGAACGCTCTGGTTCACGATCTTCATCATGCCCTCGCCTTCCCCGGCAAGCAGCTTGTACTTCACCAGGGCGATGTCCGGCTCAATGCCGGTCGTGTCGCAGTCCATGTAGAACCCGATCGTGCCGGTCGGCGCGATCACGGTCGCCTGCGCATTGCGGTAGCCGTGACGCTCGCCGAGAGCGACCATGCGGGCAGCGCTTTCGCGGGCACCGTCGAGGAGGTCGCCCGGGCAGAGGTCGCGGTCGATGTCTTCCACCGCGGCCTGATGCATCCGCATGACATCGAGGAAAGGCTCTTCGTTCTCGGCATAACCGTCGAACGGGCCGATGTCTTCGTTCGCTGCAATCTCGGCGCTGCGGCCGTAGGCTTCGCAGTGAATGATCGCCTGGACGGCACCGGCCACGGCGCGACCCTCGTCGCTATCGTAGGGAAAGCCCATCGCCATCAGCAGGGCACCGAGGTTCGCGAAGCCAAGTCCGAGCGGACGGAAGAGGTGGCTGTTGCGGGCAATGTCTTCCGACGGGTAGCCGGCGTTATCGACCAGGATCTCCTGCGCGGTAATGAAGATGCGGGCGGCGGCGCGGAGACGCTCCACGTCGATCGACCCGTCGTCATTCTGGTACTTGCGCAGGTTCAGGCTCGCCAGGTTGCAGGCCGAGTTGTCCAAGAACATGTACTCCGAGCACGGATTGCTGGAGTTGATCTGGTCCGTGTTCTTGCACGTGTGCCACTTCTGAATCGTGTCCTCAAACTGAAGGCCGGGATCGCCGCAAACGTGCGTGCCTTCGGCAACTTTGTCGAGGACCTTGCGCGCCTTGATCTCTTCGACCACCTCGTTCGTGGTGACCGTGCGCAGCGGATACGTTTCGCCGCGGTCGGCCGATTCCATGAACTCGTCGGTGACGCGGAGGCTCTGGTTCACGTTCTGGAACGCGACCGAGCCGTACGCCGGGCCGTTGAACGAGCCGTCGTAGCCCTGCTCGATGAGCGCCCACGCTTTCTTCTCCTCTTTCTGCTTGACCTCGACGAACTCCATCACGTCGGGGTGCCAGCACTTGAGCGTCTGCATGATGGCCGCACGGCGCGTCTTGCCACCGCTCTTAATCGTGCCACCCGTCGCGTCCTGCACCTCCATGAAGCTCACCGGCCCGGACGGAACGCCGCCACCGGACAGCTTCTCCTTCGTCGAGCGGAGCGTCGACCAGTCGGAACCAACGCCAGAGCCGAACTTGAAGAGACGCGCGCTCTCGCCCATCGTCTCCCAGATCCCGTCGATCGAGTCTTCGACGTCTACAATAAAGCACGCGCTCGCCTGCGGGTGGACGTACGGGTCGACCTTCACGATGTCCTCTTTGTCGAAGTCCCATCCGAAGATCTTTTTGTCTCCGGTGTCTCGCACGCCATATTGCTGGCCGAGGCCCACGTTGAACCAGACGGGCGAATTGAACGCTCCGTGCTGGTGCGTGCACAGCCACGTCAGCTCGTCGTAGAACGTCTCCGCGTCTTCCTCCGTGGCGAAGTAGTCCTGCTCCTTCCCCCAGTCGGTGATGGTCCGCGTGACGCGGTCAACCAGCTGCTTCAACGAGTACTCCCGGAGTCCGTCTTCCGGGGAGCCGTTGCCCTTGTCGTTGTCGCCGTAAAAATACTTGCTGGCAACAATGTTGGTCGACAGCTGACTGAAGTGTGCGGGAAACTCAACGTCCTTCTGCTCGAAGATCGTGTCCCCGGATGGATTGGAGATCGAGGCATCCCGGGTTTCCCACTCGCACGATTCGAACGGGTGCTCCCCTTCGGTCGAGAAGACTCGATCGATAGAGAGCCCACCCTCGAGCTCACTCGTGTCTGGAAGGTCCGGTGCGCCTCCATCTCCCTGAAAGAGATTGGAGGAGTTGGATTCTGACATGCGTCGCGTGTGGATTTGTATGGATGATATGCCGGAAATGCGGCCGCTGCCGGTCGCGGCGCTCGAGCCGGCGGCGGCGCGGATGCTTCAATGCTGTCACGGTCGGGGCCCGGCCCGAGTCGAAGGCGGTGTGTCGTGGGCGTAGCCAGTTGCAGTCGAACACGTCGCGCCAGTAGGTCGGCAGCGTGCGGTCCCTCTATACGCCCGGGCGACTCGGATCGTGCCGGAACGGCCCGGGGCGATCCTCACCCGCACCATCTTCGCTACCGTCTTCGCTGCTGCCGGTCGCGTCGCGCTATCGCAAAGCCGAGAGGCGTTTAGTGCCGCCCGAGCTGACGACCGATGCACGACGGAGAATCAGCGGCTAAGGCCGCCGCTTTCGCCGTCTGCCCCTCTCGGGCTCTCCCGCCCGGGGCACCGTTCGTCTGAACCGCCGGCACATTTTGTGTGCGCGGAACGGATGCAAGCGGACGCGGATCGTGACGCTCGTCCCTGCCCAATGCGAGCCTCGGCACCCGGTCGCCCGAGTCGCCGCGTGTGGCGTTCTGCATAACGGTCATCAGGAGGCGAAGCGACGGGCCGCGTATCCGATACAGTCTCCCGCCGGAATGCCGCTTCACCGGACTACAAAAAGAACGGGCACGGGCGCCGTTATGCAAATCTGTTTATCCACAATCTCCTAACGTCCCGGCGTTCGGGCATTTGCATAACGGAGATCCGCCTGAAGCCGACGGTGCCGATGATTTTAACACCAGAGCGGAGACCGATAACTGTTATTGTTCAAGTTTGTCACAGACACCGGCGTCACGCACAAAGTTATCCACAGATGCGTCCACAACAGCAGCAGGAATCGACCTGTACGAATACAATAACGGGTATAGATAAGGCCCGCCCGTTTTACCGGGTCCGGTCCTGCCCTCATCGGCCCCTGCAAAAACACAAGCTCCCCCCATCCCCATTCCCCAGTACCACACAACGCCCTTCCCCAGGACCGAGAAAGGGCGTTGCTTGACAAACAAGACGCAGGACACGTCAGACCGTTCAGCCCGTAACGCCGAAGCACGGCACCGACGCCTGACGGGTCAGCATAACGAATAGCCTTCGTCGCAGGCGCCACACCGAAACGGCGCGGACAGGCAACGGCCCGACCGCAAACGCCTCACAGAAAAAGCCTGGCGGGTCGGACCACCGAATCAGTAATCCGACAGATCGTCGCCGAAGTACTCTTCGTACGTGTCGTCGTCTTCGTAGGTGTACTCTTCTTCATCCTCGTCGAAGCCGTAGAACTCATCGTCTTCGTACGGATCGTCGTCGAAGAGAAGGCCGTCATCCATAAGGGGGCCGCCCATCATGGAGTCCTCGAGGATCAGGTCGTCATCATACATTTCATCGTAGAACATGGCGCTTCGATGCTTCTGAGATACAGGGTGGGGTGATTGGGACATCGGGAAGCCGGGCGTTCCGGGCGAAAGGCGCGGTGGCCGGTTCGGAGCGGAAAAGGCCGCGGCATTGTTGTTTCTAACCGGTTCCCAAAATGAACAGCGAAAAAGTGCGGCGTTGACGCATAAGGGTTCGACAGGTTTCCAGACGCCGGAGAACAAACAGCCGGCCTCGAAATGATTGCCGAATCACCCAAATGCAGAGGCATCGTACAAAGAATCCGTCTCATGCACATCCGCACCGCGTGGAATTACGATGCAGAGCCGCGCGCCCATCCCCGTCATCCCCAACGGCAGACGCGGGTGCGCTTTCGGAGGATCCCCTCCACCCATTCGGCGTGCCCGGGCCCGGAAGACGAACAGGGCGATGAACATTCCCCAAATCCGCGTCTGAGGCGCGGGGCATCCGTCCCTTTCTCCGCAAATTCCCGGGCCGTCCGGAAAAACGAGGACCGTTCACGAATCCTGCCACGGGCGACCGAGTAATGCATAGACCACGGGCAAGCCGATATCGTGTCGGCTCCGGCTCTCGACACGCTCCGTAACGTAATCCGACGACCCGACGATTATTCGCTCCTATGGCTGCAGAAAGTAGTGCCTATCCCGAACCCAGTGATTTTGAAGTTATGCGGCCGTCGTACCGCGAGAAGGACGATGGGTTCGTACAGGCGACCATTACGATTTCGCCGTTCCGGGTCCAGGGGGAGAGCTCGTCGAAGGCGGGCGCGCGTCGCGCGGCTCTCTACGAGGCCCAGAAAACGTACAAATCGTACCACCCGGGCTACACGATGAAGAATCCGTACCCGGATCACTTCGTGGACGGCGAGGGCATGGAGTGGCATCGCCTCCCCCCGTTCGAGCGGGGCACGTACGGCGACTACAAGTTCGTCGACGACCAGGGCGAGGAAGATTATGTCGACATCGACACGATGCTGCTGTGGGACGTTCGACCGGAAACGATCCTTGAAGCCGAGGAGTCCTGATGCCTCTTCCCCTTCGTGTGTCTCCAGGCTACGGTCTCCGGAAGAACATCCGGATTGACGACAAAAGCCGCTCTCCGACCGAGAGCGGCTTTTCTATATCTGCCGACGATGTCTCCCGCGCTATTACGCAACCGCCTCAGAAAACGGCGTGATCACACAGGGAAGGCACGCGATCCGTCGCTCCAACGCATTCGGCCGTGGAAGTCTACGACGGCCGCGCGTCCAGGCGATTCAGCACGCGCTCGGTTTCTCGGATCAGCGCGGCAACGGCATCGGCCCGTGCCTGGAGGTGCAGCGCGTTACGGCCCTGCGCCCGTGGACCGGCTGCGTCGTCCTGGTGCACAGACGTGTCGGCTACGATGGCATCGCAGTCCTCACTGAGCCGCTTGGCCATCGCCTTCAGCAGCATCAGGTCGTGACGCGCCTGGCGCACAGCCTGTCCCTTCGGAGCGAGACGCGACGTGGAGCGGTGTGATCGGAGCATGGTCGGGACGCGGTCTTCCAGCGTGAGAGGCTTGATCGCATTCATGGCTGGCAACGGGTTGCGGGAGAAGCAGGAGCGGGGTCCGCCGCGCCGGACTGGAACCGCTTCCAGAGCCCGGACGCGTTCGGGACAATATGATATCCAATGCAAGCATTTCCCCTTCCCCGTGACCTCCCGCATCATCCGTGCGGAATTCCCTCAGTAGACCGTGGAGGAATTCACTACATGGGCAGCGACCGAAGGTTATGGCGCCACACCCGTCGGCGCCTCCCACTGAATGTATGCATGGACCGGTAGATGGTCGGAGATTTTGCGCGCGTCCTTCAGCGTGGAAAACGACCCGGTGAAATCGGACACGCCGCCGCCGGACACACGCAGGGGGCCGGACTCGAAGAAGATGTTGTCGTATTCGTTGGCAAGGTGACCGTTAGGTCCATCCCGACGCTTCCGGCGAAGACTCGTGGGCTGGTCATCAATCACCGGTCGATAGCCGAGACGCCGGAGCCCGTCGAACGCCTCATCGTCTTCGTCCAGATTAAAGTCGCCCAGTACGATGAGGTGATCGGACGCATACCGCGTGTGCAGCGCATCGAGTTGGCGAACTTCATGCTCCGGGTCCTTCGACCGCGGGACGGCATGAATGCTGGCCACGAGGAATGTGCCACCACCCTTCCGGTCCCGGAAACGGGCCATGTACGGCTCCCGGTCGATGGAACGCGCAAGCGTCGGTTCGAGCCATGCCCGCCCCTCGAGCGACGCCCGTGACGTTTTCCACAGATAGGCGTATCGTTCGGACCCCGTCCCGCTGGTCGGGTCGCTGATGCGATAGTCCCAGTCGAATCCACGCCGGTCCAGTTCCCCCACGAGACGGCCGACTGCCTGCGCCCCGGCAGGTCCGGTGGAAATCTCTTGGATGGCGACGATGTCGTAGTCCCGCAGCGTCTCCGCCATGAACGCAACCTCCCGGTCGTTCTTCGACCGACCGAAGTTGTACAGATTCCACGTGACCAGGCGGAGATGCGGCCCGCTCGGCGCCTGATCCGATGACGCGGTTTGAACCGTAGCCACCGGGTCCGTTGCCTCCTGCGTCGCGATGCCGAGAATTTCAATGCCGGTGACGTACTCCACGCCGGCAACCGTGCATACGATAACGGCCACCAGAAGCAGCCGCTTGATCTTGGATTCCATGAATCAGAAACGTAAAGCAAAAAAAGAAACCGGGACGAATGAACGTCGGACTCTCTCGCCCCAATTGCGACGCATCTCTCTCGGAGAATATGTGAGTTTCATGTTTCGCAAAATGCCGGACTCGACATACGTCTCCCGTGCCGCCGTTTTGCGAGTAAGCCTCTCTGACTGTCCCCCCTCTCACGCGACGCGCCTCATCGCGTGTAAATCCAGACGCCGTGGATGATGCCGGGAATGTAGCCGATGAGCGTAAGGATGAGGTTGATAACGAAATCCGTCCCGAGACCGCGCGTCAGAAATACGCCGAGGGGCGGAATCAGGATGAGAAGCAGGAGCGAGACGAAATCGTTGTTCATGGCCATGGAGGCGCAAGAAAAAGGTCTGTCGAGGTGACGGTGAAAGGCAGAAGGCGCTGTTGACGCGACCGCGACGAACGGAAGCCTACCGTTTCCGGGCGAGCGTCACGCCGTCAGCGAGGGGCAGCATGCTGATATCGACCCGATCGTCGGAGTGAATCGCCTTGTTCAGGTCGTGCACCACCTGAACGCTCTCCTCTTCAATGTCGGGTTGCGCCACGCGTCCGTCGCGAAAGGTATTGTCCAGGGCGATCAGCCCACCGGGCCGCACGAGGCGGAGGCAGTGCTCGTAGTAGATCGGGTAGTTTGATTTGTCGGCGTCGATGAACGCGAAATCGTACGACGCCGCGAGGTTCTCCGTCTCCAGCAGATGGGCGAGCGACTCCTGCGCAGGCGCAATGCGCAGGTCGATCTTGTCAGCCACACCGGCCTCTTCCCAGTACCGCCGCGCGACCGCCGTGTACTCCTCGCTTATATCGAGGGCCGTGATGCGGCCGTCCTCCGGTAGCACCTCAGCGACCGCCAGCGCGCTATATCCGGTAAAAACACCGACCTCGATCGTACGCCGTGCATCCATGAGCTGGAGCAGAAGCTGAAAGAACTGCGCCTGCTCCGGAGCAATCTGCATGTCGGCCTGCGGATGCGACATGGTCTCGACGCGGAGCCGCCGCATCACGTCGGACTCTCGAAGCGACACGTCAAGCAGGTATTCCTGAAGGTCATCGCTTAGACCGATCGACTTGTTGGACATGCGAATATCAGAGTGTCGTAGAAGGTCGGGTGAACGTCGGCAATTCCGGGCGGGTCAGGCCAACCGCTGCTCGCGGCGAATGGATCCCCGCTCGTCCGTGCATCGCAACGTTTGAGGGTGGGATGGGTACAGATGCGTGCTATTCGTGTCCCGAACCGCGCTATCGCCACCCGGCATGCCCTTCGCCCGTCCCCGCGTCCGCTCCGCCATATCCACCGCATGCACCCTTCTCCTGGTCCTGTCCATCGCGATCGGACTCGGCGGTTGCGGAACGCAGGACGATGACGCCGGCCCCCGGTCCCTCGCGAACACCACAGATCGCGTGCTCTTCCCCGTCGAGCAAGATGGCCGATGGGGCTACATCGACCGGACCGGTAAGGTGGTAATCAAACCGACGTTTGACCAGGCCTGGGCCTTCGTGGACGGTCGCGCTCTCGTCCGGCAGTCCGGGCGATTTGGCTTCGTCGACTCCTCCGGGCAGGTCGTGGTCGAGCCGACCTATCGTGACGCCTGGCACTTCAGCAATGGCCTCGCTCCGGTACAGCAGGACAGTCTCTGGGGCTTCATCGACCGATCCGGCAACCTGGTGGTGGACCCGAAATTCCGCCTCGCGCCGGATGTGGTTGAAGAAAGCCGCCCGTCCATGGCCGACGACGACGACAACCTACAGCGAACCGCGCAGAACGGCCGCTTCGGCTACCGGAACGCATCCGGCGACACCGTCATCGCTCCGCGGTTTGACCAGGCCTGGTACTTCCGCGACGGCCGGGCCCGCGTGAAAGTGGACTCGCTGTGGGGATACATCGACCGCAGTGGTTCGATAGCGATCGAGCCCGCCTTCCCACGGGCCTGGGACTTCCGCAACGGGCTCGCCCGCGTGATCCGGCCCTCCGGCGAACGCGCGTACATCGACACGACCGGTGCCACCGTCTGGCCGTAACGTATCGCCGCGTTCCGCAACCCTTCACATCCACGCTTTTCTTCCTCTGCCGCCCGCTTCCACCATGAATGCCCCACGGATCCTCTGGGCCGACGACGAGATCGACCTGCTCCGGCCCCACGTCATGTTTCTCGAAAAGAAGGGATACGACGTGACGACCGTTGCCAATGGGGCCGATGCCGTCGACATGGTCGGCGACCGGGCGTTTGACGTCGTCCTTCTCGACGAACAGATGCCGGGCATGGACGGCCTGGAGACGCTGGAAGCCATCAAGGACGTTCGACCGGAGGTCCCCGTCGTGATGGTCACGAAAAGCGAAGAAGAGCAGCTGATGGAGGAAGCGCTCGGTGGGCAAATCAGCGACTATCTGACCAAACCGGTCAACCCCAGCCAGATTCTTCTGACCATCAAACGCCTGCTCGAACGGCAGCAGCTCCAGCGCGAATCGGTCTCGCAACGCTACCTCCAGTCGTTCGGCGAGATCTCCCAGGCGCTGCATCAGCCGATGGAGCACGCCGACTGGACGGCGCTCTACCAGAAGCTCATCCGCTACGACATGGAGCTGTCCGGGGACGACGGAGCCCGCGACATCTTCCGTGATCAGTTCCAGGACGCGAACCGGTCCTTCGGACAGTTCATTGAGGAGAATTACTTCGACTGGATTGCTGGCGTGGACGATCCGCCCGACGACGGTCGTCCCATCCTGTCCCACGAGCTCGTCCCCGAGTACGTCCTTCCCGAGGTCCGTTCCGGCGACCGGCCGGTGATCTTTTTCGTCATCGACTGCATGCGCTACGACCAGTGGCTGGAGTTTGAACCCCTGCTCCGCCCGCACTTTTCCATCCAGACGGACTTCCACTACAGCATCCTTCCGACGGCCACGCCCTATTCCCGAAACTCGATTTTCAGCGGGCTCCTCCCCCGGGACCTGACGG
>JAAAOT010000202.1 GCA_009908725.1 Bacteroidota bacterium | reverse complement strand
ACGGTGTCGCCCTGGGCGTCTGGATACTGTGGAAGTAGCAGGAGACGATCGCCCCACCAGGCGAGCCCTGAAAGCTGTGCCGCTCGCCGACCGGCCGGACCGTTGATCGGGATGCGCCGGGGCACCGCCTCTTGAACGAACCCCGGCGGCAGGGTGTCAGCGGAGTCTGCCGTCGGATCCGCCTGCTGAATCGCAGGCCGGGTCGGGCCGGAGCGCGAGGCGTCTGCAGCACACCCGGCAAGCATGAGAAAAAGCGCCCCCAGCAATACGGCAGCGCCGGAGACACACCAGCGGCCCGTCGGCTTGCTGGCCGCAGTTACTCGCTTAAGGCCGGCGGCAACGGCTTCTCGGCGATCGGATTGGGCACCGTGCTCTAAACGGGTTTTCCGACGCGGAGAGGACGTAGATGAGCGGATGGTCAAGAGGGGAAGAGGGAAATGGATCGATAAGAAGTAACGGACATCGCGACGGGTCGCGCGTCCCATCGCGAGATGGTTCAACCGTGGCGCCGAAACGCAGGGCTTCGTTTCACGTCTATTTCTTTCGTAAAAGGGCTCTATCCGAAGCGGGTTCGGTTCATGTAGATACCGCAAGGTGCGAACCCGATCGTCCGCGCGGCATCAACCGCGCGGATCGGTCCTCGCTCTGACCTCGAACGTGCACCGGCGTGATCATCGTCCCTGCGATCCTTCGCGCACCCTCACATCTGCCCGATTCACCATGAAGAACGACAGTGGTGTTTCTCCGATCCCCCGCGGTCTACCAGCGATTGCTGCCGCGTTCCTTGCGGCTCTCTTGCTTGTGGCGTGCTCCGGCGACAGCCTGCCGGTTCACGAGGACCTGAGTGCGGACCGGTTCCAGCTGGTTAATCAGGACTCCTCGCACGTCACGTTTCCGCAGGACTACGCTGGGGACATCCTCGTCGTCGGGGCGGTCTATACCCAGTGCCCGGACGTGTGCCCTCGCATTACGGGCAAGATGGATGAGGTCCGCCGTCAACTAGACAACCCCTCGGACGTCCGGTTCGTGACGCTCACCTTCGATCCTCGGCGCGACACACCCTCCCGGCTCCATGCTTACCGGTCCGCATTCGGTCTGGAAGAGGCAAACTGGCCGTTCCTGACCGGTTCGCCGGACACAATCGACGCGCTCATGCAGCGGCTGCAGATCAAGAGCGAGGTCTCTTCCGGTGACACAACCGGCACGTACTTCATCGACCACACCGATCAGATCACGCTCGTGGACCCGCGCGGTCGTGTTCGATACCGCTACCATGGTAGCGGCACGCCGCCGGAGTTGATCATCGAGGACATCCAGAAGCTCCGCGGATAAGTCTCGCACGACGCATTTCGTTCCTCCCATTCCCACCGTTTATGCCCGTTTCGACGCGCCGCCTGATAATCGCGCTTTCCCTTCTGACCGCCGTTGTCCTGGTTGCCTCCGGGTGCGGATCGGACGAGTCCTCGGAATCGGAGGAATCAACATCGGCCGCGCCCACGACCCCGCAGCGAATGGACGTGCAGTCTCTCTGGATTCGCCCGGCTCCCGCCGGCGGCAACTCGGCGTTGTACATGCGGCTCGTAAACGGTACAGCGGCTCCGGACACGCTCCTTCGAGTGTCGGTGTCCGAAGCGGACACCGTGGAAATCCACGAATCCTATCAGCGAGACGACGGAATGACAGGCATGCGCCCCATCGGACCGCTTCCGGTAGCGCCGAAGTCGAACGTTGTCCTAAACGGGCGGAAAGCACGTCATGCTCCTGAACCTGAAGGAACCGCTGGTGTCAGACTCCACCGTGGCCGTTCGGTTGACTTTCGCTCGGGCGGGCATGCGTCGCGTGCAGGCGCCGATCCGGAACACCGCGCCGTCCGGCAACTGATCCGCACGTCTTTTCTCATCGATCGGGAGCGGCTATGGACTGGTTTTTCGGCGGACTCGCATTCGGTTTTTTCGGCAGCGTGCACTGCATCGGTATGTGCGGGCCGCTTGCTCTGAGTCTTCCGGGCGCCACCGCAGCACGCGGCCGATATCTTGCCGAGCGTCTGCTCTACAACGTCGGCCGGGCCATTACGTACACGACGCTGGGCGGGGCCATCGGTGCGCTGGGAGCGCTCGTTTCGCTGAGTGGCGTCCAGCAGTGGATCTCGATCGGCATCGGGCTGGTGATGATTCTCGGCGCTCTGGTGCCCTGGGTAAGCCGGCGTGTCAACCGCCTGGAGCAAGTGCCCGCCCGCTTCCTCGGCCGGGTCATGAAGCCGATCCAGTCGCTGTACCGGCGCGGCGGCTTCGGCGCCATGCTGGTCGTCGGGCTTCTCAACGGGCTTCTCCCCTGCGGCTTTGTCTACGCCGCCCTCGCGACGTCTGTCACGGCGGGCTCGATCTACACCAGCATGACGTTCATGGCCGCCTTCGGCCTCGGAACGATTCCAGCCATGTTCGCCGTGAGTATGATGGGGCGGCTTGCGAGCGCCACGTGGCGCGTACGACTCCAGAAACTGGTGCCGATCGGGCTCGTGATTGTCGGCACGCTGCTCGTGCTCCGCGGCCTGTCGCTCGGCACACTGCTCAGCCCGGACCTGAAGGAAGCGATTTTCTCTCCCGGCACATGCCGCTTCCTTCCGTTCGTGGATCCGGCATAAATCGAACGTCCCCTTCCGGCCTCCGATCTACCATGCTATCGGTTTCCTTACGCTTCGCCCTCATCGCTCTTCTCCTGGCGCTGCCAACTGCTTTCGGAAGCGGGTGCCAGTCCGACGAGGCCCCGCGGGAGGTGACGCGTTACGAAGACGTGCGCGGCCGGTTCATGGGCACCGCGAGTGGCGGGCGCGACGTGGTCATTCACCACGAAGCGATCCCGGGCGTGATGCCGGCCATGGTGATGTCGCTGCCGGTTGCTCGCTCGGATGAAGCCGACGCCATCGACATCGACCAGCCGGTCCGCTTCGATCTGATCGTTGAAGGAAGCGAGATCCGAGTGGAAAGCCTGACCGCGCTGCAGGACACGACGACCCTGGATCTGCCCGCACCGTCCGAGGCCGACACGACCCGTGCGTCCGCGTCGACACCCGGCTGAGCGACCCGCAGGGCTCGGGCCGTTTACCCGATCGCACCGCTGTAGATATACCAGCCAAGGCCGATGGTGAACGCGAAACATCCCCAGATGCCGTGCTCGATCGAGACCTGGAGGGTGGAACCGGTTCGTGAATAGGTTCGGGCGAACCAGACTCCACTTGCGGCCGTCATGAGCGGGGCCACCCAGTTGGCGAAGATGATGTGAGCCAGGCCGAAGGCAGCACCGCTCGCCACGATCTTCGACCAGTTACGGGGGAAGAGGGCGTCGTAGCGGTGAAACAGGAAGGCCCGAAAGATGACCTCCTGCGGATAGACGGACACGAACGGGTAGGTCACCATGATTGCGATCCAGACCTTCGGATACGCCTTCGGGAAGGTGAGAAGCAGGTCCGGCCGGATGACGCCGAGCGCGACCACGACGACGGCCGCTCCGGGGATGAAGTAACCGATCGCGCGCACGAGCCTCCGCTTGAATCGGCTACGGTTCCAGAGGCGAGACCGGTCGAAGGCTTGATCATGCCACAGAATGGCCGCACAGAACGCAGCGAGGAGAAGCAGGGTCGGCGCGATCATCCCCTCCAGCGTGTGCCGCTGCGTGAAAAGGAGGAGCGGCAGCCCCGCGAAGAGTGCGACGAATTCGATGATAAGGTAGAGCCGACTGTTCGATTCCGGCACCAGGGGCGCAGCGTCAAACCACCGCTGCGGCGAAGGGCGAAGCGGGACTGGACACCGACGAATCGGCGAGGGCGTGGCGATCGGGCATGCGCAGACAATCTTCCGTCCGGAGTGAAATGATGGACCGACGGGTGAGCGACGCACCCTCAGCGGTTTATTCATAAAAGAATACTTTCTATGCCTACAATGTGTGTCTCCCTAGATAACATCGTTGCATCTAGAACGATCGATTGACGTTGGTCCCCGGTGCCTGCGCCGGCACGCCGGCGGAGCATCCGGTCCTCACCTTCGACCCAGCGGCCTGTGCAGCAAGCAACCCTGCAAGCGTTCTTACCGGGGGCGGTCGACCGTACCGCGAAACGATAAGATGCAGTGCCGCTGCGGGGGCAGACAGGGATGAATAGAACCAGACAAAGAAAAACGCTCAGACCCGGACGAGTCTGAGCGTTTCGTATGCCGAAATACCCTGGAACCGCTCGCGGCTGGCTGCCGCGACGGAGACATACGGGCTATAGCAATTTGATGGTGCTGACCGGGCGTCCGAAGAGCTTCACGTCCGCATCGGTGCGTTCCGCCAGCGACGGCGTACCGCCCATGTCCCACATCACCGTCACGTAGTCCCACTGACCGTTCAGAAGCGCGGCGTAGCGAGCGGACGACGTCCCGTTTGGCGCGTCCACCTCTTGAGGCAGAGCCCCCTGCGCATCTACTAGTTCGATGACGGAGTGGTGGTACGGCGTGACGAGGATATATGCGAGTTCACTGGCGTCACATTCTTCCTTTAGAAGGCGCGGCGTAACCGTCTCCTGCAGCCCAGTCGGGCGCAGGCGGCGCGACTGCAGCCGGTAGACGGGCATCGTGATCCCGTCGGTCGACGCACCCAGCCCCTGTTCTTCTTTCCACTCCTCGATCGCGTGTTCGATCGGGAGAAGCCGGCGGTTGGTCAGATATCGATTCTGGAGCGCCTTGCTCACCCGAGCCGGCTTCAGTCCCGTGGCTTCACAGAAGGCACGCTGGGTACCAAAGTGCTCGTCGATGAACGCCAGAATCTGGTTCCGGCGCTCCTTCAGCTTTTCAATCGTTTCCGTCTGCACGGTCGTATTCAGGGACACGGCAGTCTCGCGGTTAGGAATAAAACAAGATCGGTCGCCCCGTTTCCTTATACCCCGGGTCTTCGCAGCCAAAATGTACGAACCATCGTGACAAAAATCACGAATATGACCGAAGTGGAAACAACTTTCCTCACGGCGCGAAGATCAGCTTGCAGCGCGTATCCGCTGCTTATAGCTGATAACGGCCTATGGCAGGACCACTGACGTCGGTAGGGTCGACGCTCTGCCGCGGCGCCTGTCGTCAAGCGCCGGCCGGGGACACCGTCGACCAAATTCGTAATCTGTATGCATCGGGCCGGCCGCTGGGGATATGGCCTCCCGGGTCAGTCGGAGCGTTCCTGTGAGGAACGGGGACGCGTCCTCCGATCTGTATCGTACGTCTCAGCAAATCCCGATCCACGAAATCGCGGGGCGGATCTGCCGATCGAACCCATCGTCATCGGTCGCACCGGAGACGATGCCGGCGGCTCGGATCGGAGCGTGAGCATCCGCCTTGTGCCGGTGTCATCCTGGATGTCGATGGATAACACGACTTCTATATATATTATATGAACCAGTCCGGTATTTGTTGAGAACCGAAGGCTTTATTGCCAGAAGCGGCATCTCCCGGGGTTTCGGACTACTTTGACGGGTCTCACGCCCCGTCCAGTACGGCCGCGATGCGCCGGGCGGTGACATCGAACGGTCGAAACGAGCAGTTCAGTTCGGACCTTGCGCGCTCGTTGCTGTACTCCAGCCGGCTCGTGCTCGTCCGGACGTGGTCGCGTGTCAGAACGGGCCGAGTCCGTGTCACGAATGAGACAGTTTCTGAAACAACGGCGGCGGTTTTCAGGAGCGCGGGTGGCAGCGTCCGCGATGGAGGCGCTTCTCCGAAGGCGCGTGCAAGGGTTCCGATGATCTCGTGCCAGGACAGATTTTCGCTACCGAGGAAGTAACGACGTCCGGTTTCTCCCCGCTCCATGGCCTGCCGCATTCCCGCAGCGACGTCCTGAACATCGACCACGTTGCTACCGCCGGGCGGCACAACCCGTGCCCACCCCGAGCGCGCGGCATCCACGATCCGACGCGTGCCGTGCCCCTTCCGGCCCGTTCCAAATATGAGTGACGGGTTGACAATCACGGCGTCGAGTCCCTCCGCAATTCCCCGATGAACCTCCAGCTCCGACTCGTATTTCGACCGTGCGTACGCCGACCGCTGCTCGTCATCGTTCCACCGCGTCCGCTCGTCGATCGTCGTACCCGCGGCCGGTCGACCAAAGGCAGCCATGCTCGACGTGTGGACCAGACGGTCCACCCCGCTCCGGTGCGCCGCATTCACGACGTTGCCGGTTCCGTACACGTTGACCTCGTGGAGCGCACGGCTCTCGCCCGGTCCAAACGTAACCCGTGCGGCTGCATGGTAGACGTTCGACACCCCGTCCATGGCTTGAAGAAGGGACCGGGCGTCGCGCAGATCGCCGACGGCATGCTCCACATCGTCGACCAGAGGTCCCAGGATCGACACGTCAGATGAGGACCGGCGAAAAATGCGGACGGGCACGCCCGCCTCGACGAGCTGCCGGACCAGTTCGGAGCCTAGGAGTCCGGTAGCACCGGTGACAAGCGTACGAGAAGGCGCGTCCATTACGAATCGGGACCGCGGAGAGGCTCAAGGGGGCGAGGCGACGCGAGATGTTACTCTTCGCCGTCCGCCTCAATCTCGATGAGAAGGGCGTTTTTGTCGACAGCGTCCCCGGCAGATGCGTGAATCGCCGCGACGCGCCCCGACGACGGTGCTTTCAGCTCGTTCTCCATTTTCATCGCCTCTAAAACCAGAAGCCCCTCGTCGGCAGAAGCCCCTCGTCGGCATCCACCGCGTCGCCCACGGCCACGCGAACGTCAAGGACAAGACCCGGCATGGGGGCGCGGACTTCTCCACCGCCTGCTCCATCCTCCTCCAGGCCAAACTCCTCCATCAGAAGGGCTCGTTCGTCCTTCACCCGAACCGCCGTGCGCCGACCGTCGATGGTAACGCGATACGAGCCGTCATCGGTGGGCTCGACAGACACCGGGACGCTTCGACCGTCCACGATCAGGGAGACGTAGCCCTCGCGGATCTTCTGGAAGGAATATTCGGTCGGCTGGCCATCGACGAGAAGTTGACCGTCATCGAGCGTGACGTCGACAGCGCGATCGCCAACGAGAGCCTGGTACGTGCGGCTGGACATGAGGACAGAAGGAGTGAACGGGACAGGACCGACCGGGTGCAAATAGGCAACCCGTGCGCCACGAAGATACAAACTCTGCCGGTCTTTCCAAGTTGGAAATGAGATGAAGCCGATGATTCCCCTTTACCGACTCGTTGTCTGTGACCGAACGTGACTTCCTGACGCCGGATCTGCTTCTCAGGGCCTACGCAAACGGCGTGTTCCCCATGGGCGATGACGACACCGGAGCCGTTCGCTGGTACGCCCCGAACCCTCGTGGCATTCTCCCGCTGGATGCCTTTCACGTACCCGACAATCTGGCTCGACGGGTCGAACGCGGCGAGTTTTCAGTCACGAGCGACCAGGCGTTCGACAAGGTCATCCGCGCCTGTGCGGATCGCGACCGGACGTGGATCACCGCGCCCATTATTCGCGTCTACACCGAGCTTCACGAACGGGGATTCGCGCATTCTGTAGAGGCGTGGCAGGATGGAGAACTTGCCGGCGGCCTGTACGGCGTTGCCCTAGGCGGTGCATTCTTCGGCGAATCCATGTTCTACCGCGTCAGCAATGCCTCGAAGGTTGCCCTCGTCCACCTCGTCCGGCAGCTCCGCGCCGGCGGCTACACGCTGCTCGATACGCAATACTCCAACCCGCACCTCGAGCAGTTCGGCGTGGTGGAAATCCCGCGGGACGAATATGAGCAGCGCCTCGCCGATGCGATCTGCATGGACCCGACCTGGTGGCCGGTGAACGGCGAGGCCGCGCCGGCCGACTGAACGGCGTGCCATCCGTTGACGCCCGTGCCCCCCTGGTACCCGGGCGACGTCGGCCCGAAGCGCCACCCGCCATCCCGTGGGCATCGCGCTCGCAAACAGCGATTTTTCCTCCAACCGCCGCGCCTTTTCATGCTTCGCCCGTTCCTCCTCGCTCTGATCACCCTCTCGCTGCTGGCAGCATGCGGCGCCGACGGTAATGACGGTGTGCCCGACGATCGAGCCACCGACGGGACCCGCATGCAGACGCGTGCCGCCGCGAACGGGTCGCCGTTCGACTCACTCGACCTGCCAGATGAGGCCCTCACCCCGCCCGGCGACACCACTGCTGCCCGCTTTGCCGCTGCGATGGCCGTTGCAGACAGTCTCGACCTGGCCCGGAGACCGATCGGAGAGATCATGCAGGTGCTCGGCCAGACGTTCTCGGGCGCCCCCTACCTCGAGGGCACCCTGGACAAACCGGCCACCGAGCGCCTGGTGGTGCGATTCGACGGGTTCGACTGCGTCACCTACGTGGAATCCCTCCTCGCGATGGCCCGCGGCGTTGCCGTCGGCGACACGTCCTACGCCGGATTCGCACGACGGCTGGCTCGCGTCCGGTACCGGACAGGCCAACGGATGGGGTACTGCAGCCGGCTCCACTATTTCTCCGACTGGATTCGCGACAACGACGCCGCCCGGTTCGTACGGGACGTAACGCCCTCTTTCGCGAGCCGGACGTTCCGCGACAGCATCGACTTCATGAGCACCCACCGGGAGGCCTACCGGCGATTCGCCACGAATGACAGCCTGCTCGCCTGCGTGCAGGACGCCGAAGCCAATCTCGCGGACGCAGCCGGGCAGCGGCCCCTGCAGTACGTTCCGCAGGACTCTATCCGCGCTGTGTACGGTCAATTAAAGGCGGGCGACGTCATTGCCATCGTGACGTCCGTGGACGGACTCGACATCGCCCACACGGGACTCGCTTACGTCCCCTCCCCTGGAGAAACGCCGGAACCGACCGTGGGCGGGGTGGGCCTGCTTCATGCCTCCCTGTCGGACGGTGTCGTGGTTTCGCCCGATCTTCAACGGTACGTTCAACAGATCGGACACATGATCGGTATTGTAGTGGCGCGCCCGCAACCGGTCGAAGCCTCGTCGTCCTGAGCCCGCCTGTCGCCGTCTCGACCGGTGCCGGGCCCTTCGCCTGCGTAGCCGTATGGTCTCTTCTTTCCCTGACTCTCCCCATGCAAGACATCCAGCACATCGGCGTGTACACGAGCGGCGGCGACGCCCCTGGCATGAACGCCTGCCTTCGCTCGGCCGTGCGCACGGCTCTCGCCAATGACCTCGAGGTGACCGGCATCCGGCGAGGCTACGAGGGCATGATCGAGGATGACTTCGTGGAGATGGATCGCCGGTCGGTGTCCAACATCGTGCAGACGGGCGGGACGATCCTCAAGAGCGCTCGCTCAAAGGAGTTCGAAACGGAAGCCGGACGGGCACGGGCCGCCGCCAATCTCGAAGAAAACGGCATCGATGCGCTGGTTGCCATCGGCGGGGACGGGACCTTCCGCGGGGCGTCGAAGCTGCATGACGAACACGGCATCGCCATCGTCGGATGCCCCGGCACGATCGACAACGACCTCTTCGGGACGGACGCCACGATCGGCTACGATACCGCCCTCAACACGGCGATTCAGAACATCGACCGGATCCGTGACACCGCCGACGCGCACAACCGGCTTTTCCTGATTGAGGTGATGGGCCGCGACGCCGGGTTTATCGCCCTGAACTGCGGCATCGGGGGCGGAGCCGAACTTGTCCTGATCCCGGAGACCATCACGGAAATGGACATGATCAAGGAGCGGATCCTGTCGCTCATGTCCGCCCAGCGCCGCTCCACGATCGTCGTCGTGGCTGAAGGAGACGAGCTCGGCGGCGCTCGCGGCATCGAACAGGCGCTTCGCGAGGACCCGTCGTTCGACGACATCGACCTGCGCTCTGCCATTCTCGGCCACACCCAGCGCGGCGGATCCCCGACCGCAAGCGACCGCGTCCTCGCAAGCCGTCTCGGCGTCGCTGCCGTGGAAGCTCTGCTCGACGGCCACACGGACGTCATGGTCGGCCTCGTCAACGGCGAAACGAAGCTGACGCCGCTACGCAACGTGTACAGCCGAAAGAAGTCGATCGACTACGACCTCCTGAAGCTCACGCAGATCCTGAGCTAACCGGCATACGGCCGGCTTCCACCGGGCGCCGACGTGCAAGCGCCCATCGCGGGCCGACGTTACAGCCCTGGTATTCATCGCGGATTGGTGGATCCCCTCTCGGGCCGTAGACTACGACCTTTGTCCTGACGCTCTCACTCGTACGCCCCACACCCGAACGATGTCGCAGCAATCCCCGCCTATCGGCGAAGTTGAGGGAAAGGCGGAGCATGTCGAGAAGATGTTCGACACGATTGCTCCCCGATACGACCTTCTCAACCGGGTACTCAGCCTCGGCATCGATCAGTACTGGCGCTGGCGCGCCCTCCGGCAGCTATCGAATGAGCGCGTGACCCACCTGCTCGACGTCGCCACGGGAACGGCGGACGTGGCCATCATGGCCGAGCGCATCCTGCAACCCCGCACCACGCTCGGTGTCGACATCTCGGCGGAGATGCTGCGGTTCGGCCGTGACAAACTGGGCCGGCTCGGCCTGTCCAATCGGATCACGCTCGTGCAGGGAGACGCCGAGTCGATCCCGGCCGAAGACGACCGCTTTGACGCGGCCGTCGTTGCCTTCGGGGTTCGAAACTTCGAGGACCTCGATGCCGGCCTCCGGGGTATCGCACGGGTCATCCGCCCTGGCGGCTCGCTCGTCGTCCTGGAGTTCAGCCGCCCGCGCACCTTCCCGATCAAGCAGCTGTACGCGCTCTATTCGAAACACGTCCTCCCCCAGATCGGAGGAGCGGTGAGTCCCGACGCGGGCGCGTACCAGTACCTCCCCGACTCCGTCGCCGCGTTCCCCGACGGACCGGACTTCCTCCGCCGGATGGAAGCCGCCGGATTCAGCGAGACCGCCTGGACGCCCCTCACCTTCGGCATCGCGTCGCTGTACAAAGGCACATTGCCCGCTGCGTAGCACCCGCCTCCTCCGCACGGCTCGCCATCCGTCCCACGCGGGCCTGCCGTCCCCTTCTGCTCGAGCCGGCCGCGTCCGGTGCCGTGCAGCCTCATCATCCGCGCCGGTAGTGTCCGGCCGCCGCACCCATGCTGTCTCCGGCAGTGAGCGCGGCGGACTGCACATCGACCTGGCGCCCGCATGATCCCGTCGTCGGTACGTATTGACGCCGGTCCTCATTTTTCTCTTCGCTTTCCCCTCCGCCTGTGGGTACCATTGAACTTCGCATTCCCGTCGCCCCCGAACACTACGACGCCGTCGTTGCCGAACTTGAGGCCGACGCGATCGGGTTCGTGTCTGAGGACGACGCCCTTCACGCCTTCCTCCCCGCCGAGGCGTGGTCGGACGATCGCAC
>JAAAOT010000011.1 GCA_009908725.1 Bacteroidota bacterium | reverse complement strand
CGACCCATTACGGCGAGATTCTACGCGTCGGACGACGCGGGCATCCAACGGCCAGCGGTCCGATCCATTCACGATTGTGTCCAGCAGGGCTCGCGGAACGTGCTAGGGACGAGCGCGAAAGCCGCTTCGACTGTCACCCATGCTGCCGAGGTGATCTGTTACCTATGAACCCGAGGCACGCCCCCGAACCCGAGGCACTCCCCCGGAACCCACAACCCGGTACCCGTAACCCAGAACGCTGTGCTCCCATCAACATCGGTTACACTTTGCCTCAGCAACATCGGTAACACGATTTCTATGCCAGTGAAAGGATCGCAGCAAGGGACGGAGATGCAGCCTGCATGCCTTCGTCGGCCTGAGAATTGACCGTATAAGAGGGCCACGATCTGTCGCGTAGGGCGAGATTCAATACGTCGCATGATGCAGGCATCCAACGGCCAGCGGTCCGATCCATTCACGATCGTGCCTGGCAGGGCTCGCGGAACGTGCTAGGGACGACCGCGAAAGCCGCTTCGACTGTCACCCATGCTGCCGAGGTGATCTGTTACCTATGAACCCGAGGCACGCCCCCGAACCCGAGGCACATCCCCGGAACCCACAACCCGGAACCCATAACCCGGTACCCGTAATCCTGAACCCTGGACCTTGAACCCTGAACCTCTTCGCCCATGCGCATCGGTCTGATCTACGACATCTTCGAGGACTACCCGTGGCGTGACGGGGAGCCGTCGGATGCAGATGCGGAATACGAGCCGGTCGATACGGTCGACGCGCTCGCGGGAGCGGTGGAGGCGCTGGGGCACCGACCGGTTCGGGTAGGGACCGCCTTCGATCTCCAGCGCCGACTCCGGGACGACCTGGACATCGACGCGGCCATCAACATCTCCGAAGGTGCGCGGAGCCGAAATCGGGAAGCGTACGCACCCATCCTCCTTGAAATGGCAGACATTCCCTGCCTCGGATCGGACGCGCTGACGCTGTCTCTTACGCTGGACAAGGCGTGGACGAAGGACATCGTGCGTGCGGCCGGGGTCCCGGCACCGGAGCATCGCGTGTACGGGGACGCCTCAGACATCGACAGGAGCGACGTGCCGGCCTTTCCGCTCTTCGTCAAGCCCCGGTACGAGGGCTCATCGAAAGGCATTCAGCCGTCCAGTCGCGTCGAGACTCTTGAAGAGCTCCGAACGGAAGTTGCACGACAGACCGGTACCTACGGGCAGGATGTCATCGTGGAGTCCTTCGTTCGGGGCGGCGGCGAGTACACCGTGGGCGTGATCGGCCATGACCCGCCGGAAGCCCTGCCCGTGCTTCAGCGTGCGGTGGAGACGACCACGGGCATCGGTCTGCACGCCCTTGAGCATCGAGGGACCGCCGAGCCGACGACGGACTGGCAGTACGAACTGGCAGGCGACCTCACGCCGGACCTCGAAACGTCGCTCCAGAACCTCACGCTCGAGGCCTTCGACGCGCTGGAGTGTCTCGATTTTGCCCGGGCGGATTTTCGCGTGGATGCAGACGGTCAGCCGTGGTTTCTGGAGATCAACCCGCTGCCCACATTCGCCCCGGACGGCACGTTTGCCATCGCAGCCGAGCTGATGAACACGACGTACGACGATTTTCTCGCGGACGTCTTTCACCGGGGCGTTCGGCGACTGCAAATCGGCTGAACGACCTGCATGAACCCGTTCCCGGCGAAGGATCCCGCCGCTCTTTCGGCGCCCCTTCGAACGCGCGCCGGTCGGATGGCCCCATGTGGAAAGCACGGCAATCTCCCGAATTCGTCTCGCTCTCTGGCAACGTTCGGTGATGCCGGCGCGTAGATTCACCCGTCACCAACCTGTCCAACCACTCCGACCCGCGATGCCCCACGCCGTCCTCTGTCCACCCGCCGTGGATCGCGACGAATGGACCGACTGGCGCTGGCAAATGCGCAATCGAATCCACAGCCTGGAGGCGCTCCGGGCGTACATCGACCCGACCGACGCAGAGGTCGAGGGGATCGAGCGAACGGAGGGCGTGTTTCGGTGGAATATCACGCCGTACTACGCGCAGCTGATGGATCACGACGACCCGTCGTGTCCCATTCGTCGCCAGGTGGTTCCGACAATCGACGAGCTGGAGCCGGACCTCGTCGGCGTGGAAGACCCGCTGACAGAGGTCGCGCATTCGCCGGTTAAGAACCTGATCCACAATTACCACGACCGCGTTGCGTTCTGCGTGACCGCCGAGTGCGCGATCTACTGCCGCTACTGTCTGCGCAAGCGAATGGTGGGAGACGCCGACTTCTTTATGCGGACCGGCGAACTGCAGGAGGCGATCGACTACATTGACGCGCATCAAGAGATCCGCGATGTTCTGCTGACCGGGGGCGACCCGCTCACGTTCAATGAAGCGCACCTGGAATGGCTATTGTCTCGGCTTCGTGCCATCGATCATGTCGAAATTATACGGTTCGGGTCGCGGATGCCGGTCAAGTTGCCTTATCGCATCACGTACGAGCTGTGCGATTTGCTCGCGCGATTCCACCCGATCTGGATCAACACGCACTTCAACCATCCGAAGGAGTTGACTGAAGACGCCGCCGCGGCCATCGCGCGTCTGGCCTCTGCCGGCGTTCCGGTGGGAAATCAGACGGTGCTCCTTCGTGGCATCAACGACGACGTGGCGACGATGAAGGCGCTGAACCAGGGGCTGGTGCGAATGCGCGTGCGACCGTATTACCTGTATCAGGCGCAGCTGATTGGCGGGACCGCCCATCTCCGCACTCCGATCGAAACCGGAATGCACATTATGCGGGAGCTCCGAGGGCGGACGACCGGGTTCGCCATTCCGGACTACGTGCTTGACACCCCCCACGGGAAAGTGCCATTGCACCGAAGCTACGTGCGAGGCCGTGCCGGCGATCGCGTCGTGATGGAAACCTACGACGGTCGTCTCTGGGCCGAACCCAATCCGATTCCCGACGATGTAGACGTGCCGTTCCGGCTACCGGAGATTGAGCTTCCGGCCGATGTCGACACGATCGATACGGATTGAGACATTTCCCCGGCCCATTGTCACGCTTTACCGTAGCCTGTTTCGATCCCGTGTGTCCCCGTATCCCTGGTTGACATTCCCCGCCGATCGAAATAGATTTAATGCTTGATCTCCTTCTCTTCCGATGGCAGGTCTTGCCACCCCCCGCTCGCATGATCCGTGCCTTGCTTGTCGTCCTTGTTGTTCTGATCGCCGTCCTGGCGTTCTGGCTGGATCATACGTGGGTCTATGCCCTGTCCGGACTGTCGCTCCTGGCGGCGCTGGGATGGGCCGCCGTGTACGGGTGGCGGGAATACCATCGCCGCCAGCGGAAAGCCGCACGCGAGACCCTGGACCGCGAGCATCGGCTCCAGGATTTCGGGATCGTCTCGATCCGCCCGCAGCAAAGCCAGTCGCCCCGTGCCTCCGGCGGTAGCGGTGCTGCAGCCGGTTCCCAGCGATCGGGCACCGCACAGGCATCGCGGGGAGGAACGCGCGCGGCGAATCGAGATGGCAACACCGAACGACAGCCTGCGGGGGGCTCTCCGTCGGCCTCAGGGAGTGAAGGAGGGGGGAGCCGCCCCGTCGCCGCCTCCGCCGGTACGGCGACAGCATCCACACAGGTGTCAGATTCATCGGCAGCAGTAGCAACGGATGAGGCCGATAAGACCGATGAGACCGATGCGGCCGGCGTTGATGTGGCAGACGTCGACGCGGAAGCGGAGGCGTCCACGAGTACTTCAGCCATCACGACCACCGACCCGAGCCGAGAGCCGGTCCTGGTCCCGCTTGTCGAGTCGCTCCGCGTTGCAGTCGATGCCCACTCGGTGTGCCTGCTCGTGCAAGAAGACGTCGTTCTGGAATATCATATCCGCGCGATCGCGAGCCGATCTTCTGAGGTCAAGCGAGACGGCGTCTTTTCCACGAACGACCCGCTTCTGACGGCGTCCATGTCGCGTCAGCCGATCAGCGTGCGCCGGATCGAAGGCGGACGCGACGTCGTGGCGGGATACCTTCGCTACTACGACGAGCCTCCGTCCATCGACCACATCGCGCTGGCGCCCGTGAAGCTCCGTGACACCGCAACGACCACGTTCATGCTCGTGGATGCGACCGAAGGAAGCGATCTTGGCGCTCCCAACGCTCGCGCGATCATCGAGCAATACGCCGAAACCGTCGCGCTCGTCCTCCAATCGAAGGCGTCGGGTTCGACCCGTTCGAAGGAAGAACAGGCACCGGCCCATGGCGACAGCTCACCATCGCGTACGGGCACGCCGCGCGTTCGGGAGTCGGACCCCTTCCCGGCTGACGCCGACGAGCATCCGGATCTGTTTTCCGGCGCTGCGGAGATTTCCGGCGACGGTCCCCAGTCGGACGAAAGGGCTGATGCAACGCCTTCTGCTCCGGGAGATGAAGAGCCGCACGCGGATGAGCAGACGGACCGGCGGATGGACGACGAGCCCGAAACCGACGTGGCCGACGATACGGAGACGCAGTCGGAGAACGGGAAGCCCCGACCGCGCGGTGAGATTATCGCCGAAGAAATGGAGGCTGCCGACCGCGCCGGCTCGCAGCTGGCGCTCGTTCTCGTGCATCTCAACCGGGCCGAGGCCATCGCACGCGCTGGAGACGAGGCCGTAGCTTCGGCAGAGAAGACGCTTCGATCGAGACTGAAGAAGGCGTCGCCCGAGCAGCGGGTCGTTCGTTTCGGCGAGCTCACCTACGGCGTCTTTTACCGCGGCGGGCTCCACGAGGTCGAGCCCTGGGCGGTGAACCTTCAGCAGCAGATGGATGCCGCCACGGGAGAGTTGGAGGGAGGGGCGAGCATTGGTGTCGCTCTCCGGCGGCACCGGCACGAAACGCCCGAGTCGCTACGCGCGGACGCGACGCAGGCCCTGCGTGAGGCCTACGAAACCGGCACGTGTACCATCGTCGAATGATGGCATCGAGGCGGTGAGGTCTCCCTGCCCGAACGCAATCTGTCTACGCGTCCGTCGTGATGCTTTCTTTCGGCGTGATGCTTTCTTTCGGCTCTTTCAGGAACGCATCGAACGATCCGCGCATGTCGCGCAGCGTGCCACGGTCAAGGCAGTAGCAGGAGCGCGGGCCGTCCGGTGTCACGCGGACCACGCCGGCATCCTGCAGGACCCGGAGGTGCCGTGAAACGGTGGACTGGGCGAGGGGAAGGGATGCCACGATGTCTCCGCAGATGCATTCGTCGTGCTGTGCGAGGTGACGAATGATCGCCAGTCGCGCAGGGTGGGACAGCGCCTTAGCACGGTCCGCCAGGTCGACGAGGGATTCGGGGAAGTCAGGCGAAGGCATAGCGGCCAGGACAACAGTCGGCGTGGAAGCGAGGGATTCGGGAAGCTGCGACTCGTTCTTCTATCTGCGAGCAGCCCGTACGGGTTCGGCACCCGTTACGGCGTTGCGGCGGCGGTTCGGGCTTCCGCCGCACGGAGTGCCTGGACCACGTTGATGATGCCGCCGCTGGATGAGAGCGAGGCAAACGGCACCTGACGGTCGCCACCCGGCGTCACGACCATCTGATCCGGAAACTGGGTCGTCGACTCGAGCAGGATGCGACGCACCTCCGTCGCCGATAGCTCCAGGTAATGTGCCATCAGGAGAGCGGCCACACCGGAGACCATCGGGGCCGCCATGCTCGTCCCGGGGTACCGCTCGTACTGATTGTTCGGCGTCGTCGAGTAGATGTCGACACCAGGTGCGAATACGTCCACCCGCGCCGGCCCGTAATTGCTGAAGGAGGCTGCGAGCGACGTGTCGCCCTTCCAGGACGACGCCCCGACCGTGATCCATCCCTCCGGCGAGGTCCCGTCCAGGTATACTTCAGACGGGAAGTTGTCCGTCGAGTCCACGTTGGCTCCGTCATTTCCCGCCGCGTGAATCATCAAAACGCCCAGCGAATCCGCATAACGAACGGCAGCGTCCACGACCTGCTTCTCCGGGGAGTAGTCTTTCCCGAAGCTCATGTTGATGATGTCGGCTCCGTTGTCGGCGGCGTACCGGATCGCGTTGGCGACGTCTTTGTCCCGTTCATCCCCATTCGGGACGGCGCGAACGGCCATGATGCGGGTGCTTTCGGCAATTCCGTTGATGCCGGTTCCGTTGTTTCGCTCCGCAGCGATGATGCCGGCGACGTGGGTGCCGTGCGACGCATCGGGCCCGGTCACGTCGTTGTTGCCGTAGTACCGCTCCGACAGATCATCCGGATTATCTCCGACGATCGCGCGCGGGTCGAATTCGAGATCGTATCCGTAGCGGAGCTGTTCTTCGATATCTGTTTTATACTCCTTGATGTCCTCCAGGCGGAGGTCGTTCTGCGCGAAGTGGACGAAGATGTCACGGGCCTGCTGAAGGTCACGACGGGGAGAGGAGAGTCCGCGCACGGCGGCCAGGGAGAGTGAGTCGCTCCCGAGGGCCTGCTTCAGCATCTGCGTCGCGTACTGCATGGCTTCGTACGCATTCCGCACGTTGTTGTATTCCTCGCGCTTGCTCGCACGCATCTCGTCGAGCTTGGCCTTGAGGTGCTGGTAACGCTCGTAGTCCGCACGGTATTCTGGGCGAACGGAGGCCGAGTCGACATTGGCGAACATATCCTGCAGGTCCCGGACGATACGCGTGAGCTCCATCGGCGCGTGGTCGATGTTCTCGCCGTCGGGCCCGCCGAGGAAATTCCAGCCGTGGATGTCGTCGACGTAGCCGTTGTTGTCGTCATCTACATTGTTGCCGGGAATCTCGTCCTCATTTTTCCAGATGTTGCCGTCGAGATCCTCGTGGTGGATGTCGATGCCGGAGTCAATGACCGCGACGATGACGCTTTGCTTTGGCTCTCGTCCCTCCAAGACAGTCGCGTACGCCTCGTCCGTGCCGATGCCGGGGGATGTGCTTTCGCCCGGGCTGCGGTGCTGCCAGTCTTCGGGCGCCGACTCCGCCACGTCCGCGAGGGTCGGCTCCGGCTCATCTGGCGTATCCGGGGGCGACTGCTCCGACGTTCCTCGATCGCGGGTCGACTCCGACGTCGCCCGGCGGGACGCGTCCGTCTGCGACGTGTCGGCTGTAGATGGTTCCGCCCGGGTGGACGCCGCCTCGGACGTCTGCTCAACGTCCGGCGAGGAGGTCGGGGCGTCGCCGGCCTGTTGACCTGGCGCAGCCGGCTGCGAGGAGCTACACCCCGACAACACGGCGAGAACGAGCAGAATAGCGAGAAGTCGTACCTTCGTCATGGTGGGCGGAGGTGAGGGACATACTGTGGAAAAGAGAGGCGCTGTGCGACGCCTGCGCCCGGCATTCTTTACCTGAACCAGGAGGGGATGTTGCGGCCCGGAAGTGCGCAGACCGTATCCGTGCAAACGCTACGCCGCGTGCGCGATCAGGCGAAAATCGGGACGGGGAGTTCGTGGGGCATCTCGGGTGGACCGAAGTGTTCCTCCTGGAAGCCGCCGAGCCGGTCCCGCGTCTCCTTCGATAACCGCTGCATGATCTCGTTCATCGCCTCATGACCGATCACGAGCGGGAGGTGCGTCATGAGCATTTCGCGCCCGACGCAGTGGCCGATCAACTGGTATTCCTCGAGAGCCTCAATGGGCGTGTCGGTAACGATGCAGCGGTCCATCCAGCGTTCGGGATCTGGGCCGCTGGTGCCCGTGCCCCCGTTCGCCCCGGTCGCGGGTGACGGGCCCGGTACGTCTTCCGACATCAGGAGGGCGGCGCGCTGGTACAGGTTGGCTCGTTCAAGAAAGTACGTCTCCAGAGCTCGTTTTGACGCGTCGGAGATCTCGTCCTGGAGATCGGCATGGCAGCGGAGGCAGAGTGCGTACTCAAAAATTACCTCACGTACGTCGTACTCCGTGTGCTGGCGTACCGCCTTTTCGACGAGGTATTCCGTGTTTGTATCCAGAAGCCCCCGGTCGCAGACGAGACACGTTTCGATGGGCGCGTCCGTCTCCGTAGAATGAAACGCCGGCGGGATTGGTATGCGGGTGGGGAGAAAAAACATGACGGAGACGCCGGGGGAGAGGCAAAGCCGGTGAAGAGGCCTCGGAAAGCCGCCGGACAAGGTGCGTCGATTGACCGGTCGGTGTATACCTAACTTCGGTCCGGGGCAAGGGATTCGTCCCGCCCCGGATGCACGCATGCAAAAAGCGGCGCCGTGTGAAAACGACGCCGCCTGATGCCTTGCCCTTCGTGCGATGGGGTGCCGTAGGCGGGCGCTGACTAGAATGCCAGCAGGTCACGGGCAGCCTCTAGGATGCCGCTATCGCTTGGCAGGACCTCGCGCTCGAGCGAGTGCGCAAACGGGATCGGGGTGAAATCGCCGGCGACGCGGCGAACCGGTGCGTCGAGGTATGTGAACGCAATGTCCGCGATCTGGGCGCTGATTTCTGCGCCGAAGCCGATGAACTCGTGATCCTCGTACACGACGAGTGCACGGTTCGTCTTCTTGACGGACTCGATGACAGCGTCCGAGTCGAGCGGCGTGATGCTCCTCAGGTCGATGATTTCAACGTCGAAACCGTCTTTCTCGAGTTCCTTCGCGGCTTTCTCCGAGAACGGGACCATCTTGCCGTAGGTGATGATCGTCATGTCCTCGCCTTCACGCACGGTTCGCGCTTTCCCGAACGGCAGCGCATAGTTCTCCGGTGGCGTGGGCGTGCGAGCGGCTGCGTCCCGGTAGAGCGCCTTGTGCTCGAGGAAGAGCACGGGGTCCCGGGAGCGAATGGCGGTCGTGAGAAGGCCCTTGGCGTCGGCCGCGGTTGCCGGCATCACCACCTTGAGCCCGGGCATGTGGCCGAAAATGGACTCCACGTTCTGCGAGTGGCAGAGTCCGCCGTGGATGTATCCGCCGCACGGGACGCGAATGACCATGGGGCAGGCCCAGTCGTCATTCGATCGGTAGCGGAACGGGGCGACCTGGTTGCGAATCTGCTGCATGGCCGGCCAGATGTAATCCGCAAACTGAATCTCGACGACCGGCTTGAAGCCGCTGGCTGCAAGTCCAACCGCTGTGCCGATGATGGAGGCCTCGGCGAGGGGAGAGTTGAAGCAGCGATCCTCACCGAACATGGACGTCAGGTCTTTCGTCGCCGTGAACACGCCGCCTTTTTCGCCGGCAACGTCTTCGCCGTAGACCAGGATGCTCTCATCCCGCGCCATTTCTTCTTTGAGGGTGCGATTGACCGCATCCACCAGGACCATCGGATCGGCGTCGGGGTCGAGGTCCGACTCCGAGCTGTACTCGATGTCGTCGTCGCCTTCGAAGTACACGTACTTCGTGGCGGTTTCGGGCGAGGGGTCGGCCTGCTGCTTCGCCCATTCGGCCGCTTCGTCGACCTGCTTGCGGACGTCGTCGCGCATCTCGTCGGCTTCGCCGTCGGAGAGGAGGCCGGCATCCGTCAGGGTGTGTTGCAGGCGGTCGATCGGGTCGATGTCGCGATCGGCCTCGAGTTCGTCCGGCGTACGATACTTCGAGTGATCGTCGGAGGACGAGTGCGGGTAAAGGCGCACGACGTCGGCGACGAGGCAGACGGGGCCCTGGCCGCTGCGGATGTGGTCCATCGCCGCTTCGGCCGCGGAGGCTGCGGCGAAGAAGTCCGTACCGTCGACCCGCATTCGCGTCAGGCCGTCGTAGCCTCGGGCCAGCTTGTAGGCGGTGCCGCCGGCCGTCTGGTCCTCGACCGGGACGCTGATCGCGTACTTGTTGTCCTGCACGAAAAAGAGGACGGGTGCCTGTCGGCGGGTGGCCCAGTTGAGGGCTTCGTGGAAGTCGCCCTGCGAGGTTGCGCCGTCGCCGCAGGAGGCATAAACGTAGTTGTCCTCGCCGCGGTGCTGAATGCCCATGGCAAAGCCGAGGGCAGGGAGGAACTGCGCGCCGACAGACGACGAGGTTGTCATCACGTTCAGATCCTTCAACCCGAAGTGCTCCGGCATCTGGCGACCGCCCGAGTTCGGGTCGTCGGCTTTGGCAAGGTGAGCCAGGAGGGCGTCCTCCGGGCGCATGCCAAGGGTGAGGGCCATACAGAGGTCCCGGTAGTAGAAGCAGAACCAGTCGTGGCCGGGACCCTGACCGGGTCGTGAGTGCATTCCGATGGCCGACTGCGCTGCCTCGTGTCCGGCACAGCCGATGTGGAAATGCCCTTTCCCCTGCTTGAGGAGCGTCATCATCTTCTCGTCAAGCCGGCGCGACAGCATCATCGTCCGCAGACGGGCGCGAAGATCGTCGGCGTCGAAGTCGTCTGGCGTGAGGGTGTTGACCTCCAGATCGCCTTCGTACTTGGGCGCCGCCGGGAAGGCGTGACCGTTCGACGCATCGTTCGGGGCTTCGCCCTCGGCGTGTGCATCCGGCGTTGCGAGACCGTCGGGCGCAGAGCCCGAGTTGGCGTCGGCGGTGCTCGGCGTCTCTTCGTGCACGTCGGGCGACTCCGGGTTCGACTCCGGCGAATTGCTCATCATCTCCATACCTATCGGGCCAGTTGCGTCCATACAGAGCGGGATCCCGGGACCGGCGCGATCGATCCGCAGCCACCGGTGGCAGCCGGCAGCACAACGCGGTCTTCGACACAGATCGCCGGATCCGCCCGGAAGTCGGACGGCATCGACGGCGCACGGACCGGGGCGAAAGGAAGCGGCTTCGGGGCGAAGCGCTTCCATCCAATGCGTCAGATGCGCGCGCAGCGCATCGGTGCCAGGTCGGCATACGACCCGAAACCAAGACTAAGTATAGAGATGCCTGCCCGGAAGAAAAAGGAAGCCCGCCCGGTCACGCGGAGTTTTCACGGGAGGGGCTGGCTGTAGGTTCAACGTTCAGGGTTCAGGGTTCAAGGGGTACTACTCGGGTACATAGGTAACAGATCACCTCGGCAACATGGGTTACACTCAAAACCGCTTTTGCGCTCGTCCCTGACGCCTTGCAAGCACCCTGCAGGGCACGATCGTGACTGGAGCGGACCTCTGGCTCCGCGGTGCCTGCGTCGTCGAATGCGTTGAATCTCGCCCTAAACGGCAGATCGTGGCCTTCTTGTACTGTCACTTCTCACCCCTACGGAGGCATGCAGCCGGCATCTCTGTCCATTGCAGCGATCCCTCGACCGACATAGAAAAGTGTTACCGATGTTGCCGAGGCAAAGTATATCCCCGTTGTTGCCGGTAGCACAGAGCCGAAGTCCTCAATCATCGTGCAGTCGCATCCCAACCCACGATATCCGACTGATAACCCACAAGCCGTACCGGGCCAATCGAAAACGGCCAAACGAACTAAATACCAACGTTCAAACCGGTCAACGGTCAACGGTCAAACGAGCCAACGAATTCAACATTCGCAATTCAACACTCCGCATTCAACATTCCCCATTCGAATCCGACTCACCACTCACGACCCACACCCCACACCTCATCCTTCCACTTCCACCTCATCCGGGACGCCGGCGTAGGGGAGC
>JAAAOT010000135.1 GCA_009908725.1 Bacteroidota bacterium | reverse complement strand
TACTGAATCGATCGGCCAGAGCCGACGACGAACTGTCCGCATCCCGGCCGGATGAGATGGGCTGAATCGTCACCGGCCCGGACGGCGAACCCGGGCCGTCCGACCCACTCTGCCGGAGTGGAGGCCAGATCGGGCCGTCGAATCACGGCGTCCGAGGGCGACCTGTATCAGATCGATCGAGGCGCGGGCACATCAATATTCGCACATCTCCCTTGTGTCGCGGCCGTCTTCACTCCCGGTGTTCCGGTTGTCTGCGCCCGAAACGACACCGGATGTTGCCCAAAGTTTGTCCCGTGCGGGTCCCTCAGACTCATCCAATGATTTTCGTTTCCTGTCACCTTCAGAGGGCCGCTTCCGGGCTGAGTCTTGTCCGTGTGGAGCTGCTTGTTGCCTGTGGGCGTGAGCAGATTTCCATCGGATCCAACAGCCGTCGAGGTATCGAACCCGTCGCCCGTACCGATCATCGGGGCATCTACCGACCCAATCATACATGGCTACATCTTCCAACGTCCGGTCCAATGGTGTGCACGGCGACGTGAACGTAGAAACCTCGGACGATCTTCGGATTCTCCTTCCGAGTTTCCGCAAGTACTGGCACCTCGCTGCGCTGACGATCGTGACCTCGCTGCTCGCCGCCGTCTTCGAAGGGGCGAGTGTCGGAATGCTCGTTCCTTTCCTTCAGACCTTTACGGAGGACGGCGAGACGTTTCAAACCGGGGTCATGTGGATCGACCAGAACATATTGCAGGTCGACGCTCCAGAGGTCACCCGGATGTATTACATCTGTGGACTCATCTTCGTTGCCACCTGGATGCGGGCTGTTTTCGGCTATTTCTCCAGCGTGTTTGGCATTGTCAGCCGCGCCCGCATGGTCGAGGACCTGCGGATGCGGGTGGTGGACCAACTCCAGGCCGTTGCTCTGAGCTTCTACTCGACGCGGAAGACCGGTGACCTGATCAACAGCATCATGACCGAGATCGGGCGCTCGATTGGGTCGCTCGCCATCCTTGTCACGGTTGTTCAGCGAGCGCTCCTCCTGTTGATCTATGCCGGGCTTATGCTCGCTCTGTCATGGCAGCTATCCCTGGTCACCTTCTTCCTGTTCGGTGTGCTCTACCTGAGCCTGTCGAGCCTCATCGTTCGGATTCAAGAGAGCGGTAGCCGGGTGACGGAGGCAAGCAGCCAGTTCACGGCTGCGATCTCTGAATTTATCTCAGGGGTTCGCACAACGATTGCCTACAACCGGCAACCATACGAGCGCGCGAATCTGCACGATACTGCAGAACGGCTGGCGGATTCCTACATCGAGGCCACGAAGCGCCAGCAACTGATCCAGCCACTGTCCCAGGCCGTCGTAGGAACCGTCCTGATCGCGATTATCCTGGTCGCGGTACAGTATCTGGTGTTGCCGGGCGAGCTGGAGATGGCCTACCTACTGACGTTCCTATTTGCCATGCTTCGCATGATGCCCATTGTTCACCAGCTCAACAGTGAGCGGGGGAACTGGGCCCAAAACCGGGCGGGGCTCTCCAACGTGGCATCGCTGCTTCGTCAAGATGACAAGCCGTACTTGCCAGACGGAGAGAGAGAAGCACCGCCGCTGCGAGAGGAAATCGCCTTCGATCGGGTCGATTTCGCCTACGAGGCTGATCAGATGGTCCTGAAAAACATCAACCTCAGCATCAAACAGGGTAAGATGACCGCCATCGTCGGCGCTTCGGGTGCCGGCAAATCCACCCTCGTCGATCTCATCCCACGCCTGTACGACCCCACCGGCGGACGCGTGCTCTGGGACGGCACCGACGTCCGGGATTTCAGGGTTCGATCGCTCCGAGACAAGATTGCCGTCGTTAGCCAAAGCACCTACATCTACAACACCTCCGTACGCGAAAATATCGCCTATGGCGACCTGAATGCAGGGATGGACAGCATCCGGCTCGCTGCGGAGCAGGCGAACGCTCTCGATTTTATCGAGGAACTGGGGAACGGATTTGACACGGTCCTGGGCGATCAGGGCGTGCGCCTTTCCGGCGGACAGCGCCAACGGCTTGCTATCGCGCGAGCGGTCCTGAAGGACCCCGACATTTTGATTCTCGACGAGGCCACGAGTGACCTCGACAGCGTCTCGGAAAAGTTGGTTCAGGAATCCCTGGAGTCGCTCATGCGCGGACGCACCGTGATAGCCATCGCCCACCGGCTCTCCACCATCGAGAATGCCGACTGGGTGGTCGTTCTGGAAAACGGCCGAATCGTCGAGGAAGGGACGTACGCCGATCTCATCGGCCGCAAAGAACACCTTTGGAAGTACCACTCTATTCAATTTCAGCAGGCGTAATCGCCGGACCTACGTCCATGTACGATCGGCCACATCGTGCCTCTGCCGTGCGGGAGGACGACGCCTTTATGCCGAGGCACGGCCCGCAAGGCGCTCGTATGCTGCGGATACGCCAGATGACACCCGTAAAAACGTTCAATCACGGCGAGTGGGCAGAAGGGCGGCTGAGCCGTCCCCCCAACACGAGTTCAGGCTACCCGGGCCACGACGCCCTGCGTTCGGATTGGGTTCAACGCCTTCGCAGGTACTGATCCGGACGCCTCGCCTCGCCTTCCCTTTCGTTCGCATCCTTTTTCGATGTCCTCTTCCACGTCTCCCCTATTCATCGTTGGCGCGAATCGCTCCGGGACGACGCTCCTCCGGCTCATCCTGAATGCTCACTCGCGCATTGCCGTCCCCGACGAATTGGTGTACTTCGACTTCAATTTCAGCCGAGACTCTTTTCATCCCTGGCAGAACCCGACGGTCCCGAGAGAGCAATACGAACGGTTTGTCCGTCGCTTTCTCAAGAATAACGAAGAGGCGCTGGCCCCTCTCAGTATTGCCCGGTTGTATCGGGAGATCTTGTCGTCCCCGGTGTTCGATCTGCGCGAGCCGTATGCGCACGTCCTTGGGGCCTGGGCTTCACATCACGGAAAGGTTCGATGGGGGGAGAAAACGCCGGGCAACCTCTTCTATGCCGACCTCATCCACGAAATGTTTCCGGAGGCCCTCTTCATCTACCTGATGCGCGATCCTCGTGCGGGCGTCAACTCTATGAACCGGTCGGTGCTGTTCTCCGAGGACACAATCATCAATGCGCTGAATCGTCGCAAGTACATGCGCGACGGGCTCGCCCTGTTGCGAGCCTCTGTACCCGCCCGTCAGCGTGTTCTACTTAAATACGAAGACCTTGTAGCGGAACCTGAGTCCACGATCCGGTCGCTCTGCAGCTTTATCGGTGAAGACTTCGAGCCGCAGATGCTCGAGTTTCACGAAGACGCTGAGCGGTACATGAAGCCAAGAGCCGTAGAGACGTTCAACCGAGCCGCGACGCGACCGATTCAGACGTCTCGGATCGACGCATGGCGAGATACCCTATCGCCAGAAGACGTTGCTGTCATTGAGTGGATATGTGATGACTCGATGCAGGAGTACGGCTACCAACGTGAGGGCACGGCACCGTCCCTCGCTGCGAAGGCCCTGGTGCTGCTAAAAACGCTGTACTGGCGCTACAAATGCCGCACTCACTCCAATTCTCCCGGATACATTCACCAGTCGCCCGTGCTCGCGCGTTTCCGAACGCGTGCGAAGGAATACCTGAATGAGCCTGTCGTGCGCCGTGCCACCGACCCTCCGACGTAAGAGAATGACGGATTGGACGGTTCCATCGCCGGGCGCAATGCATGGACGTGCTCCGAAACGCCCGGCAAACCCGTTCCTTCTTCCCAGCCGGCCCAGGCGGGAGCCCTCTCTGCAACTTCACCTAGAAAGACCTTCACGACCATACGCGTCTATGTCTACCCGTGGATCGGCATCCAACCTGGTTGATTTTTTCGTTGCGGGAAACTCGAAAAGCGGGACCAGTGCGTTGCATCGGTTTCTCACGACCCATCCGCACATCTGTATGTCGGCGCTAAAAGAGCCGAACGTTTTCGCCACGGATTTTTGTCATGAGGCCGACGTCGGAGCCTTCACGCGGAAAACACTCAAGCAATACCACGATCTCTTCCGTTGCTCGCCCGATGCAAGGCTCCGGGGAGAATCCAGTGCCTGCTATCTCTACTCGGAGGAAGCGGCGAAAAACATCCATGCGTACAACCCGGACGCACGGATCGTCGCGATCTTTCGGGAGCCGGTTGACTTCCTTTTCTCGTATCACCTGGAGATGCTTACCAATCCGGTTTCGGAGGGCGAGGTCGAAAAGGATTTTCATCGCGCGCTGCAATTGGAGCGGGAGCGCAAGCAAGGAAAATCGGTGCCGGACGGTTGCCTCGTCCCTGCTCTCTTGCACTACAGCGAACGGGTCAAGTACGCGGAGCATCTTGAGCGCTTCTACAGCTACTTTGACCGCGACCAGGTGATCGTTTTCATCTACGAGGACTTCAAGCGAGACAACGCACGCGTGTACAAGGAGCTACTGCAGTTTCTGGGCGTCGACGACAGATTTCTCCCGCCTGCTTTCGACACGTACAATAAAAGCAAAAAGCTTCGTTCTAAGTGGGCGCAGCACTTCGTTCACGACCTGTCTCACGGCGAGGGAGCACTTTCACCCGTCCGCGCGGCGATCAAGTCCATTACACCGGAGCCGCTTCGGAGATCTGCTCTGCAATTCGCCTATCGGCATCTCGTTTTCAAGCCGAAGCCAGCCGTCGACCCGAACCTGGAGCAGCAGCTCAAATCAAAATTTCTTCCGCACGTCCGGGCATTTGGTCGACTCATCGGCCGTGACATGGTGAATGAGTGGGGATATGAAGCATTCGCGAGCCATCAACCTTCTGACTCGCCGGCAACCGTATGAGTGTCGTATCACGCGCCGTAGATCTCCGATGCATGGGAGAATCGACACTGAGCCGCAAAGTCAGTCGATTCCGGTCCGCCCCGAAAAACCACGGCCGGTCGAGAAGCCGCACACCTGCACCTATCCATTCCTTCGATCATGCGCATCCTGACGTGTAACTCTCCCTACGGTCGTGGTGGGCTCGGTCAGCACTTTGCCCAACTTGTTGAAGAGAGTAGAAGCGAGGGTACGCTCAGGACGTACTACACGCCGGGGCCCAGGACCAACGACGTCAAAGGCCGGCAGGTATCTCGGCATAAATGGCTTGACCTGCTCGTGCGGTATACACCTGTTCGCTGGAGTCTGAGCTGGCAGACATTGTTATACAGCGACGTTTTTGATCGTCACGTCGCCGGCCTTTTGACCGGTGCCGATGCGTCCCTTGCCGATGCATCCCTCCTTGCCGGTGCATCCCTGATGGGGTTCTCAGGAGAATGTCTGCACTGTTTCAACCGTGCCGAACGTCTCGGATTCGACACGCTTGAGCTTGTGTCTCCAACGAGTCATGTCTCGAACGTGAAGCGGCAGCACGCGGAGTCCATGAACCGGCACGACCTCGGGGGCAGCTGGCTCAGTGAGACGATCCAGCGCAAGATGCTCCAGGAGTACGAGAAAGCAGACCTAATATACGTCCACACCAACTATACCCGACGGTCATTTCTGGAAGCCGGCATTCCCGGAACCAAACTCCGCCGCACGCACCTGCTCGTGCATCCTCGCTTCCAGCCCCCACCCGAACGGCCTGACGGCGACACATTTCACATCGTATACGTAGGCCGCGTCGATGTCACCAAGGGCATTCCGCTGCTGCTTGAAGCCTACGACCGGTTACCGATCAAAAACAAGCGACTAACCCTCGTTGGTGGATGGTCGACACGCTCGATGCGGAAGTATATCGAGAAATGGCTTGCGCGTGATCTCAACATTCGAGTGGCTCCGGGAGACCCCCTGGAGACACTACAGAAGGCTCATGCTCTTGTGCACCCGACGTACGAAGATGGGTTCGGATACGCTCCGATGGAGGCCCTCGCCGCCGGTCTTCCCGTCATCGCCACGCAGGACACGGGGATGAAGGAATACATTCGGGAGGGAGAAAATGGATACGTCGTTCCAACGGGAGATCAAGACGCAGTTGTTGACCGTCTCGTGGAGCTGTATCGCGCGCCCCTCGCAACCACGCGGTCGCTTCTTCCCGACGCCTACTGGAAAGAGCGGGACGCCTGTTCAGCCGCAATGGACGCGGGGTCCACTGCGTAGGCGTTGGTTTCGCCTCTAACCGTGTGGTAATACCGAACGTCCTTTGTCAACCAAAAATGCGGTCTGATATGTCACGGGATGCCCTTCGCGTCGGTCATTATGTCCGAGATCCCTGGGATGTCGGCGGTATCCAGACGTATGTTCAGCGCGTCGGTCAAGCACAGCTGGAGCGCGGGTATCGCGTACGTATACTTGGGTTTGCGACACCGAACCATCGTTCCCACGTGGGCGGCATTCCCTACACACCCTTGAACGACGAGGCTGAGCTGTACGCCGTCGTCCGCCGAGAACTGGATGTACTCCATTTACACCAGGGCATCCCCATCCCGCCGGACCCGCCGCCGATGGTTCGCTCGATGCACGATAACAGCGGTTCTTGCCCGAGCGGTTCACGCTACCTGAGGCAGAGGAAGCGCCCCTGTAATCGCTCCTTTACGTTCTCGGGGTGCCTCTGGGGCCGTTTCGCCGATCGATGCGGAAGCGCGCGTCCGCAGAACATCTGGCGTGAATTCCGCCACACATCCCGCGAGCTGAGCCACGCCGACCAGATCAGAACCCTGACCGTGAGCCAGTTCCTGAAGACCGAGATGGCCCGATCCGGAAGCGGTGTAGAGCGCACGCACACGCTCCTGTCTCCCGCCCCGCATGTTGACGGTCCGTTCGTTCCACCTCCCACTGATTCTCTGCCCCGCTTTCTCTTCTTCGGACGTCTTGTCCCGGAAAAAGGCGTGGATTGGTTGCTGCAAGCACTCAGCAACGTTTCCACCCCGTGCCGGCTCGACATCGCGGGCGAGGGGTATGCCGATCGCTACAAGAGCATGGCGGACGACCTCGGGCTCAGGGACCGCGTCACGTTTCACGGTTGGCTGGATTCGCCCGAACTGAGTGAACTAATTCGAACATCGAGAGCAGTCGTTTTTCCGTCGGTCTGGCACGAACCGGCAGGACTCGTCACGCTGGAAGCCGCTGCGCACGGACGTCCGGTCATTGCGAGCACGGTGGGTGGGATTCCAGAGTATGCGCACGAAGACTTTGCCTATCTCGTCCCTCCTCACGATGTCGCTGGTTTGGCAGACCGGATGGATGAACTCGCCCGGGACTATAACACAGCAGAAACGATGGGACGACGTGGGATGCACTGCGCCCGGACGCGCTTCGGGATGGACGCTTTCTTGGACCGGTTGGAGATGCACTACCACGCTGTCACGGGCGCCTCTTCCATGGTCCCCGTTACCTAGCATGCGCGTGCCGCGCGCCGCATGCCCTTTTTTACCACCGTGCGTCCTTCTCCACGCAACCCATCATCAGAATCGGTCACTTCCCCATGGAATACAGCATTGTCTTGGGCGCTCCGCGTTCCGGTACCACCTACTTGATGAGCGTACTCAATGCGCTCCCCGATACCGAATGTCTGAACGGTACACTCCTCCCTGTCGCCATCCCTCACGTGGTGCGACAGGACCTCGCTGAAGACGTCTACGACGCGCTCGCGGTCGGTTTCGAACGTGCGCTCGACGATTACCTGCACTCCGGACGGTATCACTCCCGCACCGCGGCGATCCAGAAGTGGGTACACTCCCCCGGTGGCGTTCAACGACTTCTGCACGCGCTTCGCGGGGCACGCCCACAGCCGCGCCTTATGATTTACAAAGAACCGTTTCTGAGTCTGGCTCCAGGCTTTGTGCTTGACGCTCTCCCGGATGCACGGATCATCTACATCTATCGAGACGGCCGTGACGTAGCGAACTCACTCCTCCGCAAATACGACGTATTAACCGATCAGAAGCTAACGAACCTTCTTGGGTCGGAGATGCGACTCGGACGAAACGTCGGCGGATACTTCGTGCCGTGGTGGGTTGAAGAGGACCGGGGGAACGAGTTTCTGAACAGCTCGCCCTTCGTCCGTGCGGTCTGGATGTGGAAGTACATGGTTCAGGAGTGCTACAACGCATTTACGGACGCATCCGTGCAGCGCGGAAAGGTCCTCTTCATTCGGTACGAAGATTTCGTTCGCGACCCGGCAACGGTTGGTGATCAGCTTCTGGACCACCTGGGTGCATCTTCGTGCAGAGCGTTTCAGAACGAGTTGGAGAAAGCTCGAACTACCTCCATCGGGAAACATCATCACCGGGAGGAAGACGAAGTGAGGGCAGCCGAACGTGTCGCCGGGCCGCAGTTGCAACAGCTAGGCTATCCGTTGCAGTACCCTCCCACACCGCATCGATCTGAGTCCCTTGCAAGCGCTACTGGTTAATTCGTCCTCGTCATGCCACGCGTTCTACTGACTTCGGCTGCCCCGGAAAACGATCCCACGTGGCCGTACCCTTACGATGAACTCGAACGGATGAAGGCCTCTGCCGACGCTGACGCGTTTGGACGCCACCATCTCACGGACGACCCGGATCGGGCGGACCTCATTCTGTTTGTCGAGAATGCAGACCCGATTCGACACTACGTTCACCTGCGTAGCAACACGCACTTCCGCACGTTCCCGGACAAGTGCTTTCTTTTCAGCCGGTATGACTTCCCCGTTCCTCTTCTGCCGGGGGTCTACCCCTCCATTCCGAAGCGATGGCACAACCAAAAGCGCACGCGGTCCGGCCCGTATCTCAACGCATTCGATGACAACTTCCTCTACGCTCCGTCCCAACGCGACGAGTATAAATATTTATACTCGTTCGTCGGCCAGAAAACGACGCATCCACTGCGCCGGCAGATGTTCGACCTGGATCATCCGCAACAGTTTGTTTTCGATACCTCCGACTACTGGCCCTACGCGGACCTGGATGCTGAGACGAAGAAGAAGCTGGAAGAGCGCTATGTAAATGCGTTTCAGCAGAGTCTCTTCGTCCTCTGCCCGCGCGGACTGGGTGCATCGAGTATCCGGCTTTTCGAGACGCTGCGCATGGGACGTGTTCCGGTGATTATTTCGGATGACTGGGTTCCTCCGAACGGTCCCGATTGGGACACATGCAGCATTCGCGTTGGCGAATCAAGTATCGCAACCATCCCCCGCTTACTCGAAAGGTACGCCGATCAGGGCGTCGACATGGGAGCCCAGGCACGTACGGTGTGGGAAACGTGGTTTTCGAAAGAGGCCACATTCCACCGGGTTGTCGAGTGGTGCCTGGAGATTCAACGCGAGCGGCGTTTCCCCGAGTGGCTCAGCCGCTACCGCGTGCTGCCACAGCTCGTCCGCCCCCTGTATTTCAGAGCGCTCCTTCGAACGGTGCTACCCGGGCGACTCGTATCGCTCCTTCGACAATAACCGCCTCCTGTGAAGATCGATCTCGTTTACCCAACCCTGCCGCCCGAGCTAAACGGGGTAGGCGACCACACCGCTCACCTCTCGGCTGCGTTGGCTGATTTCGGCTGCCAGGTTCGTGTGATTACCGAGCAGGTCCAGCACGACCCGATTCGCGGCGTCTCCGTCCATTCAGCGTTCTCGCTGCATCGACGTGGGGGCATCCTGGCGATCGCTGAGGCGGTTGAGTCTACCCCTCCCGACTGGCTTGTCATCCAGTTCGAGCCGTTTAGCTACGGACACTGGGGATACAACCCGTATCTCCCATTGGCACTGTATCGCGCCAAGCGTGCCGTACCCTCGCTGAAACTCGCAGTCCTTTTCCACGAGGTCTACATGTTTCCGCACAGCGTAAAAACAGGGATCATGACCCTCTTTCATCTCCCCCAGTTTTGGCTCACGGGTCTTCTCGCGGATGTTGCGCTGTTTGCGGTTGAAACCTGGGCCGACCGGTACGCACGCTGGTTTCCGCAAACCCTCGTAGGACATCTCCCGGTCGGGTCGAACATGCCGCGCATGGACGCTGATCCGGCGGCCGTCCGCCGTCATCTGGGGATTTCGCCAGACGCTTTCGTGGTTGGGCTCTTCGGGAGTGCGCACCCATCCAGACTGCTGCGTTATGTCGATCGGGCACTCGCCCCCGTGTGCAAGGCCCGAGGGGATGTCCACGTCCTGTATGTAGGTCCCGACGGGGATGCCGTTCGCCGGGCGCTGAGCAACGTGATCCCGATGACCGACACCGGGCCGTTGCCCGGACCCGACGTATCTCGCTGCTTCAGCGTGATGGATCTCTATCTGGCTCCGTTCCGCGAGGGTGTTTCCGCGCGACGGGGGTCGTTTTTGGCGGGCGTGCAACATGGTGTGGCGACGGTCAGCACCCGCGGCCGCGACACGGGTAGCGAAATGCTAAAGCATGACGGCACCGCCTTCCGACTTTCGCCCGCTGATGACCCCGACCACTTCGCTTCATCCGTCGCTACCCTGATCTACGATGCTGAAGGCCGGGCTCGTGTCGCAAGCGAGGGACGGCGGTATTACGACTCTCGGCACGCCTGGACGACGCTGGCCGACACACTGCTGCATTCTCTATCACGCGTCGGTCGACCCGCCGCGGCATGAACCCACCGGCCTATCACACACTGGAGCTCTCGAACCTGGATCTATGAACATAGCCATCGTCTGTCAAAATGTGGTCTGCACCGCCGGCCACGGCCGGGTGAACTACCACGTTGCTCGGAAAGCCGCGGAGCAGGGGCATCAGGTGTTTGTACTTTCGGACAGTATCGCCCCCGACCTGCCCACACGTCCCAACGTGTCGTGGGTCCACATCGACGTGCAGAAATGGCCCACCCAACTCGTTAAGGATCAAGTATTTGCGTGGAGAAGTAAACGGTGGATCCGAGATAATCGTCCCGACCTCGATCTGGTTATGACGACGGGGTTTGTGACGTGGGCTCCCACGGACATTTGCATGGTGCAATTCGTCCACAACTCGTGGATCCGTTCCCCCCATCATTCCTGGCGCACGCAGGGCGGACTTGTCGGGGCATATCAGTATCTCTACTCATACCTCAACGCCCACTTCGAAAAACGGGTTTTCCGGGAGGCCGCTTCGCTCGTGGCGGTGTCTCATGCCATCCGGGACGAACTGATTCACCTCGGACTTCCGGACCGCAAGATATCCGTGGTTCACAACGGCGTGGACCTTGACGAATTTTATCCCGGCATCGAGGATCGCTCTCGTCTGGGTTTGCCTGCCGACGTCCCGCTGGCTCTTTTCGCCGGTGACATTCGCACATCGCGGAAGAATCTGGACACGGTCTTACGTGCGCTTGTCAATGTGCCGGACGTGCATCTGGCCGTAGCCGGCACAACCGACGGGAGTCCATATCCCGACCTGGCCCGAAAACTTGCATTGCTAGATCGTGTGCACTTTCTGGGCTTTCGAACGGACCTTCCGTCCCTGATGCGGGCTGCCGACTTTTTCGTGTTTCCGTCACGCTACGAAGCATGTGCGCTTGTCCTCGTAGAGGCAATCGCATCCGGTCTTCCCGTGATTACAGCTCAAGCCACGGGCGGGGCCGAGATTATCGAACCGGAGTGCGGAATTCGAATCAACGATGCGAATGATGTAGACGCGCTCTCGCAGGCGATGCGCGAGTTGGCTTCCACGCCGCAAGGGCTTTCGTCTATGAGCCGTTCCTCCCGTGAGGCGGCCCGCAC
>JAAAOT010000128.1 GCA_009908725.1 Bacteroidota bacterium | reverse complement strand
ATCGTGACGCACGCGCACCACGATCACATCGGCAGTCTGCCGGTCTTGATCCGCGAGTTCCCGCACCTTCTCGTGCACATGACGGAGGCGACGAAGCGGCTGATCGAGTTCCTGCTGCCGGCGTCGGCACGGCTTCAGGAACGAAAGCTCTATAACGGGGAGACGGAGCACGAGCCGCTCTTCAGCGAGGACGAACTGAGCTTTCAGAGCCACATCTACCTGACGCACCCCCTCGGGGAAGACTTCGACGTGACCGGGACGCTCGGCAATGCCCGGATCAAGGCCCGCTTTTACACCGCGGGGCATATCCTCGGGTCGGTCGGCGTCCAGCTTCGATTCGTTGAGAAGGGCGAGCCGCGCCGGGTGTTTTACACCAGCGATACGAACATGCGGCCGCAGTCCATCATTCCGGGAGCCGAGTATCCGTCGTCGACGGATGTGCTGATCCTGGAGTCGACCCTCGCGAACGACGAAGAGGCGGAGAAGACAGACCGTGAGACCGAGACCGCCCGGTTCCGGAAGACCGTGAAGGAGGTCATGGACCGAGGCGGGACAGCGCTTGTCCCGGTCTTCGTCATGGGGCGCGCACAGGAAACGCTTGCTCTCATCGATGAAATGAAGAGCGATGGAGTCATCGATGCCGACATCCCCGTCTACACGGCGGGATCGATGCGTGCCATTGCTGATCTGTACGATAAAACGCGACGGTCGACGCCCCGTCTCGATTCTGACTTCAAGGTGTTCGACGTGGAGCAATACCGCATGCCGCGTAGCGAAGACGCGAAGGACGACGCGCTGGACGGCCCGTGCATCGTGGTGGCGAGCAGCGGAATGATGTTCGAGCCGACGCTGTCGAACCGGATCGGGCGCCGCGTTGTGGAGAACGAAAACGACGCCGTTCTGCTCGTGGGCTACTCGAAGGAGGACACGGCAGCAGCGCGACTACAGGAGGCGGCCGCAGAGGGCAAAGGCACGGAGGTTGTTCTGCATGAGGCGACGGGGCCCCAGCCCGTTCACTGCACCGTGGATCGGTTCCGTTTCAGCGGGCACAGCAACCGTCGCGATCTGCTTCGCGTCGTCGATAGCATGGAGCCGGAGAAAGTCGTCCTGGTGCACGGCGAGCCGGATGCGCGCCAGTGGATGCACGATCACATCAAGGAGGCGCATCCGGAGATCGAGGTTTTTGTGCCCGAGGGCGGGCAAGTTCTCGACCTGTAGCACCCCACGCGCACATCTATCGAACCCGCGGCTGTTACGTGTCTCCAGCCGAGAAGCGTGCACCGGGGCGTCCAGACGACTCAGGCGAATGTCTCGAGAGCCGCGGAGAGGTCGTCCCAGAGGTCGTCGGTGTTTTCCAGACCCACGGACAGGCGGAGGAGTCCGGGCGTGATGCAATGATCGTCTTTCGCTTGCTCGTTCACGACGCCGTGGGTGAGAGAGGCCGGGTGCTGAATCAGAGTGTCGACCGAGCCGAGGCTGACCGCCGGCGTGATCAGGCGGACCGACTGCATGACGGCACGGGCTCGCTCCTTCGATCCGACGTCCAGCGCGATCATCGTACCGGGGCCATTCATCTGCCGGTCACACAGTTCGTGCTGTTGCGTGCGTCCCGGCATGTTGACGTGGTCGACGTGCGGATGTCCTTCGCACCGGTCGGCGAGTTCCATCGACGTAGCCTGGGCCCGGCTGACGCGTCCGGGGAGGGACGGGAGGGACCGGTGGAGAAGGTATGCCGCGAGCGGGTGCAGTAGCGCTCCGGTGGCGACGCGCACATGGCGGAGCCGTTCGACCCACTCTTTTGCATTGGAGGAAACGACACCCGCCACGACGTCACCGTGGCCGCCGAGAAACTTGGTCGCGCTGTGCATGGAGAACGTGGCCCCGTGATCGAGCGGCCGCTGAAGGGTCGGCGGCGCGAACGTGGAGTCGACGCAGACCGGGACCTGACCGGCCTGCTCGGCGACGTGCGCAATGTCGATCAGGTCGAGCGTCGGATTGGCCGGTGTCTCGATCCAGATCAGCGCGGTCGCGCGGGTGACGTGCGTCCGAACGTTATTCGGATCGACCCAACGAACGGGCAATCCCAGAAGACCGCTTGACAGCAGATGATCGCCGGTGCCGTACATCGGGCGAACGGCGATGACGTGTGGGTTTTCGTCGGGGCCGTCCTCGACAACAGCGCTTCGGGCTGCGAGAAGTGTCGCGGTCATCGCCGCCATCCCCGACCCAAAAGCGACGCAGCCGCTCGCACCTTCCAGTCGTGCGACCGCCGTCTCTGCATGTGCCACGGTCGGGTTGTGCAGTCGTGCGTAGACCGGTTCGTTCGCGTCACCGTCCCCTCCCTGCGCGAAGTTGGCGATGCTGTCTCCCGCTGCGTCCAGGTTGGAAATCGGGTAGGTGCTGGACAGATCGATCGGGGGAGCATGGAGTCCGGCCTGCCGGATGTGCGTCCGCCCGGCGTGGACGGCGTCCGTTCGAGTGGGCGATGAGGCGGCGGGGTCAGACATGGCGAAAGCGCTATGTTCGTGAGGAAGGCAGCTCGATCCGGGGTGAACTGGATTCGACTCCACACCGTATCGTACCTTCCGATGCGACTCATGTCAATCGAACCGAACTCGATTCGGAAAACAAGACGATGGCGCGACTGGACCGAACGGACTTCCGAATTCTGCGGGAGATGCAAAAGAATGCTCGCATCCAGAACAAGACGCTCGCCCGCCGGGTGGGCATTGCGGAGTCGACGTGCCTCGAGCGCGTGCGCACGCTTCGCGAGGACGGGGTGCTGACCGGCTACTCCGCAGAGGTGGATCCGGCCGCCGTCGGGATTCACGTACAGGCGATGATTGCCGTTCAGCTGGAGCGCCACTCGCGCGAGACCGTAGAGCGCGTCCGGACGCGCGTCTTCGATCGCCCCGAAGTCGTGGCCGTGTATCATCTGGGCGGCCGGACGGATTTTCTCCTGCACGTGGCGGTGCGGAGCTCCGATCACCTCCGTGACGTCATCTTAAGCGCGTTCACGTCCCACGATGAGGTGGCGCAGGTCGAAACGTCGCTGATCTTCGACTATCACCGGGCGGAGACGTGGCCGATCTATCCGCCCGAGGCCCGATAGCGCGGCGCGGATCAACCCGCGGTTGCCGGAGTGCCACACCCACACGCCATCCGCCGACTTCCGGCGGTGCTCTGACGGACGATGCTTCCCGGTATGCCCACGACTACTTCGCCCCCTTCGCCTGCACGTACGCCCTCTGTGTCGGAGCTTGCCGCGACGCTCGACCTTAAGATAGAGGGATCGGTTCGAACGGACGACATGACGCGGGCGCTGTATGCTACTGATGCCAGCATGTACGCCATCGAACCGCTGGCGGTGATGGTCCCGAAAACGGTCGAAGACGTGAAGCAGGCTGTGACGGTGGCCCATGACTTCGGCATCCCGATCCTTCCTCGCGGGGGCGGATCCTCGCTGGCGGGGCAGGGCGTGAACGAGGCGCTCGTGATCGATTTCTCGAAGCACCTGGACGCCATTCTCGAGGTCGATCCCGACGCGCGGACGGCCCGCGTGCAACCGGGGGTGACGCTGTCGGCACTGAATGACGCGGCGGCCCGGTACGGGTTAATGGTCGGGCCCGACCCGGCGAGCGGCAACCGGGCCACGCTCGGCGGCATGCTGGCCAACAACTCGACGGGGACGCACTCCATTCGCTACGGGAATTTTGTTCATCACGTCCGGCGTGTCGAGGCGCTGCTGGATGATGGGACCCCGGTCTCGTTCGGCCCGCTTGACCATGCGGGCTGGCAGGAGAAGCTGCGGGGCGACGGGCGAGAGGCGTCGCTCTACCGGGAGATCGACGCGTTCATCGGTCGGCACCGGGACACGATCCGATCCGAGACGCCGTCGCACTGGCGGCGCAACAACGGGTACCGCTTGGAAACGCTCCTGGACGAGGAGCGAAATCTCGCGCGCCTCCTGGCGGGAAGTGAGGGCACGCTTGCGGTGGCAACGGAGATCACGCTGGATCTCGTTCCGCGTCCGTCGTGCACGGGGCTCGGGATCGTCCACTTCGACACGCGTGCTGACGCGCTCGACGCCGTGACCGAGGTCCTTGAAACCGATCCCTCTGCGGTTGAACTCTTCGACGGGGTCGCGATCGAACGGACGCGGCAGACACCCGGATACGCCGAGCGACTCACGTTCATCGACGGGGAACCGGGCGGCGTGCTGATCACCGAGTACGACGGCCATGCGAACACCGACCTTTCCCGGAAGCTCGATGCTCTGGAGGATCTGATGGCGAGCGGTCCCGCGACGGGGGTCGTGCGCGTGACCGAGCCGGACGCTGTGGACAACGTGTGGTCGATTCGCAAGGAAGGCCTCGGACTCGTGATGGGCGTGAAAGGCGAATACAAGCCCTGGGCGTTCATCGAGGACGCCTCCGTGCCGGTCGAAAACCTGGCTGCGTACGTGGAGGAGTTGTCCGCCTTCATCGACGGGACAGACACGCGGGCCGTGTACTACGCGCATGCTTCTGCGGGCTGCCTCCACATTCGTCCGTTCATCAACACGAAGGACGAGGCCGAGGTCAGGAAGATGCAGCGGATCGCTGAGGGTTCGCTCGACCTTGTGAAAAAATACGGCGGCTGCGTATCGTCGGAGCACGGCGATGGGATCGTACGGGGCTGGGCGAATCCGGAGATTCTGGGAGAGGATCTGTATGCTGCGTGCTGCGAGATGAAACAGATCTTCGACCCGACCAACGTGCTGAATCCGGATCGGGTCGTGAATGCGCCGCCGATGACCGATCATCTCCGGATGGGTCCGTCGTACGACACCCTATCGTTCGACGCGCAGTTCGACTGGTCGGCGGAGGGCAGCTATGCGGCGGCCATCGAGAAGTGCAATGGGAACGGAGCCTGCCGTAAGCTCGGGTCGGGGACGATGTGCCCGAGTTTCATGGCAACCCGTGAAGAGGAGGACTCAACGCGAGGCCGGGCGAACGCACTGCGGATGGCGCTCTCCGGCGATCTCGATCGAAAGGAGCTGACGGGCTCGCGCATGCACGAGGTCATGGATCTGTGCATTCAGTGCAAGGCGTGTAAAACGGAGTGCCCGTCGAATGTGGACATGGCCAAAATCAAGACGGAGTGGCTGAACCACTACTGGAAGGAGAACCGGATGCCGATCCGGACGAAGCTGTTCGCCCACCAGCCCGAGCTTGCGCACGCGATCAGCGGGTCGCCGCTGGCATCCGTGGTGAACTGGACGGGACGGCAGCGCTGGCTGCGGGCGGTCGGCGAGTCCGTCCTCGGGGTGACGGCGGAGCGAGAGCTGCCGCCGTTTGCTCGAACGACGTTCCGGCAGTGGTTTCTGCGTCAGACGTGGCCGGAGCGTGGGCCGCGCGTGGTGATGTTCTCGGACTCGTTCACCAACCATCATGCTCCGGGCGTGGCCCGGGCAGCGGCGACATTTCTGCGGGCGACGGGACACACCGTCGAGCTGCCCGGACCCAGCGTGTGCTGCGGTCGAACCTATCTATCGAAAGGGGCAATCCACGACGCGCAGGTCCGGGCTCTGAAGACGGTCGAAACGCTGTTTCCGTACGCGGAGGCCGGGGTCCCGATCGTCGGACTGGAGCCGAGCTGCATTCTCACGCTTCGCGACGAGTTCCTGTCGCTGCTGCCGGGCGAGCCGCGTGCCGAGCTCGTCGCGGACGCGGCGATGACGTTCGACGAATACGTGGACCGGCGGGCCGATGCCGGGGCGTTCGACGATGTGCAGTGGCAGCCGGCAACCGACCGGGTGATGCTGCACGGCCACTGTCATCAGAAGGCTTTGATCGGGACGCAAGCCACCGAACGGGCGCTGTCGCTTCCGGGCTATGCAGTGGAGTCCGTCGACGCCGGATGCTGCGGCATGGCGGGGGCGTTCGGCTACGAGGCGGAGCACGTCGACGTGTCGCGCCGCATGGGCGAGCTTCGCCTGGCACCCGCCGTGCGGAAGGCAGCCCCCGACACACTCATCGCCGCGACGGGCTTCTCCTGTCGCCACCAGATTGACGACCTGACCGGCCGTACCGCCCGTCACCCGGCGGAAATTCTGCTGGAGGCGCTGGGGTCACAGCCGTCCGCCGACGGGGCGTCGTCGCAGTGACGGCCCGAGGTGCGTTCGTGCGTTTGCACCGGGCGGGCTTTATCAGAGACCTGAACCGAGACAAATCATGTACCTGGTCTTCGACGTCAATGAAACGCTTCTCGACCTGTCGGCCCTTGATCCCGTGTTCGACCGCATGTTCGGTGGGGACGGTCCGTCGGGCAGGAGGGTCCACGAGGCCTGGTTCGCCGAGTTGCTCCAGCGGGCGATGACGAGTACGATTACGGGCCCGTTCGTCGACTTCGGCGAGCTGGCCGCGAGTGCTTTGCGCGTCACGGGTCAGCGTTACGGTCATGATCTGCCGTTTTCGGAGATCGAAACGGTCCTCGATGCGGTTCGCCACCTTCCCGCCCATGATGACGTCGGGCCGGCGCTGGACCGCCTGGATACGGCCGGCGTGCCTCGTGCGGCGCTGAGCAACGGGACGCCCGACACGCTGGCCGCGCAGCTTGACAACGCCGGCCTCACGGACCGCTTCGACCGGGTCTTTAGCGCGCAGGATGCCGGTCGCCTGAAACCGGCGCCCGAGCCCTATCGGTATGCCGCGCGAGAGCTGGATGTGCCGCCCGAGGATCTGTGGATGGTCGCGGCCCATGCATGGGACACCACCGGCGCCCTGCGGGCTGGGCTGAAGGCTGCGTTCATGGCCCGGCCCGGAAAATATCTGGCTACTGTCGAGCCCGAACCGATGGTCGTCGGTTCGACTCTCGTAGAGGTGGTGGAACGTGTTATTGCCGAGGGGACGTGAGGGGGGAAAGGCCGGAGAGCGAAGCTGATCTGTCTTCTCGTGTGCAGACCGCGCCGCGGGGGCTCGAGGCCGCTCCGGTCGGAGCAGGCAGCGACGTCGGATGCGCCCCGCGGATGCGGCTGCGCCGGCAATGGAGGCGGAATGGACGTACGTGTCCCCATTTTCCCCAAATAAGAATTCCTTGACCCGATCGAAATGGTTACGATAACCGGCCGTTGCCGCGTGTTCTTTCCGGGGACGATATTGACCCCGCCGGCCCGTCTCGATCTTTCGAGCGGCGCCTTGTAGCTTGGAACCTCCGATGTCATCGCCGACTGAGCCGTACCTGATGTCTGATGTACCTGATTCGACCGCCTCGATGTATGCTTCGCCTGCCGGAACAGCGTCGTCTCGCCCGGAGGAGGCGCGTGCGTGGCCGGACCTGAACGAGGCTCAGCAGAACGCGGTCACGGCGTCGCTCGAGCCGCAACTCGTTATTGCCGGGCCGGGGACGGGCAAGACGCGCGTCCTGGTGTGTCGGGCAGCCCACCTGCTCACGCACCACGCCGACCGGATTCGGCCGTCGCAGCTGGCGGTCATCACGTTCACGCGGAAGGCGGCGCGGCAGCTAACGTCGCGCCTCGCGGACCTGATCGGCGCACGCGCCCAGCATGTGCGGGCGGGGACGATCCACCAGTTCTGCGCGCAGATTCTCAAAAATCACGGCGATGCGGTCGGCCTGGATCCCGACATCGTCGTGGCACCGGAGGCGGTGACCGATGCGTTCTGGCAGCGCTGGTTCGAAGCGAACCGGGGCTGGGCAAAATCAAACGACCTGACGACCTACCGATCGGTGAAGCTTCGCGTGAGTCAGGTGAAGCTCGGCTTCAAGCCCGTCCGGGGGCGCCTGCAGGCGGGCATCCGGGAATACGACGAGATGCTCGGGGAGCGGGGAGCGTTGGATTTTGACGATCTGCTCGTTCATGCGCGGGATGCGGTCAACATCGATCGGGTGCGCGACGCCGTCCGCGAGACCACGAAGGCCATCCTCGTGGACGAGTTTCAGGACACGGATCCGGTGCAGTTCCGCGTGATCGAGCGCGTGGCACGGGCGCCGGAGGAGCGAGCGGGAGCGCATCTCTTTTGCGTTGCGGACGACGACCAGTCGATCTACCAGTTTCGAGGCGCGCGGCCGCAGAACCTGCGGGATCTGATCGACACGTTCGGCTGCACGCGGACGTCCGGGCGTCAGCACGTGCTGTCGACGAATTACCGGTCGAACCGTGCGATTTACGCCGTCGCTGAGTCGGTCCTGCCGGCGGAAGAGCGGATCAAGCAGGAGGGCGACGTGACGACCGCGAGCGAGGATGCCTCGCCGGTCGACCTGATCGCGTACGACACGCCGGACCGCGAGGCGGAGGCAGCGCTTCGACGGGTGTCGGAGTGGATTGAGGATGGCGTGCCGCACCGGGAGATCGCGGTTCTGGCACCCTGGAACGACCACGTCCGCGGGCTGGAGGAGCGATTCCTGCGCGCCGGGATCGCGTGCGAGGCGAGTTCGACGGACCCGATTCTTGATACGCCCGCTATGAAACGGCTCCGCTCGGTGTTTGCGCTGGTCGAGCGCGTGGTCTCGGCCGGGACGCTCCCGGATGGCCCGCTTCAGGACGTGCTGGATGTGATTCTGCCGGATGCTGCGAGCGCGAGCGTGGAGAACGTTCGCCAGCGGACCGGCGCGACCGTGTGGGGCACTTACCAGAAATTTGCGCGGGACCGATCGGCTGCAGAGGCGGAGGGGCTGGGCGCGCAGTGGCAGATATTCGAGCAGACGTACGCCGCGCTGGTGAACATCATTCAGCAGGCACGTTCGCCGGACGCTATGATCGGGGAGCTGGCGGAAGAGATCCTGCAGCAACTGGGCGGATCCACGGACCTGCTGGAGGACGCCGCGTCCGTGCTGCCTGATCCGCTGGAAGCGGCCGGGGTGCGGCCGGCGGCGCAGCGGCTGCGTCAATGGAAGAAGACCCGGATGGAAGCCGGCGAGGACCACGGGGGGCGGATCCTCGTGTTCGATCGAAATTTCAGCCACGTGCGCATCCTGCGAGCGCTCCTCCGGCACGCGCTCGACCTGGAAGAGGCCCCGGACCACGTCCCAAACCGGTCGCCGGCGGCGTTCGTTGCTGTCGGAGATGAAGCCCCGCGCCCGCTCGGGGAAGAGGACCTCGTGGTGACGCGGCAAGCCGAGGCGTTCCTGGACTGGGCCGATCGGAACGATGCGCTTGCGGAGACGCGGCCTCACATTCTCGACGTCGGGGGATGGGCTGCAGGCTACGAGCGGCTGGTCCTGGCAGACTGGGACCTTGACGACATCACGCGCGTCGCGCCGGACGAATACCATGCGGCGGCGGTGCGCCTGTTCGCCCTGCTTCAGGCGGTTACTGCGCCGATGGAGCCGGAGCCCGCATTTCCCGAATACGTGATGGTCGATCTCGAGACGACGGGGCTCGACGTGAAGCGATGCCACGTGGCGGAGATCGGGGCTGTGCGCATCCGCAACGGGGAAGAAGTGGATGCGATGGAGGTGCAGATCGAACTGCCCTCCGACCTGCCGGAGGAGGCGATCGAGACGCTGGAGACGGTCTGCGGGATGGACGTCGACGCCGATTTCTCAGATGCGGTGCCAGCCGGGGAGGCGTGGCGCCGGTTTGCCGCATTCTGCCGGTCGCTTCCGATCACGGCGCATAACGGGCGGCAGTTCGACTTCCGGATTCTCCGGCGCATGCATCGCGAGCACGGTGACAGTGAGAAGGAGCCGTGGACGACGACGTATGACACGCTGCCGCTTGCCACGCGGCTATGTCCCGAGTTGCAGCATCATACGGCCGAGAGCCTCCGGGCCGCCCTACTCGGAGATGATTCGCCCACGGTGCACCGGGCGCTGGCGGATTGTCGCGATCAGCAGGCGATTCTCGAGGCGCTCCAGGCGCGACAGGCCGTGATGCAGCGAAAAACCGCGTGCGAGCCGCTGCTTCCGCTCGTTCTTGCCGGCGTACGGACCGAGATGAGCCTTCGGGAGGCGCACGAAGCCGCGCCGGACTGGTCCGACGGCGAACGGCGTCTGTTGGAAACAGGCTACCGGTGGGCGCTTCGGGACGCGTCCGCGGCCGCTCGGGTGCTGCGCGACATCCTGCCGCGATCGTTGGCTGAAATGGTGCGGGCGACGCCGGATCTGTACGACGTGTTCGACGAGGCGCGACTCATGGCCGATGATGCCTTGAGTCAGCCGGGGCTCACGGGCCGGATTGAGGCGGTTCTCGCACCCTTCCGCGATCAGTCCCTCCGGGACCACCTGGCCGATTTCCTGTCGCACCTTGCGCTGTGGGGACACGAAGAGGCCGAGCGGGGCGAGGCGGTCGTGACGCTCTCGACGTACCACAGCGCGAAGGGGCTGGAGTTCGAACGCGTGATCTGCACGCGTGTCAATAGCGACCACTTTCCGCCCTTCTACGCGCGAACGAAAGAAGAGCGGGACGAGCAGCGCCGCGTCCTATACGTGGGGCTGACCCGTGCAGAAAAGCGACTGGTCGTGACCCACTACATCGAAGGAAAATACGGGGCCCTGTCCCGGTCCCCCTTCCTGCGCAACGTTCCGCCGGACGCCGTGGTGATCCACGACGCCACGTGACCTGAGCAACGCGTTTGGATGGCCGGCCCGTGAGGCGTCAGTTTGCCGGCGTCCAGGTGTTGTTCGTGCGATCGATGTCCGGGAAGTGCTGCTCGGCATCGATCTCCACGGACTGGACCGCCGATGCGTCCACGTTCAGGGTCGTCGTCGCCGTCGTGCGGCCGCGGAGCCAGACGTCGACCGGGATGCGGCGTTCGATCACGTCGCCGTCGTCCATGGTGAGGGTCAGGTGGACCGGCATAAAGGCCCGGCCCCGGTCCTCGATCGTGACCTCGAGACGGTCGCCGCGCAGCGTAACGGCCGAGATTGCGTGGTCGAGCGTCCAGGTTTCATAGTAGAAGGACGACCAGAACCAGTCGAGATCCCGCTCGCTGACGCGCTCGAATGTGTTGAAGAAGTCCGTCGGGTACGGGTGGCGGTACTGCCAGTCCGCCAGGAAGGAGCGGTAAGCCTCGTTGAACGTGTCTTCCCCGAGCACGCCGCGGAGCGCCGCCAGCAGCGTGGCGGGTTTCCGGTAGGACGCAATGCCGAAGCTAGCGCCGGAGTAGTGGTAGTTCGACCACCGCATGATCGGGGCCTCGCCGCCGCGGAGGACGAAGTCGATGTAGTCCCGGCGATCGGACGCGATGGCGTCGGAGTCGTCGAAGTAGTCCCGGCGCGCCATGTTTTCATTGAAGGACGTGGTGCCTTCGTCCATCCACGAGTACCGACGCTCGTTCGTGTTTACCATCATCGGCACCCACATGTGCGCGAGTTCGTGGGCCGTGACTGCATAGAGCATGCGGGCGGAGCGGTTGTTGTAGTCGCCCATGATCGTGATCATCGGGAATTCCATCCCGCCGCCGATGATCCCGCCGCCTTCAACGGCCGACATATGCGGCCACGGGTAGGCGATGCCGGTGTATTCGGCAAAGTAGGTGATGGCGTGTTGCTGATACTTCGTGACCTCCGCCCATTTGGGCGCGCTCTCTCTCCAGAAGGTGTGGATCTGCGTGGTCTCGGGGGTGCCGTCGCCGTCCACGTCGCCGGCCTCGGTGCGCGCGGCTTCCCAGTATCCCTTGGTCAGGCTGAAGGCCACATCGCGGACGCGCTCGGCGCGGTACCGCCAC
>JAAAOT010000264.1 GCA_009908725.1 Bacteroidota bacterium | reverse complement strand
GCCTCGGTATCGGCGATTTTTTTTCGTCTCGCGCGCCATCACCGACAGCACACAAGCGCTGGCTCGACAAATTGTCGTTGAATCGGTCCGCCTTATCGGCTCGGACGTCCGGCCTGCACGTAGGTATGCACGGAATACCGGACCACATCTCTTTTCGGCCGTTCTCCAAACCGACCGTGTCCAGCGCCATGCCGAAACTCATCCAGTCCCTACGCCGCTCCTTCGATCAGATCGATCGCGTCATCGCCGGATGGATGCGCGAGAACGGAACGCGGCTTCTCCGCATCTCCCTCGGCATCATCTTCGTCTGGTTCGGCGCTCTGAAATTCTTCGACGGCATGAGCCCAGCGGAGTCGCTCGTCCGGCGAACCGTGTACTGGATGGACCCTGACCTCTTCATCCCGATCCTCGGCGGTTGGGAAGTGCTGATCGGCCTCGGCCTCCTCTACCGACCGGCCATTCGTGCGGCCATCTTCCTGCTTTTTGCACAGATGCCGGGAACGCTTCTCCCGCTGTTCCTGCTGCCGGAGGTGTGCTTCACCATTATGCCCGTCGGGCTAACCCTGGAGGGTCAGTACATCATCAAGAATCTGGTTCTCATCAGCGCGGCGCTCGTCGTCGGCGGGACGGTCCGATCCGACATCCGGGAATCCCGTCCCGCGTAAGCCCGGTCGGGACATCCCGTCGATCCATCCTGCGTCCCCGGTGCACCGTTCGCACCGGGTGCGGCGCCTGAGCAATCCTGTGCCGGGCTATTCGTCCTCCTCGAGGAATTTCTCGAGCCGGACGACCTGCGTTTCGGATACGAACATGACGCCGGAGCTTTTTTCAAACAACGGGGTCAGCCCGTCCATCACGCAGTCGATCATTTCCTCATCGCCGACGGTGAAAAACATGACGAGGCCTGCCCGATCGTTGAAGAGCAGTCGGCCCTCGTGGAAGCCGTGTGATCCGCGGCCGGCGATGTCGCGGTGAATCGTGTACCCGGTCGCCCCGCACTCCTCGAGCAGGTCCTGCACGAACTTCTCCTTTTCCCCGCGCACGATGATTTCAATCTTTTTAAGCGAGTGAAGCCGGTGCTTCTTCCCGGTGGTTTCCGTGTCCTGCGGCTGGTCAGTCATTGCACGTACGAGTAATGAGTTGGTAAGAAAGCCGAAGCGTAGGCGGCCGATGGGTTATGCATCTGGCAGCACCGCGGCGGCGGGCTGCTCATCGACGGACATCGGCGCCCACGAGCCGCCGGGCTGATACCGCATCACCCGGTCATTCTCTTCCGGATCCATGATCGCGAGCGCGACCCATCCGTGATCGAACAGGCGTTTAAGCGTGTCCTGCCGGTTCAGGATCATCTCGACGCGCTCCACCGGCGCGTGGAGCACCGCAAACAGGCGGAGCGGATCGTGGAAAGGGACTTCGTCATCCATGTAGAGCGACTGAAGCGGGAGCCCGGTCATCAGGTCGCCCCCGTTGCCCTGGACAACGCCAACCTTGCCGCTCACATTGTGCGTCACCTTCGAGCCGCTGCCGTACACAGCGTTGTCGACCGTCGAGAAATAGTACTGCATGTTGATCCACTCCCCGACGACGAGCGGGCCGGTGAGGATCGTCTCGAGAGCGGTCCCGCTGTCGTCGACCCGCCAGTCGTAGGAGTGCAGGAAGCTGCGTCCCCGCAGGTCCAGGTTACGCGTGAGTCGGCGCGGACCCACGATGAACGCTGCATTGCCCGCGAGGCCCCACTCCGGACGGGTCTCGGACCAGTCTGCCGCCCGCCGTTCCGTCTCGCGGGTGGCATCGGCCCACATCCGATCGTCCATGGAGCTGACCCGTTCGGCCGTCGCCCCGTTGCGTGCCGCCGCGAGGTCGTCCCGGAGCCGCTCGAGGGCGCCAGGGTCGACGGGCGGATCCTCGTCGTCGACGAAAAGCGTCACTTCGTCGGTCGTCGTGTTGTGCTGTCCAGCGAGGAAGACGGTATCCTCCGGGATGTGGATGCCCCTGGAGCGCAGAGCGTCCCGCACGGCCGGTTCGTTGCAAATGGCGGCCAGCACGCGGGCGTTCGGCCCACCCGGGTTCCCGGCACAGGCGCCGCAGTCGAGGCTCGACTTAAACGGATTGTTGGGCGTCTGGCTGCCGTGCCCGGTAAAGACCACGATGGGCGCGAACTCATCCGTCCATCCCATCAGCCGAAATGCGGCCTCGGCGTAGACGATCTTGACCTCGGGGGAAAGCCCCAGCGGCAGCGCGTCGTCCGGGTCCGGCGTATCCGGGCGGTCGACGGTCACTTCCGTAAAGCTCGACGGACCGGGCAAATGCTCACGGAGCGATTTTAGCCCGTCGAAGACGCGGTGCGGGAGGAGCGTACGCAGAGCCATCGCGATCCCATAAAACCCACCACTGCCCTCGACAAATCCGAAAGCGGCAGCCACATCTTTCTTCAACGTTTTCAGTAGCGTACGGCGCGTGCCCTCGATGCCCGCCCAGTCGTTGTATGCTTCCGCCTCGTGCTCGCACCCCGGCGCGACGCGCTCGGCGATCCGGTGGCGGGGGTCGACGATCGGCGGACAGGCTTTCACCCGCTCCCCGACCCCGGCACCCGGCGCGTAGGATTCGTGCTCCATCGGAATGCCGAAGAACCCGGCGTATCCGTGCGTTTCGTACGGCCCCAGGCCTTCGAGGTGGCGACGGAGGATCTCGGATCGGACGTCGATGCAGAAGACGAGTTGCGCATCCGGTCGGGTGTCCGTACCGTCGACGCTCGGGCGTGAGGGCGGCTCCGTCAGGTCGTCGATCAGGCGGTGGCGGTATGTTTCCTCCCACGCAGCCAGCACAACGGCCGGCAGCGTCTGCGTATCGGGATTGGCCTCCCCGTTCGCGGGCGCATCCTTCGGAAGCAGCGGTTCACCCAGCAGACGCGCCACAGTCAGCCGGACGGCGAGGTATCCGCCGAGCGTGATCGGTTTTGCTTTTTCCCACTCACCGGCCGTTCCCCGGCCCTGCCAGCGGATAAGCCCCACCCACCCGGGTAGGGCAGCCAGGTGATGCGTGAAGATCGTCTCCCACTCCTCTTCCGGTACGCCGTCGAGTGTTTCGATGAACGCATCGAGTTTCGTCGACGGCAGGTCCGACGTCTGGCGGATCCCGGGGATACCCCGATCGAAGGGCGCAAGAATCCGCCAGGAGGCGAAAAATCCGTCAGACCGGTTGGGCATCGGCCATGCGGCCTGCCCGTGATCGAAGAAGGCAGCGAGCCATTTGGACATGATCCGGTTGAGGCGCTCGTCCTCCGCCTCAGCCGGGCTCGAATCATGCCGGGGGAGTGCATCCAGCGCCGCGGCCGGGTCAAGGTCGTGACCGGCGTCTCTCAGTTGACGCTGGAGAATCTCCGGGTCGATGTCGCCGCGCTCCCATGCCCGCCGGAAAACGTCCGGTGCCGGATAGCCGCGTCCACGGAACAGGTGTCCTGCCCGCTGGACCGCCTCGTGAAAGGGCAGCGACTCAAATCCGGATAGGGGATTGGCCGAGTTAAACGTGCGCAACGGCCAGAGCGGACCGACCGCTTCGGCGGCGTTCTCGATGCGGCCGCGAAGAACCGAGATCTCAATGGACATGGTAGCGATCGCGTCGAGTGAGAAGCGTCGAGGAAACCGGCCGGGACGTGTTCATCAGAAGCACGTAGAGGCGGGTGCTGGAATGGTGCCACCCGCGGTCGATCCCGACGTAGACGATGGCGAAGATGGCGGCGATCACCCAGTGAAGGGGTGTCAGCGCGCTCGGGAACGCCAGCGCGCCGAGGTCGGCGAGGAGCCATGCGACGGCGTTGTAGACGGCCCCGTACATTGCGAGCGCCGGCAGCAGCACCACGGGAAGGACCCAGGCACGCGTCGCAGCCGGCAGCCCGGACCGCCGGAGCAGGGTGCGAGTGGCGTGCAGGACGGCGAGGACGACGAAGAACACCAGCAGGGATCCGCCGTCGAGCGCCAGCACCGATTTCCCTGTGATCCAGGCGAATACGGCGCCCCCGGCGACGGCTGTCGCAAGCGACGCCAGCGTGGACACCCACCCGGTTGGTTCGGGGCGCATGGAGGGCGGGGCCACCGTCTCGACGACCGAGCCGGAATTAAGAAACAGGTACGCCTTGTAGAAGCCGTGCAAGATCAGGTGGGCGATACCGGCCGCGCCGAATCCGAGGCCGAACTGCATCACCATGAACCCCATCTGGGCGGTCGTCGAGCAGCCGAGCTGCCGTTTCACGTTTGCCTGAACGAGCGCCCACGCCTGACCGGCCAGAGCCGTCACCGCGCCAACGAAAAAGACCAGCAGAATCGCAGCGTGGGTTTCGAAGACAACGCCTGCGAACCGGGCCAGAAGCACGCCGCCTGCGTTGACAATACCGGCATGCATGAACGCCGAAACGGGCGTCGGCGCCGTCATCGACGAAAGGAGCCACCGGTGGAAGGGCACCAGGGCAGACTGCAGCATCGCGGCCACGACAATCAGCACGATGCTAACCGCCAGCACCCAGCGCGGCACCGACTCAATCCCGGCAACGATCTGAGAAACCCGCACGGCGCCCGTGTTCTGTACAAGCAGGAACATGCTGACTGCGAGGGCGCCGCTTCCGGCGAGGAACGTGCCCCGGGCATACCGGGCCGCCGCCTGAGCCTCAGGCCATCCGCGGACGTGGCCGATCAGGCGTGCGAGCAACAGGCCCATGACCATCCAGAGCACGAGAAATACGAAGACATGCTCCGTCGCCGTCAGGAACAGCACGACGAGCGTAAGAGCAAACAGCTGCACGTAGAAACCACGCAGCCGCCGGGCACCGGCCATATAGCGGCGGGAAAAGCTGTGGACGATGCCGCTCACGAAGGTAACGACAACCGCCATCACCTGCGTCAATCCGTCCACGAGGATGAAGGGCTCGACGGTCCATTCTGCGCCCTGAAGCACGAAGGCGAGCACGAGAGAGAGACCGAAGCCGGTCCACATCGCTCGCGTCAGGAAGGCGGGAAGTCGGGTCGGGGGAGGCATGCGAAATGGGTCGAGGAGCAGTATCGAACGCCGAGTCGTGTCCGGCCTGGCGTGACCGCTACAGGGAGTACGCTGGGACGCCGTCGGCGCAGAACACGGCAGAGTGTTGCCGTGCCGTAACAATGTGAAATGGAAAAGATTCGACCGATCCCTGCGTTCTAAGGGTAAAAACGGATCGAGTTACGAGAAACAAACAAAGACGGAGATCGGGCGAATCGCAATTTATCGAACCGTGGGTCCCGGTGCCCCTCGACCGGCGTCGCAAGCAGGGAGCCCGCTACGTTGCGAAACCGCCGATCCTTACCGGCGCGTTGCCGCACTCATTGCCTCGAAGTCAAGATCCTCATAGGTATAGGTGGCTGGCTGAAACAGAGGTGTGCCATGGGCATCGCGCCACGATTTATGAAACGCCAGTTCGGTCTCCGCCGGCGGACGCACGTCGAAGGTCACCGTATACAGATCCGTCGGTGATCCCGGCAGGGAGACGTTGCGCGCATAGTGCATCGCGTCGCCCAGCGTAATGTGGGGAATCAGGGCCACTTTGTCCGTTTCGCCTGTTGCCTGGTTCGTGATGGTCGCAAAGAAGCGCATGTACCCGACGAAACCACCTCGTTGAACCCCGTCGGGGACCGACACGTCCGGATTCGTGGCCCAGTTTGCCAGCACCTCGATGTGGATATCGGTGTCCGACTCAGCCAGATTCTGCTCGTACGGCGTGACGTCATCCTTCGGGGCAGCCTCGAAGATCATCGTGATGCCGGGGTCAATGGTTTCCTCGCCGATGATCATTTCCTGCGCCCGAGCGTCCGGCGTCCCCGCCAAGACGCCCAGGACGACAAACGTTAGAATCCAGATGAGAGGATGGCGGATAGATCGTTCGGTGACTGTCGGATGCATGGGTCGAAGCGGCTTTCAGAGAATTACTAGTGGCGTTCGGAAACGGAATTTATCGTCACGGAGTGATTGTCAACGACTCTACCATAAGTACGAATACCGAGGCATCGAATTTCCGTGAACCACTTCCCAAACCGTCGCAAGTTTGTAATATGTTACGGCTTCGTTCGTAGGTTTCTGGGGGGCGGGCGATCTTTTCGAGGGCGCGACCGTTACGCTTATGTGACCGGGCGGAATATGGTCGGTCGCGTATGTGCGGTCTTCGGTTTGCAATAAGCAAGATCGCGCAAACGCCGACGAGCCTTCGTCGACCCTGCCGGAGCATGATGGTCCGAGCGGGTAGACCATTCCCCATCCCACGACACCCATACCGGCCCTTCGGCCGATCGCATCTTCGATCGCGCGGCACATGCGCGTCGACGCGATGGGCCGAGGCACATGCCGCTTCTTCCCGCAGATTCACCCCACAACATGAGCATCGCCTCATACCTGTCCGAGGACATCGGCGCGTCGGTCGACTTTACATCGTTCCGCGACGCATTCAAGGAGAAACTCCGCAACGTATTCCACCGACGAGCCGACGCTGATACCGTCGGCACGTCGCGTGGCATTCCGCCATTCATGATGCGCGAGATTCAGTCGCTCACGCCGCTTTCGGTCTTCATTCCGGAAGAGCACGGTGGTCGCGGCGGATACGTGCACGAGTGTCAGTCCATTCTCGCAGCGGCGTCCTACGAATCGCTGGCGCTCTCCCTCACCATCGGCATCAACGGTGCTCTTTTCCTTCAGCCCCTCACGAAGTACGGCCGCGAGGAGGTCAAAGGGCCCATCTTCGAGCGCTTTATCGAGGACAAGAACATGGGCGGGCTGATGATTACGGAGCCGGACTACGGCACCGACGCCCTCCGGATGGAGACCTCGTATCAGCAGCAGGACGATGGCAGTTACCGCATCCAGGGCACGAAGCACTGGGGCGGCCTGACCGGGTGGGCGGATTTCTGGCTCGTCACGGCTCGCCGAAAGAGCGAGAGTGGCAACCTCGGGCGCGACATCGACTTCTTCATCGCCGACATGAACCGGCCCGAGCAACTCATCGAGGTCGAGGAGATCTACGAAAACCTCGGCCTGTACATGATTCCGTACGGCCGAAACAAGGTGGACATTCGCGTTCCGGAAGGGCACCGTCTTGAGCCCGAGAGCACCGGGATCAAGATGATGCTCGACACGCTTCACCGTAGCCGGATTGAGTTTCCGGGAATGGGAATGGGCTTCCTTCAGCGGATGCTCGACGAAGCCATCTCGCACTGCCGCGAACGGTTCGTCGGTGGGAAGCCGCTGCTTGAGTACGACCAGGTGAAACGGCGCGTTGCCGGCATCCAGGCCGCATTCACCGCATGCTCCGCCATGTGCATGCACACCAGCGAGCACGCGGGGATCGAGAACAACCTCGCCTCCGACGCCTTGCCGGCTAACTCGATTAAGTCGGTCGTTACGGACATGATGCAGAGCGCATCGCAGTCCCTCCTCCAGCTCGCGGGCGGGAAGGGCTACAAGCTCGACCACATCGCCGGTCGCTCCACAGTGGACAGCCGTCCGTTCCAGATCTTTGAAGGATCCAACGACGTGCTGTACCAGCAGATCGCGGAGTCGGTGTTGAAGTCGATGCGCAAGATGAAGGAGCGCAACCTGTACGACTTCGCCTCACAGCACGACCTTATGGACCGTGCGTCCGACTACTTCAGGGACGCGCTCGACGTCGAGGTGGACATGTCGCTCCCTCAGCGCAAAATGGTCGACCTCGGTCGCATCATCGGCCGCGTCATCACGATGGAGATGACGATCGAGATGGGCGACCGTGGATTCCGCTCCGACCTGATCTCCAATGCACTGAACCTCTTCCGGAGCGAGGTGAAAGGGATGATCACTTCCTTCCGCGATCGCTCCTCGACCGACGTCGTGGAAGACTATAGCGACAACAGTTCCTGGATCGACCTTGTACGGGCGCCGAGTGCGTAGGCGGCCGTGCAGCAGTTCAATCCGGATCGACGTGGAATTTTCGAGGGAGGGCCCAAACTTTCAGGGCTCTCCCTCGTGCTTTGTACGTAATTGCTCGCCCTCCTCGACCGGGATCGGGCCACACCTCGTCCCGGGCTCTCATCAATCGTCGATGACCTATGACCTTCGGAGTCATTGTATTTCCAGGCGCGAACTGTGACCACGACGCCTACCACGCCGCAAAGCACGTCTTCGGCCAGGATGCCCGGTTCATCTGGCACGAGGATGAAAGCGTCGGCGACGTGGACGTTGTCATCGTGCCCGGCGGGTTCTCGTACGGCGACTATCTCCGCTCCGGGGCTGTCGCCCGCTTCTCACCGGTCATGCAGGATGTCATCCGGTTTGCCAACGAGGGCGGCCTCGTGCTCGGGATTTGCAACGGCTTCCAAATTCTCTGCGAGGCCGGCTTGCTTCCGGGCACATTGATGCGGAACGACAACCTGCGCTTCCGCTGCAAACACGCCACCCTTCGCGTGGAGAACAACCAGACACCCTTTACCGGGGCCATGCGCGCTGGACAGGTGGTTTCGTTCCCGATCGCACACGGCGAAGGGCGTTATTTTGCTGACGACGACGTGCTCGCCGACCTCGACGCGCACGATCAGATCGTCTTTCGCTATGCTGACGGCGACGGCAACGTAACGGCCGAGGCAAACCCCAACGGCTCCGCCGAGAACATCGCCGGCATCGTCAATCGACAGGGGAACGTCCTCGGATTGATGCCACACCCCGAACGATGCGTCGAATCCCTCCTCGGCGGCGGGGATGACGGAGCCCTCGTGTTCCAGTCGCTGATCGAGCATGCCGGCGCCGTGGCCGCGTAGCTTCGACGCCCGCCTCCCCGCTCTCCTCCCCTGATCCATCCACGCATGCTCGACGCCCCCATTACGCTGGGCCTCCTGATTGCCAGTGTCGCAATCAGCCTGTACGCCCTGACCGCCGACATGTCATTGATCAATGACCTGTCCTTTCGCCCTCGGCGAATCGAGGAAGACGGCGAATACTACCGGTTCTTCACCGCCGGTTTCGTTCATGGCGGGATGGCGCACCTCGCCTTCAACATGATCACGCTTTACTTCTTCGGGCCGCTGCTCGAAGGAGTGCTGGGAGCGGGCGCCTTCCTGATCCTGTATTTCGGATCTGACCTCTGCGCGAACGCTTTGACCTTCGCAATGCATCGATCCGATCCAAATTACGGGTCGATCGGCGCATCAGGGGCCATCTCGGGAGTGCTCTTTGCATTCTGTCTGTTTGCCCCGTTCGCGAAGCTCTACGTCTTTTTCGCGATCCCCATGCCCGCCATTCTGTTTGCCGTGCTCTACGTCGTCGTGTCGGTGTACGCTATCGGTCAGCGAGAGCAGGGAGCAATGGGAGGCATCGCCCACGAGGCGCACCTCGGCGGAGCCGTCGGGGGCGTTCTGATCACGATCGCCCTCGTGCCCGCCGCTGTTGGCGAGTTCATCCGTGCCATTCAACAGGTACTGTGACGGATCGGCAGGCTATATCCGTTATGCAGATCGTGTGATGACGACGCTAGATACCCGAATAACGGGTTCGTCAAGCCTTATTTCTCATTCCTTCGCACGAATCCCGTTATTGTTGTTGCACTGGAACGATTTGTGAGTTATTGTTGATTGGCTTCATGCAACGCTCCCTCAGTTTCTGAGGACTCAGTCGCATCGCATCGTGGATCGCAGAAAGCTCGGCCTGTGGAGGCCGGGCTTTTTGCTCTTCCCCCTTCTCTTGCCTTTATACCGCCGTTGACGACGGGGAATCGCCGTTGTCGACGTGATAGGAACCGTGTCGTTCGTCGTACGGCGGGCCATCACGTCCCGACCCATCTCTCCTTTCGCGTTTCGATTCGTATCGCCGTGAGCGACGGTGGCACCCCGTGTAGGTGTGAATAACTTGTTTATAGTTTGTTCACAACCCATCTTGACATGGGCTTCATGAAGGCTTATTGTATGGCCAGTGCTTTCGGGCACTGTTCCTTGACGCGACTGAGTCTCTGGGCTGCATGAAGCCAGCCTGTGCCTCGATTCTGAGATGCATGCCTTCGGGCTGCATCTTAAGAAACGAGAGGCAGATGCACCGGACCGTACGGTGCCATTCTTCGGAGTGGCACATGTGCGTCATCGGCCGGGGCGTGTCCAAACCCACAGCATATCGCCGAGAGGCGAATAGCAGAGGGACAGAGCACGACCTGAAAGATGAGTCGTTCGACGTCATCGGGCGGATCAGACGGGCGCGAGCCGGTCGACCGTGCGACGACATTGATTCGACGCACCGGGACGCATCGCTCATGATCACTTCGCCGTGTTCGCCACAGGGCGACGACCGATCATGCGCGCATCGCTGCGATGTCCATCGCTTGCACCACGTACTCCGCGAGGAGACGAGGAGCAGGCGACACGGACGATCGACGCGCGAGACGGTGTTTTCGGACCGGAACCCTCGTTCGCGAGGCCCGGAGCGACGACACGTCTCGGTCATCGGGCGGATCATTTTCCACGGAATGGTTCGCTGCGAAGGATGCTTCCTCCACAGGACCGCCGCTCAACGAGCGAGAACGTGCGTGAGACTTCGGTCTCGCGCGGCACTCCCTTGATGAGGGGCACGTGTAGGCCCGCAGTGTACGAACCGGCGCTTGGCGCCGGGACAAACGGACGGCTCGTTGAGTCGACCGACGTGCACCGCTCCGGCAGACCTGACGGTTTGCCTAAGGAGACGGGCCTCCCACCGCGGCGTTGCTTCGGCATCACCGACGGACCGGGAGGCCAGCGTTAAGGAATTTTCTTGAGAACATGCTCGCCCCCGCGGCCCAACCGGCGGAGGCGTTTTTTATTTACCCCTCGATCTCAGAGACGGGCCAGCAGGTCGCTCCACTCCCGGAATGCGAAGGACCGACCATTCATCTCTCTCCCCTCCTCCGCGTTGCGCGCGTACCAGGCCATCCGCCACCCTGCCCGCGTGCCACCTTCCACATCCGAGCGCCACGAGTCCCCCACGTACAGAATCCGATCCGGGGACGTGCCTGCCCGCTCCGCCGCCACTTCAAACACCCGCGGATGCGGCTTCATGTGGCCGGTCTCTTCGCTCACGAGCACAACCGCCGCGTGATCTCGGATCTCCGGGAATTTCTCCAGCTTGCGAGACTGCACTTCTGCAAACCCATTCGTCAGCAGCCCGACGGAATACCGCTCCGCTATCGCTGCGTACGCGTCCCACGCCCCATCCACAAACGCCCAGTGCTCGGCATATCGCTGAAGGTAGACCGACCCGATCCGGGCTGCATCGGCCTGTGGCGCATCGACCGCCTCCAGCAACCGCCGGAACCGGTCCCTTTTGACGGTTTCCTTCTCAACCTCTCCCCCGGTATACTTTCGCCACAGCGGTCGGTTGATCTGGTGGTAGGTGTCCTGAAGCTGGTCGACGGATAGGTGACCGAAGACCGTGAGGTAGCGCGACCTCAGATCCGCCAGCGCCTCTCGCTCCGCGTGGCTGTGGTCGAGGAGGGTGTCGTCGACGTCGAAGTATATGAAGTCGACGGCGTCAGCAAGAGTGGGTGGACTCACAGATAAACGGTCTCTTGAGTGGAAAAGAGGAACGGGCGATTCGTCAGGCAAGCGAGCGCTCGAACATAGCGTACTCTTTGTCGACGACGGCCCCGAGCGATTCGATGTGGTTTTTGAGCCGGTCGTTGGAGTCGAGCACCCAGCTCATCTCGCAGGCATCGAACCCGTTCGGTGGGC
>JAAAOT010000045.1 GCA_009908725.1 Bacteroidota bacterium | reverse complement strand
GCGCGGTATCAAGGAGTTGGATCCGACGGAAGAAGAACTCACGTTTCCGCCACGCCTCGATACCGAGTCGCCGGACACGCTAAACGCCGTGCTGACGAACACGAACGATATCGACAGCGAGATTACAGACATTTCGTTGTCTGGTGAAGACGCGTCCGCCTTTTCGATCGTCCGGTCAGGCACACTCCCGACGCTGGTTCCGGGCGACTCGGCCTCTGTCCCGGTCGCACTGACGGCGACATCCCCCGGCTCGTTTTCAGCGTCGCTCGACGTTACGGCCAGCACGGGCACCGTCGAGGTCTCCCTGTCCGGGCAGATTCTGTCTGCCCCTGACATTGACCCCGACACCCTTGCGTTCGGGACGGTGGTCGTCGGGACGCCGAAGACGCTCTCGGCCACCGTCGAGAATACCGGCTCGGAGGATATGACCATTACGGAGAACACTCGAATCACGTCCGACCGCGCCGGGCTGGTGGTCACCACGCCGCTACCCGTCGACGTCCCGCAGGGGCAGTCTGCCACGCTGGACGTAGCGTACGACCCTGCAGATGCGGTCGGCTCCATTCAGGACACATTATCCGTTGAAACGTCGCGCGACCTCGACACCGATGGGTTGATTCAGTACACGACGCAGCAGGTGGTGCATGTGTCGGCGGATGTTGTGACCCCGCCCGAGCTGACGGTCAATCCCGGGACGGATCTGAACTTCGGCGCGCTTGCATTCGGGCAGACGACTCGGACGCTGCCACTCCGGTTCATCAACACCGGCGGCGCGACGCTGACCGTTTCCACTGCCTCCTTCGAGACCAACGACGGCACCTTTTCCCTGTCGGCCGACCCGACGGGAGACATTGCGCCGGGCGATACGCTTGCGTTCACGATGACCGCCGATCCGGCCACCCTCGGGGAGACCGAGCATTTCTTTCAGGTCGCGTCGAATGGCGGGCAAGCGTCGTTTAACGCCCGGGTCCGTGCGATCGAAGTCGATCTCCGGGTTTCCGACGTGCAGTTCGGCGCACCGACGGACGCAGAGGTGACGCTGCCCTCGTTCGCTTCGCTCGTCGACAACAGCCTGTACGTCCGACCCGGCGGGGCCGCCGATTACGAGCAGGTCCCATTCGTGCAACAGAGCGAGACGGAATGGACGGCACAGATCCCGGCCCGTCTGGCGACGCTGCGTGGACTGGACTACTACTTCGTCGTGGACGACGGAACCGACCGCATCACGCTGCCCGCGGCCACGCAGACGGCGTCCCGGAATGAGCCTGTGCATGCGCGGACGGCTTTCCAGTCGGTGACTGCGCCGATCGACATGCCCGTCGGGGAGCACCGCATGGTGTCCGTGCCGGCAGAACTTGAGACGTCCGATGCGCGCGACATCTTCGGCGACGACTACGGAGCATTCGACCCGCGCGTATGGCGCTTGCTCCGGTACGACCCCGACCGCCGGGATTACCGTGAGGCGCGTGGCATCCGTTCCGTGGAGAAAGGGCAGGGCTTCTGGCTCGCGACGCGTGACGGGACGCCGTTTACGATCGGGCCGGGCCTCAGCACCGATGCGTCTGCGCCGATGACGCTGGAGATCCGCCCGGGATGGAACCAGATCGCCTCGCCGTTCGGGTTTGCGGTGGCGTGGTCCGACGTGGAGAACACCGACGCGCTGCAGGCCCCGGTTGTCTTCAGCGGCGGGGCATATAATTACGCCGGCACCATCCTCCGCCCGTGGAGCGGCGCCTGGGTCTTCAACCCGACGGATCGCGCGATCGGGATCACGATTCCTCCGACAGCGGCCTCAGCCAGCCTGGGCGACGCGCAGCCGATCGCCATGACAGCGTCCGCGGCACCGGCCCGGCCGGAGGATGGCTACACGCTGCAACTGCGCGGCTTGCTGCGCTCCGGCGACACCACGCTCCGGGACGAGGTCAACTACCTCGGCCTGAGAGAAGGCGCGTCTGCCGGACCGGACAGCCTCGACTTTGCTGAGGCCCCGCCGGTGGGGGATCACGTGCGCATCAGTGTGCGGGACGACTCCCGCGTCCTCGCAGGAAGCTACCTGCCGCCGTCCGACGACGGGCAGACCTGGGAGGTCGACGTGAGCGCCTACACCGATCGAACGCGGACGGGCGGCGAGGAAACGGTGCGTGTTCAGGTCAGCGAATACGGCTCTGCTCCCGACGGCTTCGAACTGTTTGCGTTCGATATGGACCGGCAGATGCCCCTCGCGGTGTCCGATGGCGCCGTGGATGTGCCGGTCGATGCGTCCGGGCCGACCCGACTCCGCATCGTGACGGGGACGAAGGCGTTCGCACGCACCAAGAGCGAAGGCATCCCGCTCGAGCAAATCGAAACGGCTCTGGATAAAACGTACCCGAACCCGTTCTCCGATGCGACCACGATTGATTATCAGCTGAAGAAAGAAGCGCACGTGCGGATGGAGGTATTCGATCTTCTCGGGCGCCGGGTGGCCGTGCTGGTGGACGAGCGGAAATCGGCCGGTCCGCACACCCTCACGTGGCAGGCGCAGACCGGGCGGTCGCGTCTCGCCAGCGGTGTCTACTTCCTGCGGATGCGAGCGGGTGACTTCACCGCAACCCGGAAAATGACGCTGGTCCGGTAGCATCCTGTATCGTCCCCCGCTTCACCTTCCCCGTTATCTGCTTTCTCACCATGCGTTCGATTCTCTCCACAGCGCTTCTCGCCCTGCTGACGGCTCTGGCCGTCGGTGCCGGGTCCCTGGACGCGCAGGCGCAACCGGCTCCCTCGCTTACGAGCCAGGAGCCGCCCATCCGGGTGGCGGTCGAACCCGTGTACCAGAGCGTCTCGCACGACGGGCGAGACCTGTCGCAGGTCAGCACCCAGCTCATGGCATCGGTGCCGATCCGACGAAGCCTGCAGGCGTACGTTCGGGCGAGTATGGCGCAATCGGACGGCGCGGGGCTTGAGCCCGTCCGGGGGCTTGATGACGTCCGTCTCGGCGCGACCTACGCCCGCGCTCTTCCGCTCGGGAGCCTGGTCATGGCCGTCGACGCATCGCTTCCGACCGGGAAACGAAATCTGTCAGCGACGGAGTGGCGGACGGCCATCCTCACAAGTCAGAACATCTACGACTTCCGGATCGGGGGCTTCGGGCAGGGCTTCAACGCGGAGCCCCGGCTAACATGGGCCGTCCCGGTCCAGGAGAACGTGATGGTCGGCGTCGGTGTGGGCTACACGTACAGAGGCGCGTATGAACCGGCGGAAACGCTGACGGGTGCGTACGACCCGGGCAACGAAATCGAAGTGTTCGGCGGGGCGGACGTACGGTTCGGTCAGAGTCACGCCGTCTCGACCGACCTTGCCTTTACGCGGTTTGGTTCGGATACCGTCGACGGGGCCCGCCGCTACGAAGCGCGGTACAAGGTGTCCGGCACCGTACAGTACCTGTTCCAGCGCGACTTCACCTCGGTCCGCGTCATCGGTCGGCTTCAGCACTGGCCGGAGAGCCGCGTCTTCGTGCCCGGTCTCGGGATCGGCGCGAACCCGGTTTTCGAGGATCGGCAGGTCGTCCCGTCGGAGTGGTTCCTCCGGACCAGCGCGACGACGCGGCTGGCCGACTGGATGGATGTGCGGCTGACGATCGACGGCCAGCGCTACCAGCAAACGGTCGTGCAGTCTAATCTGATGGTTGCCACGCTCCGCGTCGCACCGACCTTTCACCTTCCGCGCGACGTATATGTGACACCGGGCGTCGGTTACTCGGCCGGCGATGTGCAGCGGCTTGAAACGCGGCTTCGGACGGAAGTCAGGTTCTAGAGAGGCCCCACCGTCGTGGGGTGAAGAAAGAGGCGAAAAGGAAGAAACGCGAGCCGTATCTATGCGTTCACACTTTTAACCCATGCTCGCTTCGGATAATCGCATCTCTTCGACCTGTATTAAAGTTCGGCGTAATCCGCGTGGGATTTGGCCGAAACACGGGTCCGCGATTGGGAGGAGTGTCTTCCACGCCTTATGATGAGCATCCCTGACTCGACGCCCGTGCCCGGGACCCCCTTAACTTGAATTTCAAGCGGTGTGGTGCCGCTTTTCCGCGGGTGGTAACGTACATTTTACGTCGTGTCCCGGTCGACCACCGTTTCAACGCCGAGAACGTATGCCGCAGATATTTCCTAAGAAGGCTAACGTCCTGCCGATCCTCTCTCTGGGGGGCGCTCTGCTGGGCGGTGTCGCACTGATTTTCCTCGTCTGGTACTATTTCTCTCCAGAGTTTCTGGTGGTCGGCTATCAGCCGGATCAACCCGTGGAGTACAACCACGAGTTCCACGCCGGTCAGCTCGGTATGGACTGCCAGTACTGCCACAACTGGGTAGAGAACGCGGCCCACGCCAACGTGCCGCCGACGCAGACGTGTATGAACTGCCACAACCAGATCAAAACGCAGTCTCCCAAGCTGCTCAAGGTCCGGGAAAGCTGGGCGACGGACACGCCGATCCAGTGGGTTAAAGTGCATCACCTGCCCGACTACGCACACTTCAGCCACGCCTCGCACGTCAACAACGGCGTCGGGTGTGAGACCTGCCACGGCCGCATCGACAAGATGGAGGTCGTTTACCAGGCAGAGCCGCTCTCGATGGGCTGGTGTCTGGAGTGCCACCGTCAGCCGGAGCTCTACCTGCGTCCGAACGAAGAAGTGACGACGATGGGGTATGTGCACCCGGAGAACTTTGTCGAGATCAACCTCGCCCGGATCCAGGAAGAGGGGATTCAGCCGCCGACCAACTGTTCGGCCTGCCATTACTAATTCACGTTCGAGAAGCGGCTCTCGCGATCGGCCGGCGGGCAATCCCTGCATGCCGCGGACGCGAGGCTTGATGTCTCGGTAGGCTTTGAGCCTGCCGGCTCCGGTCTGAAGCCGCGGGGGACGCACCGTCTCCCTTGCCTGCTTGTGCCGGCGACAGCCCGGTATCGCCTCTCGAAATATGCCATACGACCCTGCTACGTAGCATGATTGAGCTTGACGTCATCGATCCCAAGACGGCCGACCGCGAGGAGCCCAGTGAGCGCTTCTGGCGAAGCCTCCCCCAGCTTCAGCGGAAGACGTCTGGAGACGGGGCCGACACCCCGACACCTGAGTTTTCCGATGGGGCGAGCGAGCCGCCGAGTCAGGCGTCGCGTCGCCAGTTTATCCAGTTGATGGGTGCAGCGATGGCGATGGCCGGTTTGACGGCCTGTCGCCGGCCGGACCAGCGGATTCTGCCGTACGCCCGGAAGCCGGAAGACGTTATCCCGGGCGTGCCGCAGCAGTATGCCACAGGCATGCCGTTTCGCGGGTCGCTGCGTCCGCTGCTCGTGGAAAGCCACGACGGCCGTCCGACGAAGGTAGAGGGCAACCCGGAGCACCCGGGCTCGAACGGCGGCACCAGCTCGTACGAGCAGGCGTCGATTCTTAACCTCTACGATCCAGATCGCTCGCGCGCCCTCCGCCGCGACGGCAGCGAGGTGTCGTGGAGCAACTTCGTGGAGTTCTGCCAGGACCTCGGCCGAAACGCAGGCGATCAGGAGCTTGCGGTCCTCATGCCGCCGACCTCCTCGCCATCGATGCAGGCCATGGTCGACCGGTTGCAGGGGCGGTTCGGCTCGGTCCGCGTCATCGAGTACGCGACGGAAGGCGATGACAACGGACGCCTCGGCATGCAGCAGGCCTTCGGTCAGCCGCTTCGTCCGAAGTACGACTTCGAAGGCACCGAGGTCGTGCTCAGCCTGGACGCCGACTTCCTCGATGGTACGACGCCGGACTTTCTCAGCAACAACCGGTCGTTCTTCTCCGGGCGGCGCGTCGACTCCGTCGATGACGACATGAACCGCCTGTACGCGATCGAAAGCCAGTACTCGACGACGGGCGGTACCGCCGACCATCGTCTTCGGATGAAGGCCAGCGTGATCCCGGCCTTTGCTGCAACCGTTGCCGCCGAAATGGGCATCGGGAGCGCGCCGGATTACGACTGGAGTGAGAAAGAAGCGATTCATGCCCGTGAGATTGCCCGCGACCTGCAGGCTGCCGGACCGCAGGGCGTCGTCCTGGCGGGAGAGACGCAGCCGCCGGAGGTGCACGCCCTGGCGATGGCCATCAACCAGCAGATCGGTGCGATCGGCAACAGCGTCACGCTGCTCGACACGGGTGCTGACCCGGTTACGCCACAGGACGAGGCCCTCTCGACCCTCGTCGACGACATGAACGCCGGCACCGTAGACGCCGTCCTGATGATGGACGTAAATCCGGTCTACGACGCACCGGCTGCGCTGAACTTCCGCGAGGCCCTGCAGCGAGTCAACACGACGATTCATCTCGGCCTGCTGCGCGACGAAACGGCTCGCGCTTCCCGCTGGCACATTCCCAAGACGCACTATCTCGAAGCATGGGGCGACGGCCGCACCTATGACGGGACGCTGTCCGTCATTCAGCCGCTGATCGCTCCGCTGTACGAGTCCGCTCACTCAGAGATCGAGGTGCTCAACGTGCTGGGCACCGGCATCGACGCGTCCGGCTACGATCTCGTTCGCGACGTATGGCGCGGTGAGGTGTCCGGTTCGTTCGAGCAGGGCTGGCGCCGCGTGCTACACGACGGCTATCTCGCCGACAGCGGCTACGACGCCGCATCGCCCGGGACGCCGTCTACGCCTCAGATCTCTGCGCCGGAGGACGACGGCCTCGAGGTGGTCTTCCGTCTCGATCCGTCCGTGCTCGACGGCTCCTTTGCCAACAACGCCTGGATGCAGGAGCTGCCCGACCCCGTAACGAAAATCACGTGGGACAACGTCGCCGTGATGAGCGCCCAAACCGCGGCCGACCTCGGCCTCGCGGCGGATGGTACCTATACCGACGGGCAGGAAAACGGGTACAGCGAAGGCAATTTCTTCGTGGACCGCGTGAACCTGACCGTGAACGGGGAAACGATCAACATCCCCGTGTGGGTGCAGCCCGGACTACCGGACGGAACCATTGGTCTGACCCACGGCTACGGGCGCTCCATCGCTACGACGCGTGAGGAGGAGGGAACGCCCTTCTGGGATACGGACGATCAGACCGATATCTACTTTGATGGACCGATTGCCGGTGGGGTAGGCCCCGACGGCGAACCGGTCAACACGGTCGGCGTCCGCACCTCGCACCTCCGTCCGGCTGGATCTCGCGTCGCCACCGGCGCGACGATCGAGAAGGCCAGCAGCGGATACATGATTGCCACGACGCAGGAGACCGGCTCCATGCAGGGCCGCGCCATCGTGCGCTGGGGATCGCTCGAGGAGTTTCGCGAGAATCCAGAGTTCGTGCGGGAAGACACCGAGCCGATTCCCGGCGGCGAGTACGAAACCTTCGAAGAGTTCCCCGAGCTCTGGGCCGAGAACCATCCCAGCGAGTCGCAGGCTTACAAAGACAGCAACTACTTCGATAATCAGTGGGGGATGGTCATCGACCTGAACACGTGCACGGGCTGCAATGCCTGTGTCGTGGCCTGCACGAGTGAGAACAATGTGCAGGTGGTCGGAAAGGACGAGGTCAGCAACGGGCGTCACATGTACTGGCTCCGAATGGACCGGTACTACTACTCGGGCGAAGAAGACGCAGAAGAGCCCGAGATGATGATGCAGCCGGTGATGTGCCAGCACTGCGAGAACGCCCCGTGCGAATCGGTTTGCCCGGTGGCCGCGACGGTACACTCGCCCGACGGCACCAACCAGATGATCTACAACCGCTGCATCGGGACGCGCTACTGCTCGAACAACTGCCCGTACAAGGTTCGCCGTTTCAATTTCTACAACTGGACCAAGACGCTTCCGCAGGAGGTCCAGATGGCGCAGAACCCGAATGTCACCGTTCGCTCGCGCGGCGTGATGGAGAAGTGCTCGTGGTGCGTCCACCGCATCCGCGATCACCAGCACCGCGCCAACCAGGAGGACCGCGACCTGCGGGCCGACGAGATCCAGACCGCATGCCAGCAGGCCTGCCCGACGGACGCCATCACGTTCGGCGATCTGAACAACCCCGAGAGCTCCGTCGTGGAGAAGCGGAAGAATCCGCGCCGCTACGAACTGCTCTCGTACCTCAACGTGAAGCCGCGTCTGTCCTATCTGGGCCGGGTTCGAAATACCAACCCGCGCATTCAGGAAGCCCTCGGGTTGGATACCGAGGACGCGTCGGCCTCCGAGGAGGCATCCGAGGAAGTCGCCGCGTAAGCGTCGCAGCATCCCTTCGAGCATGACCAGGGCGTGTGAACGCCCTGACGTTCACCCAAGAATCTAAGCAAGATCACCGTGGACAACACGACCAGCCAACCCACGGCCGACCAGGACCACAGTGCCGGGCACTCGCATCACGAGTCGCTCGTCAAGGGAGATCTGTCGTTTCACGACATCACGGAAATGGTGTCGCGGCACACAGAGAAGAAAACGCCCCTTGCGTGGTATGTGGCCTTCGGCCTGGCGTCTTCCATGGCCGGGCTGCTGCTTCTGAGCCTGGCGTATCAGGTGTGGAACGGCGTCGGCGTGTGGGGCAACAACCAGCCCGTTGCATGGGGCTGGCCGATCGTCAACTTCGTGTTCTGGGTTGGCATCGGCCACGCAGGGACGCTGATTTCGGCGATTCTCTTCCTCTTCCGCCAGAAATGGCGGACGTCGATCAACCGTGCCGCCGAGGCAATGACGTTGTTCGCGGTGATGTGTGCGTTGATCTTTCCGACGTTCCACGTCGGCCGCGTCTGGGTGATCTACTGGACGCTGCCGATTCCCAACCAGATGGAGATGTGGCCGCAGTTCAAGAGCCCGCTTCTGTGGGACGTGTTTGCGGTCTCAAGCTACTTCATCGTCTCCCTCGTTTTCTGGTACGTCGGCCTTATTCCCGACCTTGCGACGATCCGCGACCGGTCAACGACCTGGCTCCGAAAGAAAGTCACGGGCTTCTTCGCTCTGGGCTGGACAGGGGCGAACCGCCACTGGCGGAACTACGAGAAGGCATACCTACTTCTCGCCGGCCTCGCCACCCCGCTCGTTCTGTCGGTGCACTCGGTGGTTTCGTTTGACTTTGCCGTCTCCGTCATTCCCGGGTGGCACACGACCATCTTCCCGCCTTACTTCGTGGCCGGCGCCATCTTTTCCGGCTTCGCCATGGTGGTGACCCTCATGGTCGTTGCCCGCAAGATCTACGGCCTGGAGAACGTCATCACGATGGACGTGCTCGAGAAGATGAACATCATCATTCTCGTGACCGGTACCATCGTCGGCTTCGCCTACATCACCGAGTTCTTCATGGCGTGGTACTCGCAGGTCGAGTACGAGCAGTATGCCTTCATCAACCGAGCCTTCGGGCCGTACGCATGGGCGTACTGGATCATGATGACCTGCAACCTGATTTCGCCGCAGCTCTTCTGGTTCAAGAAGCTCCGACGGTCGATCCCCGTCATGTTTGCGCTATCCATTGTCGTGAACATCGGCATGTGGTTCGAGCGCTTCGTGATTACGATCACGTCGCTGCACCGCGACTTCCTGCCGAGCTCCTGGGGTTACTTCGAGCCGACGTTCATCGATGTGACGACCTTCATCGGGTCCTTCGGTCTCTTCTTCACGCTCTTCCTTCTCTTCCTCCGGTTCGTACCGATGGTGGCGATGGCGGAGGTGAAGGGAGTGATGCCGGAAGCCGACCCGCACTACTATGACGAGGGCGACGGACGGGCCGCCGGCACCAGCGTACCGTTCATCCAGCCTGCCCAGGAAGATCCCGGCCGAAACGAGGCCGGTGAAACCCGAGGCGGCCGATAGCTCTCTGCACCGCGACGCGCCCCGCTCCTTGCGGAACCGACGCGGACTGCCATCCCGACGTGCACTACGAATGCTCCCCGAGCCATGTTAGACGAACTGACGCGCGAACTGAAAGCCACGATGGGCATCTACGAGAGCGACGAGGAGCAGGTCTACGGCCTGCTCGCGGAGTTCTCCGATCCCGGCGCCCTGCTCCACGCGGCAGAGGCCGTTCGCGAGAACGGCTACAGCCACTTCGATACGCACAGCCCGTTTCCGATCCATGGCATGGACCGGGCGATGGGGCTGGGGAACTCGAAGGTCGGCTTCTTCTCGTTCGGAGGCGCGGTGACGGGCCTCGCCGTCGGGTACCTGTTGCAGTGGTGGACGTCCGCGGTGGACTACCCCATCAACATCAGCGGTAAGCCGTTCTTCGCGATCGAACCGTCGGTGCCGATCATGTTCGAGTTGACGATCCTCTTCGGTGCGCTCGGCGCCGTGGCCGGTATGCTTGCCCTGAACGGGCTACCCCGGCCGTACAACCCCCTCTTCTACTCCGAGCGGTTTGAGCGGGTGACGGACGACGCGTTCTTCCTGCACATAGCTGCAAGCGACGCGAAATTCGACGAGACCGACACCGCTAACCTTCTCCGGAAAGCCGGAGCCCTCAACGTCGAGCTCGTCCAGGACGACGGGTCCGCCGAAACGGCACCCGCCTCCAGCCTGTAGCTCCCCGCTCTCTCCCGCTGCCGCCGCGGTCGATCCCGGGCACCGCCCGCCGCGACCGCCGCTGACCATCGACACCCGACGACTGATGCGCACTCTACTCACGACCGGACTGATTCTGAGCGTCCTCCTGCTGGCCGGATGCCGAGGGACGACGTCAGAACGCAATCCGATTCACCCGAATCCGAATATGGACTGGCAGCCGAAGTACCAGGCCCAGGAGAAAAACGACTTCTTCGCGGACCAGGCCGCCATGCGAAAGCCGGTCTCCGGAACCGTCGCACGCGGTCTTCTCAAGGAAGACCCGGTGTTTTACACGGGCCGGACCGAGGAGGGCGATTACGTCGAGCGCCTGCCGATCGAAACCAGCCGCGAGCTGCTCGAGCGCGGGCAGGAACGGTACGACATCTTCTGCGCGGTCTGCCACGGTAAGTCCGGCGACGGCAATGGGATCATCATGGTCGGCGGACCGCAGGGACAGGGATACGGCTACACGCCCGCTCCGAGCTACCACGTCGATCGCCTCCGGGACGCGAGCAAAGGCTACATGTATGACGTGATTGCAAACGGCATCCGAAATATGCCCGGGTATGCACAACAGATTCCTGTGAGGGACCGCTGGGCCATTGTCGCATACATCGACGCGCTCCAGCTTAGCCAGAACGCCACCCGCGAAGACCTTTCGTCTGAGCAGATCGCCCGCATTCAGAGCGGGCAGAGCGCCAACATCGATGGATCCCGCTCCGGCGGCGCCAGCAACAAGTAGCCTTCGCCGGCCGCATGCCCTCGGCCGGCACGACGTTTACGTACACGACCTGACCGTTTCCGGGCCCGCGCCTTCCTCGGCGTCGCCCGACATCACCGAATTCAACCCTCCCCATGGCCGACTCCGCTCGCTCCAACTCCGCACTGGGATGGCTGGCCGACCCGCTGGCATCGACTGCTGACGCCGCACAGCGCGCGTACAGGTTTACATCCGATCGTCGCGCCTACCTCGCGCCGATCGCGATCGGTCTCGCCCTGCTCCTTGTGAGCCTCGTCGGCCTCGCCTCGAACGCGTCGCAGTTCTTCTACTCCTACTTTATCGGGTGGATCAGCTGCCTGACGATTGCGGTGGGCGGCCTGTTCTTCCTGTTCTTCAACCATCTCACGAAGGCGTCGTGGAGCGTGGTCGTCCGTCGCGTCAATGAGGCGCTCGTGTGGGCCTTCCCGCTGCTTTTCGTGCTCGGCATACCGATCCTGTTCGGGATGCACGACCTGTACCACTGGACGCACGAGGAGCTCTACGTTGAAGGGGGACCGAAGTATGATGAGATTCTCGCAGGAAAACGGGGCTACCTGAACACGCCGTTCTGGATCGGGCGCGTCGTGGTCTACTTCGCGCTCTGGATTTACCTGAGCTATAAGCTATACGTCCTTTCGGTTCGGAGCGATGTGGAGGGAGGGGAAGGCGTCCCGGCGAAGCTCCGCAAAGTGTCTGCATGGGGCTTACCCGTAACGGCCGTTGCAACGGCGTTCGCCAGCTACGACCTGCTGATGTCGACGGACCCGCACTGGTTCTCAACGATCTTCGGAATCTACTTCTTCATCGGTGGCATCCTGGCCGCGGTGTCGCTCATGGTGGTCCTGCTTGCTTCGTTTCAGCGCGTGGGCGGGATGCTCGAAGGCGTGGTCACGAAGGAGCATTATCATGACCTCGGCAAATACATGTTCGGGTTCACCGTCTTCTGGGCATACATCGCCTTCAGCCAGTACATGTTGATCTGGTATGCAGGCATCCCTGAGGAGACGTTGTTTTACAAGCACCGCCTGATGCATGGCTGGGAATGGCATAGTGCCTTCCTGATCATCTTCCACTTCATCGTGCCGTTCCTCATCCTGCTGCCGCGGTTTACGAAGCGATCCATTCCGACGCTCTCGTTCATGGCGGTGTGGCTGATCGTAATGCACTGGTTCGACATGCACTGGATTGCTGCGCCGACCCAGGGAGCCCACCACACCTTCCACTGGCTGGATCTGACCCTCGGACTCGGTCTCTTCCTGATTTTCGCCGGGACGATCGTGTATCGCCTGAGCCGTCATTCCCTTATCCCGGAGAAGGATCCGTACCTCGGCGACTCGCTGCATTTCGAAAACGTGTAGCCGAAGTGACACTTCCGGGTCAAGGCCGCCAGGCGGTCTGCCCGAACGTTCTGGATCGTACCCAGCGTGGTGCAACCCGATCGGGGAGCACCACGCGCTTCATGTGCCGTGTTGACGTGGGAAGCGCTGCCTGCGTCACACAAGCGTATGATTTTCGATGATCTTCACGAGCCGGATCGACCATCTAACCGGGGTCCGCGTTTTTTCCTAGCCCACATGCTGAGCAGAGGACGTTCATGGACAATACCGACACGAACACACGCTTGCAGTCCCCGGATCTCGTAGCTCCGAGAGAAGCAGAGGTCGTGTACGGGCGCGAGGTCACGTTTCACTGGGACGCCGTGGATGGGGCCGATGCCTACACCCTCCAGGTGGCGTCGGACGCCAAGTTCAGCGACGTCGTGCTGCAGGAAGACGTGGGCGATCAGACGGCGGTTACGGTCGGCGAGTACTTTCCAACCGACAACAGCACCTTCTTCTGGCGCGTGATCGCTCGCAGCCCCGACGCGGAAAGTCGGGGAGAGCGGATTGAAAGCTTCATCGCTGCCAGCGAGGAAGACGCGAGCCGCGCCCTGTCGTCCCCGGACGAAGAGATGGGCCCGGTGACCGAACTCGTCCGCGCCGCGAAGGCGGATGTATCGGCGAAAATGCTCGAGCCGGAAAGCCGGTTTGAGCGCGAAAAAGAGATGGGCGTCGCTTACGAGGGCGTCGCTGCGGGACAGATCATGTCTATTGCCGTATCGATCCTTCTCGTGATCGGTATTGCCGTGATCATCCTCTTTAACTGGTACAACACCACGACCGCCGGTCAGCGCGATGCTGTCAGCCAGGCCGGAGAATACACGCAGCTCCGTGAAGTCGAAGCCCAGGCGGAAGAGCAGTTGAGCCAGACGGGCGTCGTCGATGAACAGCAGGGCGTGTACCGCATCCCGATTGACGAGGCGATGGACATTATCGCTACGGAGCAGTACCGCGCTCAGCAGGCGGAGGAGAGGGGCCGCTCGCCCGTCGTCACGGGGGGCGCGCAGAACGATCAAAACTAGGTCTCGCAACACGCGTACGCCGTGACGTCGAGAACCTCGCCCCGAATGCACTTTTTTCCATGACTCGATCTCACCGATGGTACGCACGCGAACGGCGCTCGTCGCGATACTGACGTTGTTGTTTGCGGGCGTGTCCTTCGCCATGGCCCAAGAGCCGCCGGAGAAGGAGCAACGCCGCGAATTCGAGGGCGTGGGTATCGAGGCGAAGCACGGACAGACCATCCCCACTGACGTCGTTTTCAGGAATGCCGACGGGGAGCCGGTTACTCTCGATCGGTACTTTGACGGGGAGAAGCCCGTCATTATCAACTTCATTTACCACGAATGCCCGATGCTGTGCGGGCTCATGCTCAGCGGCATGACATCGACGCTCTCGAACATGTCATGGACGCCTGGAGACCAGTTTCGCGTTCTCTCCATCAGCTTTAATCACCGCGAAACGCCCGAAGTAGCGCGGAAAGCAAAAGACACGTACATCGACCGCCTGGGCGTCCCCGAAGCCGCCGACGGCTGGCATTACCTAACCGGCGAGAAAGCTGCGATTGATGAACTCGCGAAGGCGACGGGGTTTCAGTTTCGATGGGTTGAAGACCAGCAAGAGTATGCACACCCGACCGCCTGGATGTTTCTGAGCGGAGACGGCAAAATCACGCAGTACATTTACGGAATGGAACCGAAAGCCAGCGACGTGCGCAAGGCGCTCGTCGAGGCCTCCAACGGGGCGGTCGGTAACCCGCTCGACCAGGTGGCGATGTACTGCTTTCAGTTCGATCCGGAAGCAAATACTTACACCGCCGATGCATTCAACCTGATGAAGATCGGGAGTGTGATCACGATCTTCGTTCTCGGTGGCGCGCTTTTCTTTTTCTGGCGCCGCGAGAGCGATGACCTCCGTGCGATGGAGGACGGTGATCCGCTCGATGACATTGACGACTTAGACGATCCGGACGCGCTTCGAGAGCGCCTTGGTTCGTCTCAACCACACGCGACGTGACGGCTTTGTGCAAGACCTGCACGAGGGGCGTCATGCACCGGGTGTTGATGCGCTGCTCCACGGCGCATCCCCTAGCAATTGAACACCATTAACGACCTGTAATATGGGCGACCAGGGCACATTTTGGCTTCCAGAAGCCGCGTCGACGATCGCGGGGGAGGTAGACAGCCTCTTCGGCTTCGTGACGTGGGTCAGCACCATCCTGTTTGTGGGTGTCGTGCTTGCGATGCTGTACTTCGCGATCCGCTATCGCCGGAAGAGCCCCGGTGAGCGGCCGCAGCCGGTGAAGGAAAGCAAGATCCTGGAGATCTCCTGGATCGTGGTTCCCACCATTCTCGTGCTCCTGGTCTTCAACTGGGGGTTCAAGACGTTCATCAAGATGGGCGTTGCCCCGCCGGATGCCTATGAGATCCGTGCCGAGGCGTGGAAGTGGAACTGGCGGTTTACCTATCCGAACGGGACGACCAGCCCGGACCTTTACGTGCCGGTGGATCAACCGGTGAAGCTTCGGATGAGCAGCCAGGACGTCATCCACAGTTTCTTTGTGCCGGCCTTCCGGGTGAAAAAAGACGTGCTCCCGAATCGGTACAGCCAGGTCTGGTTCGAGGCCACCCGAACGGGCAACTTCGACATCTTCTGTACGGAGTACTGCGGAACGGCTCACTCCGATATGATGTCGACCGTTAAGGTGGTGTCGCGTCAGGAGTTTAACGACTGGCTGGCCTCCGGCGGGGGAGCGACCGACGATATGCCGCTCCCCGAACTCGGTGAGTTGCTGTACGAGCAGCAGGGCTGCCAGACGTGTCACTCTATGGACGGCTCCCCGAAGGTCGGCCCCACGTGGAAGGATCTCTACGGTAAGCCGGACCACCCGATGGCAGACGGATCAACCGTCACCGCGGACGAGGATTACCTCCGCGAGGCGATCGTCGAGCCCGGCGTGCAGATCGTTGAAGGGTATCAGAACGTGATGCCGGCCTCGTACTCGTCGTTGAGCGAGCGCGAACTGGCTGCGCTCATCGAGTTCATGAAGCTGAACAGCAAATATGCCGAGGAGGGATCCGACGGCTGATGCGCGTTGGGGCGCTCGACGGCGACCCCTACTTGTGACGGCCCGGTTCTGTCTCGACAGGATACCGGGCCGCGGGGGCGGCGCTGGAATCACGCGCCGGTCCCATCGAGTATCGAAGTTTGAAGCACCTGTACGAAACCTCCACTTATCGCACCAACGCACATATGGACGCCGCGACGAAAGGGGCCGAAGTGGCGCACGAGGAGCACCACGACGAGGCGCACGATCAGAATTACCTTCAGTACGAGCCTGGAATCTGGAACTGGCTGACGACGAAGGACCACAAGAAGATCGGCATCATGTATGCCGTCTCTCTTGCGCTGGTCTTCCTCGTGGCCGGTGTGCTCGCCATCATGGTGCGCACCGAGCTCGTTTCGCAGGGCGAGACGATCATGGATGCGGACACCTACAACCAGGTGTTCACGATGCACGGCATCCTGATGGTCTTCCTGTTCCTTGTACCATCGATCCCGGCCATTCTGGGGAACTTCGTCCTTCCGCTGCAGATCGGCGCGAAAGACGTGGCCTTTCCCAGGCTGAACCTGGCCAGCTGGTACGTCTACATGATCGGCGCCATCATGACGTGCGCCGCGCTGTACTTCGGCGGTGTTGACACCGGCTGGACGTTCTACACGCCGTACTCGTCATCCACCGGCGGCGGCGTCATCTGGATGACGTCCGCGATCTTTGTGTCCGGGTTCGCCTCGATCTTTACGGGGCTGAACTTCATCGTGACCATCCACAAGATGCGGGCGCCGGGGATGACCTGGAACCGCCTGCCGCTCTTCGTCTGGGGCCTCTATGCGACCTCCATCGTACAGGTGCTCGCTACGCCCGTCATCGGAATCACGATGTTGCTCCTCATCCTGGAGCGGACGATGGGCATTGGCATCTTCGACCCGGCCCTCGGCGGCGACCCGGTGCTGTTCCAGCACTTCTTCTGGTTCTACTCGCACCCGGCCGTTTACATTATGATTCTGCCGGCCTTCGGTGTGCTCAGCGAGCTGATCGCAACATTCAGCCGTCAGCGTATCTTCGGCTACCGCGCCATCGCGCTGTCGTCCGTGGCGATCGCCATGCTCGGCTTCCTCGTGTGGGGCCACCACATGTTCGTGTCGGGCCAGTCGGCGATCTCGTCGATTATCTTCTCGCTGATTACCTACTTGATCGGCATTCCGTCGGGCATTAAGGTCTTCAACTGGGTCGCGACGATGTACCGCGGTTCGATCTGGCTGCAGACGCCGATGCTCTACGCTCTCAGCTTCCTGTTCCTCTTCACGATCGGTGGATTTACCGGCATCATGGTTGGCGTCCTCGCCGTGGACGTGCACCTGCACGATACGTACTACGTCGTCGGGCACTTCCACTACGTGATGATGGGCGGTTCCGTCATGGCGCTTCTCGGCGGCATGCACTACTGGTGGCCGAAGATCACCGGGCGCATGTATAACGAGACACTCGGCAAGATCGCCGTCTTCCTGATCTTTGTGGGCTTCAACGCCACGTTCTTCTCCCAGCTCGTGCTGGGCGCGAAGGGCATGCCGCGTCGGTACTACGACTACGTGGACCGCTTTGAGGCGCTGCACCAGATCTCGACGTACGGTTCGTACGTCCTCGCCCTCGGGCTCTTCATCGTGCTCTTCTACGGCGTCTACTCGATGTTCTTCGGACCGAAGGCGCCCGCGAACCCGTGGGCCGCAGCGACGCTCGAATGGACGAACGTGGCCGCCCTGCCGGATCCGCACAATTTCGTTCGGACGCCGCTCGTGACGCGCGGTCCCTACGACTTCCACCTGGCCGATGAGGTCTTTGGAAGCGGGGACGGTGTCGGCGACGGGCAGGCTGCCAGCCTCGACGTGCCGGAGCCCGCACCGGCTGCTCCCGAGCCGTCGGAGGAAGCGCCGCAGAACGCGTAAGGCGCCTATCGACCGCGGCGGGCGCGAGAATGCTCGCCGCGGGTCTCTCACTCAGCCGTGCCGGCATCCTCCGCGGATGACGTTCCGGGCCATGCCTCCGTACAGGCGACGTGCCCGATCGGTGAATGCCGGCCTTTTTATCGCTAGACTGCAAGATTCATGGCAACGGATACCACGACCGACACGCCGGCCGCTCCGGCTCAGACGGAGGTGGATCTTCACGACGAGGAACACCTTTCGCACCTGCAGCACCACTTCGTCTCGTCCGAGCAGCAGTTCGACTCGGCGAAGCTCGGCATGTGGCTTTTCTTGATCACGGAGGTGCTGCTGTTCAGCGGCATGTTCGTGGCCTACGCCGTCTTCCGACAGTGGCATCCGGAAACCTTCGCCGCGGCGAGCCAGACGCTCGACTGGCAACTCGGCGGCCTGAACACGGTGGTCCTCCTGGCCTCCTCGTTCACTATCGCGCTGGCGATTCACTTCATTCAGAAGGGGGAGGCGATGAAGTCCTTCTGGCTGCAGGTCGGCACCATCGCGTTGGCCGGGGTGTTCCTGGTCGTCAAGTATTTTGAGTACACGTCCAAGTTTGAGCACGGCGTCTTTCCGGGGGCGATGTTCGACCCCCACGGCGTCGCCCACGGCGTGGACTACGGCGCACTCGCCAGTTACGCCTATGCCCCACAGTTTTTCAGCATCTACTTCGTGATGACGGGCATTCACGGCTTCCATGTCGTGGTCGGGATGATCCTGATCGGTTGGATTGCCAGCCGGACCTACCGCGGCCACTTCAGCAGTGAGTACTACACGCACATTGAGCTGTCGGGGCTGTACTGGCACCTGGTGGACCTCGTCTGGATCTTCCTCTTCCCGCTCCTCTACCTCGTGTAGCGGAACCCCTCCCCGTTCGCTACGCATCGACCCTAGACGTTCCCTATGTCGCACGATTCGCATCACATCATCCCCTTCAAGACGCTGGCAACGGTCTTCGGCGCCCTGATCGTCCTGACCGTGCTGACCGTGGTCGCCGCCGCGCTCCCGCTCGGGCCGCTGGATATGCCGGTCGCCATCCTGATCGCCGTGGCCAAGGCATCCCTGGTGGTGCTCTACTTCATGGCGTTGAAGTACGACAAGCCGGTCAACTCGCTGACGTTCTCCGTCGGCACCCTCTTCGTCGTGATCTTCATTACGTTCACCCTGTTCGACACGGCCTTCCGCGGGGACCTGGGAGATGTCTCGTCGCAGACCGTGGATGAAATCACCCGACAGGAGACCGAGGCCGGTGAGCGCCAGCAGCAGTTCACGCCGGAGCAGATGGCTGTCAGCCCGGCCGATTATGAGGCGCTACAGAACAACGAATCGGCCGCGGATACGACGACCGCGGATACCGCCGATACCGAATAGCCAGAGGACGGCACACCTGGATGCCAAGGTCGTCGTTGATCAGTATCGATTCCGTTATCCGGGACCTGACGTCCTTATGATGCATATACGATGAAGACAGGTGGCGATAAAGATGCCGCCTCCGTGGGACGGTTACCGGCCCGCGCCCGCTACGACGACGCAGAAGTACTACGACGCCCATGCCACTGCTCTTCTTCACCATCCTCGGCCCGATCATCGTGTTTCTGCTGCTCTGGGTCGCAGCGACGGCGTACCGGATCTATTTCCCCGAACAGCCGCTCCCCTTCGAGCGTGACCCTGTCGTGCTTCGGGAAAAAGCGCGGCGGGCCGGGCAGAGCGTTCCCGTCGGCATTCGCGAGATCCGGGCCGACCAGCGGCGGCAGAAGCGGAAAGACGCGCAGGTGCTATCGCCGGATTACCACTACTCGTGGGGAGGATCCGACGGCTTTCCGGATGCGTGGCGCGAGGACCTGTGGCGCCGCCGGAATTAGTGGGCCCGCTTTCAGACAATCAACAGCGACAAGACGCCGGCACCCGACTCGGGGCCGGCGTTTCCTGTGCGTGCTCGTGTGTCTCTGGGTCACGCCTGAATGTCGTCGGCGAAGACGTCCTGCTGAAGAAATGAGGCAATGCGAGCGTGTGCGGCTGACCGGTCCTCCAGAAACGAGTCACTGTCGACCCCGGCCTGGCTGGTGACGACCTTCACAACGTGACAGGGGACGCCGTGCTGGGCCGCGACGTAGGCGACGGCGTAACCAGAGGTGTCCGACACGTCTCCGATCCGCTGCCAGTACGAGCGGTCTTGCGTATCGCCAATGTCGTGATCCTGCGTGACCACCGTCCCGGTCGTATCTGTCTCAAACGGACACTCGAGTGGCATGCGTGGGTAGGTCGGTGCGTCGAGATGCACGCGGTCGCCTTCGAGCACGAACGAGGCTCCGACCAGCGTCCCCACGTCTACCGCGTCGGAGAGAGCCATGCACGTCCCGACGTGCAGGACCCGGTCCAGGTCATGGGCACGCAAAAGCCGTTCGGTGTTCAGCGTTGCTTTTATTTTCCCTACGCCGAGGATGGACACAACGGCCGGACCGAGACTGAGCACGTCGCCCTCCGACAGCCGCTCAGCACGCATGCTGTGCACCGATTGGAGAAAATCGTCTGCTTCTTCCGCCGTTGTAAACACTAATCCAGTCATCGAACACCGGGTGGGTTGAAAGGTATGAGAATCGTACGTTTCTCGGCATGAGGGCCCGAATGCATCGTCCTTGCCGGAATGCATCGTCCTCGCCGACGGATCCGAGACCATCCGGTCGGCCCGTCACGTCGCCGACGGATCGTCAACTAAACCAATGAATGGCTGAAAGTCACGTCGCATGAAAGTCATCGAGCATCTGGAGCGCGCCAACAACCCCCTGATCTCCTACGAGATCATTCCACCGAAACGTGGGGGCTCGGCCGAGCAAATGTTGAGCGTCGTAGAGGAGTTGATGCCCTACGATCCGCCCTTCATCGACGTTACGAGTCACTCGGCGGAAGTGTCGTACAAGCAGATGCCCGACGGGGCCTGGCAACGGTGCGTAAAGCGAAAGCGGCCGGGGACCCTCGGTCTCTGCGCGGCGATTGAGGCGCGGTTCGACATCGACACGGTACCGCACCTGCTGTGCCGCGGCTTTACGCGGGAGGAAACGGAAGATGCCCTCATTGAGCTAAACTACCTGGGGATCGACAATGTGCTCGCCATTCGGGGAGACGACAAGGGTTATGACAAAAAGATTCCCAGCGATCGGTCGCAGAATGAGTATGCGATCGATCTCGTCCGCCAGATCCGGGCGATGAACCACGGCGAGTACCTCGAGGACCTGATGGAGGCGGCGCCGACGGATTTCTGCATCGGTGTTGGAGGATACCCCGAAAAGCATTTTGAGGCGCCAAACCTCGCGTGGGACATCATGCATCTGAAGGAGAAAGTGGACGCCGGGGCGCATTACGTCGTCACGCAGATGTTCTTCGACAACGAGAAGTACTTCGACTTTGTCGAGCGGTGCCGCGACGTGGGGATCGATGTGCCGATTATTCCCGGCCTCAAGATCATCACGAGTAAACGGCACCTGCGTTCGCTGCCGAGGTATTTCCACACCGACATTCCTGAGGAGCTTGCCGCAGAAATCGAGGCTGCCGATCCGGAGCATGTCGACGATGTCGGCGTCGAGTGGGCGCTGCGTCAGACCGAGGAGCTGATGAGCGCCGGTGTGCCCTGCACGCACTTCTACATCATGTCCAGCGCGGAAACGGTCAAGCGCATCGTCGAGCCCATGCGAGAACTGGCGTAGTGCGGTCCGTGAGCGAAGTCTTATGAATCCAAGAGTCGCAGCAAACAGCGCGTCGATGGACGTCGACGTCCAGAACGGATAGCGGCACACAAAACGCCCGGGAATGGCTTGACCACCATTGCCGGGCGTTTTGATTGGGTCGGAACGTGATCTCTGCCTTAATGCGCGTCGCGCTTCTTGCTGCGAAGCTGTGACTTGTACTTCTCGAGTTGCCGCCGGAGCTGGTCTACGCAGCTGTTCACGGCCTGCTCGTACGTGGACGCGGAGTTCTCTGCCGTCAGACGTTTCTGGTAAACGTCGATGTTGATTTCGACCTGCTTCTCCTGGGCGGGAGAGTTGTCTTCCCCCAGGATAATGTGGGCGCTTACGATCCCGTCATAGAACTTCTCGAGCTTGGCTGCTCGTTTCTCTGCGTACTCTTTCACGTGATCCGTGACGTCGACGTGCCGAACCGTGATCTGCGTATTCATATTCCTGAAACGGTTGAATGAGCAAGGGACGTAAGCTCGAACGCTCCGGGCACGGAGGCACGGGCGTCAGAGGAGTGTACACATTCCCGAGACCGGCGCAATGTTTCGACGCACACGAAAATCAGGGCTTCCCGGCGTCTCCGGATCCTAGCCCTGCACGCTGCAGGTATTCATCCTCCAGCCGATGCATTTCGTCCTTCCCCGATGTCGTGGCGTCGTCGTAGCCAACGAGGTGAAGCACGCCATGTGCGACGTACCGGGCAACTTCTTCTTCGTACGTGGTGTCGAACTCGTCGTAACGCTCGGCCGCGGTGTCGAGGTCGACGTATACCTCACCCTCGACGGCCTCGTCCAACTCGGCGAGAGAAAACGACAGCACGTCCGTGTCATAGTCGTGGTCGAGATACTCCCGGTTGAGGCGCCGCACGGTCTCGTGGTCTGCACAAACGACGCTTACGTGCCGCAGGGATCGTCCTTCACCGTCCAATACCGTGTGCACGAGATCCGTGAGATGATCGGTATTCACGGTTCGAGCATCGTGGGCGAGGACGATCGATACGGGCTCGTCGTAGGTCGGCGCGTCAGTCATGAACAGTTGAGGAGAGGCCAGGGTGTGCTCGTCGATACTTCACGTCCGGCAGACGGACAGGTTCGATCCCGGCAGCCATCCCCTCCGAGGCGCCACCCTGTGCTTACACCGGGCGTAGGCGCGCTTTCCGCGGGACGTCGTCAGAACGTCGGGGTCGCGCCTTCGTCACGAGCCCCACGATCGGATTGTTGCTCCAGTTTTTGCTCCGGCTCTTGCTCGTTCTCTACGGGCTTCACGTCTTCGAGAGAGGGTGCCGGCGACTCCATGGCCTCGACGTCTACATCCTCGCCTCCGTCCTCCTCATCCAGAGCCCGGACGTTAACGGCGTGTAGGCCCTTCGGTCCGTCATTCATTTCGAACTGAACCGATTGACCTGTTCGGAGGGTTTTGAAATCATCGTCGGAGTCGATTTGCGAGTAGTGGATAAAGACGTCGTCTCCACCTTCGGGGTGGTTGATAAAGCCGTAGCCTTTCTTGGCGTCGAACCACTTCACCGTACTGTGCTGAATTGTCATGTCTGAGCCTCCACATAGTCGAATCCCGATACAGCGCTCGTTCCTCCGTCGATATGCAAACGTCGGCAGCGAACGCTACGCGTCGGCTGCGCGGCCGGGACGGGCCACGTCGGCGACGGTGGGGGTCGGACGTCTTCGCTCGCTCAGGAGACGGAGGGATGGAGCTGAAAATCAGGCTTCGATTCAACGGACTTGCGAGGGATTACTGGCGCAGGGAGCCGTCATGTCCACTACAGCTCCAGTCCCTGCACCCCGAATTGGGAGCACTACGGCACATGACATGCTTCTATAAAAAATATAGACGCTCGCTCGCTACCCTGTCAAGGTGTCGAAGTAGCGAATAACTACGTTTCAGGTAGGCCTACGGCTCATCTTTGTCGGATCCGGTCGGCGCGGCCAAAATCGGAGAAAACATGAAGTGTTCAGTGTGTTCATATTCTGATTCCGCTCCGATTCCCTTCTAAAAATACATAAATTTAACGATTCTAGACGATGTACGCCCTGTTGCGGAAGATTTGGTCGCTGTCATGACTGTATGAATGTGGTAGCCTCGGCGGGCGTGCGGTCCGTTTTGAGCGCACAATGGAAAAACGGAGGATGAGCCGGGGCTCACCCTCCGCGATCGGACGACAGGTATCGAACGGCGATGGTGACCGCGAGGTGCGGTGCGTCGCCGTGCCGGGGACAAAGCCCCCGTTCATCACTGTTGGGACTCGCCCTCGCCGGGCGCAGGTGCATCGGGCGCAGGTGCATCGGGCGCCGGGGCATCGGGCATCTGCCGATTGCCGCCCGGAGGAAGCAGTTCCCGCGGCATCCGGTTCGTGTCGCCTCCGCCGGAGAGCCCCAGCATCTGACGCTGGCGGTCGGAGAGCGCGACGTTAGCATCGGCGAGGGCCTGCTCGAGACGCTCGTCAAAGGACGTCAGCGCATCCTGCATGCCGGCGTCGCGGTAGGCACCGCGAATGGATCCGGCGTACTGCAGGGCGTACGTCATGGACCGTCGTGCCCCGCTCCGCACCTCATGCATGACAACGGGCTCGGACTCCTGCATGACGCGGATCGCCCGGTCGTTTGCTCCGGCCACCTCCAGTGCCCGGGCCATCAGCACGAACGTCTGAATGTCGCCGGCCACCGTTGAGAAGGGGACCTGGTCGACGAAATTTGTCAGGAGGCGACGGGCCCGGTCGGGATATCCCTGGCGCGCCAACTGTTCGCCGGCCTGAGAGAAGCTGATCCGGTAGCCGTCGATCATGCGACGAGCGTTCTCGTTCAGGTAGAGGTCCGGGTCGGAGAGGTTGGTGAACCGGAAGGCGTTCATCCGCTCCTCCGTGAGCCCCGGCACGGCGCGACCGATAGCGGCTCCGCTTCGGATGGGCACAACGCGATTGGCCTGCCCCTCCAGCTGGAAGTACGGGTCCAGGTTCAGCGTGCCGTCGCGCGCAACGGTGGTAGCAAAGTAAATTGGGCGCTGCCAGCCTTGCTCAGCCGCCGTCCGGATCATGTTGTAGGCGACGAGGTCGGCCACCTGCAGGATGCGTACATCCCGACCGTACGCCCGACCTTCGAGGCGCCAGGACATGGGGCGCTCGATCGTGAGCGAATCCGGCGTCTGTTCTGCCAGATACACGTCGCTGAATTGGCTAGCCGCGTTCGGCTGAACGGGAATCTGTACCGTTCGCGGATCGAAGCGCGACGGCCGCAGGTTGTTGATTTGCTGCTCCGACATGGAGATCGGCAACGGTTCGGATTCGTACGCCGCCTCGTTCTTCAGCTGCTCGACGTACCAGTCCGTATTCAGCAGCGAGAGATTCGCCACCCGAACGTCGGTACGGACGCCTTCGACCTCCTGCAGGTACCACAGCGGATACGTGTCGTTGTCCCCATTCGTGAAGAGGATGCCGTCCTCGGCCACACTGTTCAGCATGTTGTACGCGTAGTCACGCGCGACGAAATTGCCGGACCGGTCGTGGTCGTCGTAGTTCTCATACGTCATCCAGAGCGGGACGGCGGCGAACAGCACGAGACCGACGCCCGTCATCACCCCGGCGCGTTGCAGGCTCTTGAGGCTGTCGCGCACGGCATCATACGCCAGTTCCAGAATCCCGCCGGCACCGATGCCGACCCAGAGGGAGAAAGCGAAGAAGCTCGCCACGTAGGCGTAGTCTCGCTCGCGCGGCTGATTCGGGGTCTGGTTCAGATAGATAATGATCCCGATCCCCGTCACGAGGAACAGGGTGAACACGCTGAACGCCCGTCGCCAGTCGCGGCTGGCGTGGTAAAACGCTCCAAACAGACCCAGTAACAGCGGGAGTGCAAAGTAGACGTTGTGTGACGCCTTCTCGCTGGGCGTCTGCCGGAGCTGCGTGTCCGGTGGATCGATGAAGGAAATTCCGGTCACGGCGGGAGCGTCCTGCACGTCGCTCTGCCGTCCGGAGAAGTTCCAGAGGAAGTATCGGACGTACATGTGCCCGACCTGGTATTCCCAGAAAAACTCCCAGTCGGAGTCGTACTGATCGTACACGCGCCAGTGCGACTGGCTGATGGAGTGACGGCGGGGAAACAGAGCGGGATCGGCTTCCTCCTCGCGCGGCACGACGCCCCGCTCGTCGTTGTACGTCATCCCACTGAGAAGAGGCGTGGTTCCGTACTGCTCCCGCTCCAGGTACGACACGAAGCGTTCCGGCGTGTCGGGGTCGTTCAGGTCGATGTGCGGTTCGGTGGCGCTACGAATGAAGATGAGCGCGTACGTGGAATAACCGACCAGGATCACCGTCAGGCACAGGAGCGCTATGTTCGCGACCTGCATCTGCCGCTTGTGCGTGACGTACAGCCCGCCGGTGACGACAAGAACCAGAAAGAAGACGGCGAAGAGCGGCGAACCGACGGCACCGATGTACTTCGGGACGTAAAGAATAACGCCCGGGTAGATCGTGAAGAACACGAGCGACGCCAGCACTCCGGTGACGCCGATCATCCGGAGGCGTTTTTGAGGCGTCCAGTCCGGTTTATCGTACTCGGTGAAGAAGATGATCAGCGCGACGAAGAAGAACGCCAGCAGGTTGAGCAGGTGCACGCCGATCGCGAGCCCGAAGAAGTAGGCGATGAGAACGAGGTACCGGTTGGCGCTCAGGCCGAACGGATGCTTGCCGCCGGCGAGGAGCTGTTCTTCCGCCTCGGCCTCGTCACTCCAGCGCATCGCGAGGTAAACCACGAGGGCCGTAAAGAACATCGACAGCGCGTAGACCTCGGCCTCGACCGCGTTGAACCAGAACGTATCCGTAGCCGCGAACGTGAGGGCACCGATGACGCCGCTCCCCAGCCCGACGACGCGCTGCTCCGGCGTCCAGGTCGACGGCGTTCCGTGCCATCGCCGAACGAGCCGGAGAATGATGAGGTGCGTGAGCAGGACGGTCCCCGCGCTGGAAAGCACCGAGATCATGTTGACGGCCAGCGCAACGAAGTCCGTCGGGACGAACATGGAGAAGAGACGTCCCATCAGCATGTAAAACGGCGCCCCCGGAGGGTGCATCACCTGGAGCTTGTACACGCTGGCGATAAACTCGCCGGCATCCCAGAACGACGTCGTCGGGGCGACCGTCAGCGTGTACAGCACGAGGGCCCACGCAAAGACGAAGCCGGCGGCGATACGGTCAGTCCACTTCCAGTTCATTCTGTCGGATTACCAAAGGGGAGAAGGCGAAGCGGCAAGCCGAGAGGCTCGCATGTGGTGACGCAGGTGAGGAGGGCGAAGCTACCAGTCCGCCCGGGTGTTGTCAATCAACTGCTGGATCGTGGTCATCTTCATCTCGCCGTAGTTCATGGCGAAAGCAAGTTCTCCGTTCTGGTGGAAGATCCAGGTAGACGGGCTCCAGGTGAAGGGAAGCCCGAGAAATTGTCGGCGTCGTAGGTCCTTGTTGTCGCTCGGCCCTGTGTCCGGGAGCGTGAGCGTGGACACGCGATTCGGCACGTCGTACTTGTTGAGGACGGACATCCCGCTCTCTCCGTCATTCCAGATGGTGATAAACACGAAGTTGACCTCTGGATTATTGCGGACGAGGTTTCCCCAGCCGTCTGCCAGTTCGTTACGGGCATTGGGGCACCACGGCGCCCAGAAGTGAACGACGTGAACGCCGTCGGCCTGGATCATGTCCCGCACTTTCTTCTCTGCGGTGGTTGGGGCCGGCGCGGTGAGAGCGGGTCGCGGTTCGGTCACGTCGCCCACGGAGTCGCGGGCGCTCGGGGGAGATGGGCGGTCCGGTGTGCTGCTCAGGTCGACGTCTCCCATCGGACAGGCGTCGCCGGCGCCCTCGGACGTTGTGGTGTCCGTCTGGACGACTCGAGTGTCGGCACGGGTAGCCGGCGCGTCGGCGTCCTGCGCGGCGGCCGGTGCGCCGGAGGTCAGCGCGACGGCCAGCAGCGCGACCAGGACAAGGACGGGCACAAAGCGCCTTCGAGAGCGGTGAGTCATTGAGGGGACAGGCATGGAAGGCGGGAAAACACGGATCTTCGTAGAGCGGAGAGAGGGTGGATGACGGATCACAGATCCGCACCGCCAAGGACGATGACGATCTCTCCCCGGACGTTCTCATACCCGGCAAAATACGATAGCACCTCTTGCAGCGTTCCACGACGAACCTCCTCGTAGGTCTTCGTGAGTTCGCGGGCCACGGCGACGGGACGATCCGGACCGCAGTGCTCGATCAGTGCTTCGAGCGTTCGAAGAAGCCGGTGGGGCGACTCGTAGAACACGGTGGTGCGGGCCTCCTGAGCGATAGACTTGAGGCGGGTCTGCCGGCCTTTCTTTTTCGGGAGAAAGCCCTCGAACACGAATCGGTCGGACGGAAGCGCACTTGCCGTGAGGGCCGGCACGAAGGCCGTAGGTCCCGGGAGCGCACTTACCTCGACCCCTGCTTCGTGAGCGGCACGCGCGAGGTAAAATCCGGGGTCGGAAATGCCCGGCGACCCCGCATCCGTGATGAGGGCAATCTGGTGCCCCGCACGCATCCGTTTCACAAGGTGGGGCGCTTTTTCGCGTTCGTTGTGGTCGTGGTACGACGTGGTCGGCGTATCGATACCGTACTTCGACAGAAGGACGCCGGAGGTGCGGGTGTCCTCGCAGGCAATCAGGTCGGATTCGCGCAGAACACGAACGGCACGGATCGTGATGTCTTCGAGATTCCCGATCGGGGTGGGGACGAGGTAAAGCACCGGAAGCGACCTGAGGAGACGGGCAATGGGCGATGTTGGGATACGGGCGCGGTCAGGAGCGGCCGAAGATTGATTTGATCCACAGCCACAGGCGCGTGCGCAGGGGCGGGGTGGCGCGCAGGTCGAGGATGACGTACGTCACCAGCCAGAGGCCGACGACGACCATGATGGCATTCGCGATCCACATCCCGACCCAGGGCTCGAGGAGACCTCGGTCCGCCAGCTTTTCCCCCTGCACGAGGGTCACCCAGTAAAACATGAAGATGCCGAGGGCGACGGCACCGATCGTAGCGAGTCCGCCACGACGGATGCTGAGTCCCAGCGGCGCGCCGATAAACATAAAAATGAGACAGGCGACCGCGATCGAAAACTTCTTGTAGATCTCAACGCGGTACCGCTGGATACGCTTCGTTTTCCATTCGAGCGTCCGTGATGCGCTGCGTGCGATGGACTGCGCAGACCGGGCTTCCTGGAGCGCGTCGCCGGCGACGACGTGCTGCTGCGATGCCGTTAATCCACGAAGGCCGGCGTAGGACGTAGGCACGGCGGTGGTGTCGAGCGCGGTGGCACTGGCATCCGTCGCGGGGTCGCGCGGCTCCGGAAGATCGCTGAGCGACAGGTCGGGATCCAGCCGGACGTACTCGAGCAGGTTGGAGCGGACGTTCACGATCTGAGAGTCGCGCTGTGTGGCCAGCGAGTCGACGATGTGGATCATCGTTGACGTAGGCATTGTGCGGTCCGAGCGGCGATCCCCTTCCTCGGACCGTTCAAACACGAACTCCGACAGGTCCAGTCGGAGCTGGTGCCGGTCGAAGGACAGGTGTTCATAGCGGGACGTTCGCTGGCCGCTGCCCGGGCGCGGGCGGTGCATTTCTCCGTCGAAGAGAATGAGAGTGATGCTTTCCCCGGTCGCGCTCGGCTGAAGGCGCCCGTGCGACGCCTTGATAACGGCCTGTTGATTTCGGCCCTGCGTGTAGTCGTAGATCGTGACGTCGTACAACCGGTTCGTACCCTCCGGACGGTCGCCGACGAGGATGCTGTAGTCGTCGACGCCGCTGTAAAACACACCGGGTTGCAGATCGAATCCGGGTCGTTTCGTCCGGATGTCCTTCCACAGGAGGCTCGCCCGGTGGTTCGCTTCCGGAAGCATGATGTTGTTGAAGTACATCATCCCGCCTGTGACCAGGAGCCCGACGACTAGAGTCGGCCAGACGAGCTGGGAGAAGGAGATGCCCGTGCTCTTGATGACAGCGTAGTATTGCGACTCGGCGAGTCCGCCAAACGTCATGAGCGCGGCCAGGAGAACAGACATCGGAACCGCCAGCACGACCATGTACGCTAGGTTGTACACGATCAACTCGAGGATGACCCTGACGGGAATGCCCTTTCCTGCGATTTCCGGCAGCCAGCGGATCAGGAACTGCATGACCAGCAGGAACATGAGCGTACCGAGCCAGCCCAGGAACGGGCCGGGCAGTCGGCGCAGAATGATCCAGTGAAGACGCTTCACGATCGATCGAAGGACGGGGCGGGGGACACAGCAAGACGTCAACCTCCGAGCCCGGATGCTGTTCGGGCCGGGGCCGGCTTCTCCCTTGAGTGGAGGAACCGACCGGTACACGTTCTATGCATCGGTCAGCTTGATCCGGAGGCCGTCGCGGATGGCGTCGTGCAGCGACACCGGGACCGCCGATCGGGTGATAGACTGCGTCTGCATTTCGCGTCGCCGCGGATACGTCTTACGGAGACGGCTGAAGAAGGCGCCCTGCTCCGCTTCGGGCACGTCGAGGATGCTCCGGAGCCGGCGGTGATCGCCCCGGACGTCGCAGGCGGCCTCTGCGAGGTGAGCGAGGTATTCGGTTCTCGGTAAGCGCGCATCGGGAGGGGAGAGGCGCAGGTCATCGGGATGGTCCGGTTCCAGGGCGGTTTCCGGGGACCACGCCGGTGCGACATCCAGGAACCGGCAGAGCGCCCGGTACAGCATCGCCGTGCCGCGGACCTTACCGTCGTATGCGTAGCCGGCGACGTGCGGCGTTGCAATGTCGACTCGTTGGAGGAGAGACGCGTCAGGCGTCGGTTCATTTTCCCACACGTCGAGGGCGACCGCGCCGATGGAGTTGTCCCGTCTCTCGAGCCGGCGTAGCAGCGCGGCGTTGTCGACCACGGCGCCTCGTGAGGTGTTGATGAGCCAGGTATTCGGGCGGAGGCGGTCCATTACCTCGCCGTCGATGAGGTGATGGGTCGGATGTCGCCCGTCGACCGTGAGCGGCGTATGTAGGGACAGGACGTCTGCCTCGTCGAGGAGGTGATCCAGAGGGACGTAGGGGTGGTTTTCCCCGTTCATCTCGGCTTCGTCGGCCAGGGGGGGATCGTTCACTAGCACGGATGCGCCCAGTCCGCGAAGGCGACGGGCGACCCGGGAGCCGGTGTTGCCGCAGCCGATGACGCCGACCGTGCGATCCGCCAGGTGGGCCTGCTGCCGGCTGGCCAGGTGAAGCGCGATCGTGACCACGTAATCCGCCACGGAGTCCGCATTCGACGCGGGCGCATGGGCAAAGGTGATGTCGTGGTCCGCGAGCCACGCGCGGTCGACGTGGTCCGTGCCGATGGTGGCCGAGCCAACGAACCGGACCGGCGTTCCGGCCAGAAGGTCGGCGTCAACCTCTGTCACGCTTCGGACCAGCAGAACGTCCACCTCCTTCAGGTTGTCGCGTGAGATGTCGCGACCGGGCCGCGTCGTCACGGATCCAAACGTCTGAAACGCCTCCCGTGCGAGCGGAATGTTTTCATCCGCGAGAAGAGAAAGTCGTGGGGTAGACATAAGCAGTGGAGTACGGGAGAAAGCGCTTTTTTCAATTTATAAGATTCACCAGACCACAATAGATCGTGGAATTGCCCTGTAAACACTTTAAAGACGGCAGGAACGAAGCATCAAGAGATGGGGAAGGTCATGTCAAGATCCGTCGCGTGGGTTGTCCAAAGCAAATCAATACATGGAGTTACATAAAATCGATCGCGGAAACCTGCCAATACAGCACTCGTTGACCGCTCCGAACTTGGAAAGAGGGCGCAGAGCGTAAGTGCCTAATTTTCAATACCATACGGCGTATTTGTGTTGTGTCGGGCGCCGTTCGCAGATTGTAGAACAACTGGTAAACCGCATGAGCTACCGCGCTATTCTTTTCGGCCTGTGTGTCGTCATGGTCTTTTCGGCCGCGAAGGTTTCGACCCTCGCCTTTGACGAGCCAGGCACGTCGACCTCCGTTCAGGCTGCATCCTGGATGGCTCCGTTCTCCTCTGTGGCGTCGGACGCACCGCGTTCGATCACGGCGGCGGACACGACGGGGTCGACGTATGAGCTGTTGAGCGCGATCTACGGCTACTCGCAGTACACGCCCGAACAGAAGGCGTCGCTGCCCTCCATCGACGAAGCGACCCTCTGGCTCGCCCGCTGCATCTACTCGGAGACCAAGATCCCGCACGAGCAGGAGCTCGTGGCCTGGGTGGTTCGTAATCGGGTAGAAACGGATTTTCGCGGGCGGTCGACCTACCGGGGCGTGGTGATGGATCCGTATCAGTTCAGTGCATTCAATCCCAACTCGCCGAAGCGCTCTTTCTACATGAACCTCACGCCGGAGACGCAACTTCCAGGCTGGCAGCAGGCGCTCACCATCGCGCACTATGTTCGCCGGGCGGATACGGCGTATCGGCCGTTCTCCATCAAGACGCGCCACTTCTTCAGCGAGGTCTCGATGCCCAACAACCAGTTCCCGTACTGGGTGCAGCAGCGTGAGCACGTATCGCCGGGCTGGAACTACACGGTGGACTCGCGTCGCTTCCGGTTCTACGAAAAGGTCTCGTGAGCGGGCGACGTCCAGACAAAGCATCATGATATCGCCGGTGCCGGCTTCTTGCCGCGCACCGGCGTTTTCTCGTTGCGGTCATAACGCCGGACCGGGACACGGCGACGGCGACGACGATGAACCAGACGTACACGGAGCGGCCGCTTGTCTGAGCGGGCAGAACCGGGGGAATCAAAAAAGTGGGTACCCGGACGAGAATCCAGGTACCCACCATGCCGCAAACGTGAATCGTGTGGGGAATGTCATCTGCAGACTAGAACAGGACGTTGAGGCGCAGGCTGAAGGCGCTGAACTTCGGGCTTTCAGAGACCTCAACGGCGTCCGTATCCACGTACTCGGAGATCCCGAACTCGTAGCGAAGCTCCGGCTGCAGTTTGAACGGGACCGCGGGCAGGGCGACCTGGACGCCAACACCCACGTTCGCAGATAGCGAGACGTCTTCGGTGAAGTCGTCGAAGTCGTTATCGTTGAAGCCCTCCACGTTGGAGCGGGGGATCGTAAGCATCGGGCCCGCGAGCACGTACGGCGTGACCACCGGAGTGGTGAGAATGTTCAGGCGGACGTCGACGGGGACCTCAAAGGTCGCTATGTCGACCGTTCCGGCAGCCGCGCCTCCGGTTGTCGATCCGAACTCGTAGGTGCCGACCTTCCGGTAGAAAAAGCCGGGACGAATGTTTACGGGGCCGAATCCGGCATCGTACACAACGCCGATGTGGTAACCCGTCGAGTTCTCGAAGTTGGCCTCCGTGCTGCTCGTGCTGATGTCGTCAGAGGACTCGAAGTTCAGACCGCCGGCAATTCCGAACTGGGCCTGAGCGGGAGCAGCCGCGAGCATCAGGACGACGGTGACGGCAAGAGCGGACGAAGCGATGCGTGTAAGCAGATCGCGCATGGAGCGGGGGAGATTTGGGAAGGGGTCAGGAAAATGAGACCAACGCGGTGCGAACCGGGCGGTCAAGGATCGACCGGCCGTGCACTGCAAAGAGGGCTCACGGATCAGAAGGATCCGTTGTTCACTGTACGAGCCGCACGCTTCGTCTCCAAAGTCACAGGCGGATTATTACATTCACTGTCTCGCATCTGTCTCGGACCTTCGCCGCTCCCTCTGCGGCGTATAAGTTACGGGTGCGTGACCCCCGGCAGCGCCGGTTATCCCGAACTCCATCGCCGTTCCGCAACCTGCCTACGCGCGATGAGTTGATGGCACGGACGGTCCGACCGGCCGCATTTCATCGACCGCTTCAGGTTCTATCATCCCATGAAAATCGGCATCACCTGTTATCCCACGTACGGCGGAAGCGGCGTTGTCGCTACCGAACTCGGCAAGGCCCTTGCTGCTCGTGGCCACGAGATCCACTTTATTTCGTCGTCGATGCCGTTCCGGCTCTCGCACATTGCCGGCAACATCTTCTTTCACGAGGTCAACGTTCAGACGTATCCGCTCTTCGAGTATCCACCGTACACGCTGTCGCTGACCAGCAAGATGGTGGACATCGCGAAGCACGCCGGGCTCGACGTCATGCACGTGCATTACGCGATTCCGCATGCGACGAGCGCCGTCATGGCCAAGCAGATCCTGGCTACCGAAGGCGTGCATGTGCCGGTTGTCACAACGCTTCACGGGACCGACATCACGCTGATCGGTCAGGACCCGTCGTTCGCGCCGGTGGTCACGTGGTCCATCAACGAGTCGGACGGCGTCACGGCCGTGTCTAACTACCTGCGCCAGGAGACCTACGATCACTTCGAGGTCAACAACGGCATCGAGGTGGTGCCCAACTTTATCGATACCGAGCGTTTCCACCGCCAGAACAAGGAGCACTTCAAGCAGGCACTTTGCCCGAACGGGGAGAAGGTGATCGCGCACGTCTCCAACTTCCGCCCGGTCAAAAACGCCCAGCAGGTCGTCGAGATCTTCCATCGCCTCCGTGCAGACGACCTTCCCGTGAAGCTGCTGCTGGTGGGCGACGGCCCGGATCGCGTCCCGGCCGAGCACAAGGCCCGCGACCTGGGCGTGTACGACGATATTCGCTTCCTCGGCAAGCAGGATCCAGTCGAGGAGATCCTGTCGATTGCCGACGTCTTCTTGATGCCGAGCGGCTCGGAAACGTTCGGCCTGGCCGCGCTGGAGGCGATGGCCTGCGACGTGCCGGTTGTGGCCAGCAACGTCGGCGGCCTGCCGGAGCTGGTCGTGGACGGGGAAACCGGATTTCTGTGCGAGCTGGACGACGTCGACGCTTTTGAGTCGGCCTGTCGCCGGCTTCTCGTCGACGCCGAATTACATCAGCGGATGTCGGCGGCCGCCCGTTCCCGTGCGGAGGACACGTTCGACATCAGCCAGATCGTGCCGCACTATGAGGAATATTACCGGCAGGTCCGGGAGAACGCGCTGGAGTCGGCCGGGTCGTCTGCCTGAGTCTACCCTTGCCCACAGCAAACCGGTGAAGGCAGGATCGCCTCAGGCGTCGTTTCAAATCGCCTCACGAATCGTTTAAAAACGGATTCTGGCGTCGTTCTCGCCCGATCGTCGTCTCGGGGCCGTGTCCGGGATAAATGGTGACGTCATCGCCGAGTGGAAGCACCTTGTCACGAATCGATGCCATGAGCTGTGGCATGGATGTTTGCGGGAGACCCTGCGTGCGTCCAATCGAATCCTGAAAGAGGACGTCGCCCGTGATCGCCTGCTGGCTTTCCATGTCGACGAAGCAAATCGAGTCCGGCGAATGGCCCGGCGTGTGCAGGACGTCGAGCGTGACCGAGCCGAACGATACGGTGTCGCCTTCCGCGAGAAATGACGTTGGCACGGACGGCGGCTCGATCTGTACGCCGAAGGCCGTCGCCTGGTCAACGGACCGCTCGATGAAGGGCACGGCGGCATCGTGCATTTTAAACACGTCGTCGAACCGGTCCTCGAAGAACGAGCATCCGAAGATGTGATCGATGTGGGCGTGTGTCAGCAGAAGGTGGACGACGGTCAGGTTCTCCTTCTCCAGAAACTTCGCCACCTCCTGCTTTTCGTTGTCCGCCGCGCAACTCGGGTCGATAATGACGGCCTCGCCCTGGTCATGGCATACGTAGCAATTCGTCATGAACGGGTTGTAAGTAAACGACTGGACCTTCATAGAGGCAGGGGGAGGCGTTTGTGGGAGTAGGTTCGGGATACAGATCAGTAAACCGACAATCCGTACGAGCCGGTCAGGCGAACGTTCGCCGGCTGAGATTCGGCGACGTACGAGAAGATCACACCGTAACCGGCCACGTCATGGGACGTGGCGTGGCCCTGGCAATGGTATTTGGCGCGCGTACCCCCTGGAATCCGCTGTGGCCATCCGGTCATCGGCATCATGACGACGCCTCCACCGTCCCCTTCAGACCGAAGCATTCGTTTCCACAGGAGCCTGGATGCTCATCCCCGTGAGCGTGAACGCCTCCGCACGGCCATCCGCGAGTCTGCCGCCGATCTATCGGCGTCGCTCTCACCGGAGTGGATCGTCGTGCGCCGGGTGGTGGCCGGACAAGTGCTCTACCTCGCGCATTATCGTACGACGCGTCGGACCGTCACCGCTCCGACCGCCGAGGGACTGGCACGTCGCATCCTGGCCGGAGCGCTGGAGACCAATGCGGACAAGACAAAGACGGATGCGGAGCCCAGCGGTCCATCCCGGCGCTAGGCGACGGCGCGGGCAGGGCAATCGCGCAGAACGAGGCAGACGAGGTTTTGCCGGTCACGTCGATCGAGACAGATGTCCGATTAGCCGCGATAGCCGTATGATTTGAGGTAGGACTCCTGGTCGCGCCAGTCCTTTCGGACTTTTACGTGCAGCTGCAGGTAGACGTCGGACTGCACAAACGGCTCGATGTCTTTTCGGGCAGCCGTTCCGAGTCGCTTCAAGGCCCGTCCGCCCTTCCCGATCAGAATCCCCTTGTGGGACTTCCTGTTAACGACGATCTCGGCGTCGATGAAGTCTTTTTCGTTGGTTCGCTCCTCGTACTCCACGATGTTGACCTGGACGGAGTACGGGATCTCTTCGTGGTACTGCTGAAAGACCTTCTCCCGGATGATCTCCGCAACGAAGAAGCGCTCCGGGTGCTCACTGACCATTTCTTTGGGGTAAAACGGCGGCCCCAGCGGAAGCCGATCCACGATCAGGTCGAGAAGCGTGTCGACGTTCGTTCCTTTCACCGCAGACGTGGGGACGACCTCGTCGAAGCCGCGAAGCTCCGTGTACTTCTCGACGAGGGGAAGAGCCTGCTCGTTCGGGATCAGGTCCATCTTCGTCAGAACGAGGAAGGCCGGGCGTTCTCCGGCCTGTTCGAGGCTGAACGTGTCCGGCGAGTCCTGCGTCACGTCGTGGAGGAAGAGGAGCAGGTCCGCATCCCGGACCGCGCTTTCCACCTGACCCATCATGGCCTCGTGCAGGCGGTACTGCGGCTTGATGATCCCCGGCGTGTCCAGGAAGATGACCTGGTGCGATTCATCCGAGTGAATCCCGATCACGCGGTTGCGCGTCGTCTGCGGCTTCCGCGTGACGATCGACAGCTTCCGCCCGACCATAGCGTTCATGAGCGTGGATTTGCCCACGTTCGGCTTTCCGATCAGCGCGACGTACCCGCTTTTGTGATCGTCGGGAAGGTCTTCGAAAAAAGGAGACGGAGCGTCCATGCTCAACGGGATGGGAAACGAAAAGGAGAAGGGAAGACAGGAAGGTGCCGGAATGGGTTCGCCGGACAGGGTCGACGTCCGGCGATCAGGCCTTGACGACCGCGAGCATGTCGCGCACGGCCTGGTCCATGCCCGTCAGAACGGCCCGGGAGATGACAGCGAAGCCGATCGAAACCTCTGCCACATGCGGGACCGTGTCGCGGAAGAGGGCGAAATTGTTGTAGTCGAGTCCGTGTCCGGCGTGAACGCGAAGGCCGGCGTCGTGAGCTGCCCGCGCACCCTCGGCCAGGCGTTCAGCCTCCGTCCGGAGGTCGGCGTCCGTGGTGGCGTTTGCATAGTCGCCCGTGTGCAATTCGACCGTGTTGGCTCCGGCGTCGGCCGCGGCACGGATTTGCTCCGGCACGGGATCGACGAAAAGGGCGACCTGCTCGATGCCCGCGTCGTAGAGACGGGGGACGACTCGGTCGAGGTGCTTGCGGTTCGCCATGACGTCGAGCCCGCCCTCCGTCGTCACCTCCTCCCGCCGCTCCGGCACAAGGGTGGCAAGGTCCGGCGCGACGTCGCAGCAGATGTCGACGACCTCTGGATCGGTGGAGAGTTCGAAATCCAGCTTGCCCTTTACCGTCTCCCGAAAAAGCCGAACGTCCCGCTCCGTGATGTGCCGGCGGTCTTCCCGCAGGTGAAACACGATGCCGTCGGCGCCGGCGTGCTCGCAGATTGCGGCCGCGTGCACAGGGTCGGGAAACGTCTCTTTGCGCGCGTTACGCAGCGTTCCGACGTGGTCGACGTTGATGAGCAGACGGATCACAGGCACGAGGCGGTAGGCGTGGAGAATAACGAACATCGAAGATACCGACCCTGGACGTGCTTTGTTTTGGGAATCGTGCGCCAAAATCGGAAGGCCGTCGGAAGAATCGCGGGATTCGGGCTGCATGCGGACACATGACCCCGAGCGGGCTGCTGCTGCGTCTGTTAGGCGGTCTGTGCGCTGCTCACTTGGATAAATGAGTGGCTGAGACGGGGCGCCTCAGAGGTTCGGTGGACGGTGTCGCGCAGCATGTCGAGCCTCACCGAATTCCCCGTTAACGTTGGATCGACGTTCGACGCTGGTTGCATTTCGCAAGGTCGGCATGTACTTTTGGCCGTGTTGCCGTTCTGCCCGCGATGTCGTTCCTTGCAACGCTGTCGCCTGGTTCCATTACGCACCCGCCGGGTCATTGTCCGACCCTCGTGAACGGGCTGGACGGACGCCAGGATTGCATATTCGTTCTCGTGTCGCTGCTTGCGCGGCAGCGTCGTTCGATTCGCTTTCTACAATCAATCATCGTTGACGCCCACATGGCTGCGAGCCGCCAGAACCTTCGCACCGGAGTTCAAATCGTGTTGGGGATCGCTATTATCGTCCTTTCCTACTTTCTCTACCGGGCGATCACCGAACCGTACGAACGAATCGAGCGACAGCAGGAACTCACGGAGCAGACCCGCGAGCGGATGTCGAACATTCGCACCGCTCTCGTCGACTACGAGGGCGACAGTGCCAGCTTTCCGGATTCGCTGGACACCCTCCGGGTTCACATCGAGCGCGACTCGCTCCTTCGGTCCGCACAGGATAGCATCTTCGGAGGGCCGTTAAACCTGGACTCCCTGTTCTTCTCTCCGCGCACGGGCAACCGATTCCTGTACACGGTTAGTGATACCGGAAAAGTCGAGACCTATCTGCTCGAAGATCCGGACACGGATGACAAGATCGGAACGCTCACCGGTGATCCAACGCAGACGAACGTTGCGTCCTGGGAGTAATCCATTGATCCCGCGGCGGCACCCCCGGCCGTTCGGCACGGACCGGCCGGTTTCGCGGGCAACACGTTTCGATCGAGGGACCGGAGGCGGCCATTTAGCCTCATCTGGTGCCGCCTCCCATGTCCATTCGGAACGCCCCTCCGGTATCGTTGGCCGGTCCATCCGGATCGGCTCCTGTGCCGAATCCCCGCGAAGCCCGGGACGTAGCATAATCCGGCGTCGCATCTGACGTCTTCGCATCTTACCTTTCCACGACATATGCCCGTCCGGCCCCGCTGTCACCGTACTAAGTGATGAAAGGGACGCCCGAGCGTATCCCGTGATCGCCTCGACGTATATCTGAACCGGCATGAGTGAAGCGGTCCTCGCAGCGATCGATATCTACGGCTCGCAGCTTCGGTATGCCGAGGTCGAAAATGAGGAGGATGCGCCCCCTCGACTGCTCCGGCTGGGCAGTTGCGACTTCGACTTCGACGTGGTCGGTGACCTGGTCCGGTCAGGGGCACCACAACACGGCGGCGAGGTCGTCGCGGCGCTGCAGGAGGCGTTCGACGAGACGGAGGCATCGCGCCTTCGCATCTGCGTCCATCCGCCGGACTCCTTCACCTTCTTTACGCCTATCGCGGCGGAGCTCCCCGTTCGGAGCCGGCAGGAGCAGATTCACCAGCAGGCTGCGCTTCTGACCGGAACGCGCGACCCCGCAGGGCTCGACCTTGCGTCGCAGACCGTCCGCACCGCCCAGGACAGCGAAGGCGAGGCGGTCATGTGGGTGCACGTGCTCGCCACGCCCGGCGCCGTCCATGAACGCCTGGGGCACCTCGCCAGCTCGCTTCCCGTCAGCGGCTTCGACTGGGTTGTCAGTACACAGGCCGCCGCCAGGGTCGCGGCCCAGACCGACCTCACCGGAATCACGCAGGCGCAGGCGCTCCGGCCATTCACTCTGTCCGTCGGCCGCTACGACGGACACACAGAATACACACTTTCTCGGGACCGGCAGTGGTACCACAGCCATTACACCCATGAGGCAGATACGCCGACGGACCGGTTGTATTTTGCGATCGGCCTGCTGAATCGCCTCGGGGTCTCCCCCGGAGCGGTCGGGCGCCTCTTCGTCTACGGGCTCGACGTGGACTCCAACGCATACGCCCCGTTCCAGACCATCTTCGGTGTGGAACCGGAGACGCTGGATCCGCTGAGTGCGCTTCGTGCGGATCGGAGTCGATTCGGCACGTCCCTCGACGTCGGTGCTTACGCACCCTGTGTCGGAGCGCTCCTGTAAGGTCGACTCGTGCCATCGATTCGGTTCGGGCGCACGTCATCTTTTGACACATGGCGTGCGTTTGCTCCACCCCGTGCCCTGATATCTCCTCCGCTGCGTTCGGTCACGGGACTTCGCGGGCAGGACTGCCTCACCCACTGCTCCTACTGGAATCTGACTGAGTCGCCATGCGCATCATCGCCGGACGCTTTCGCGGACACGGTCTTTCGTCCCCGCCCGGGCACATGACTCGGCCGTCCACCGCGCGAACTCGTGAATCCCTCTTCGCTCTCGTCGACAGCCGCATCTACCTTGAGGGGGCCGAAGTGCTCGATATGTTTGCCGGAACCGGG
>JAAAOT010000324.1 GCA_009908725.1 Bacteroidota bacterium | reverse complement strand
GACGATCGAGGTCACAAGTCGCCGGAAGGGGTCATCGGCGGCTGTCAGGGTGAGCGGCCCGTGATCCGCGCGAACGGACGCGACGTACTGCTGGAGGACCGGATCTTCGAAGGCATCTTGCATAGCGAAGGGGCAGAGGAGCAGAGCGGCGCTGAGGTCAGGCTGGGGTAAAGCCAACGACGAACGACCGGAAGCGCTCCGTATTCCGCCGCCGTCGCGTGTCGCCGGGCTCCCGGTCCGGAGCCAGAGGTCCGGGAACGCGTGTCCGGCGTAGCGGCGTGGACGTAAACCCGCGAAGACACGGGTTGTGGAAAAGAAAAACGGCCTCCCATCCGATGTGCAGGATGAGAGACCGTCTGATTGATTGCGGGCAGGTGCCCGGCCGTTCCCCGATTTACGAGGACTCGCTCAGCGGTCGGACGAGGCGTTCGAAGACCTGGCCGCCGTCGATAGCGGTCGGGATCTCGTCGAGGCGGTCGTAGCGCCGTGCGTCGATCCAGCGGTGGCCGCCCTCGGCCCAGAGCGAGTAGCGCCGCTGGAAGAGGATCTCGTCGATCAACGATTCCGTGTCGGTTGGACCGGTGTACGGATCCAGGCCCCAGGTCTCACGGATGATGTCGATCGCTTCGACGGCCTCGGTGGGCTGGTCGAGTTGCGCGTTGGCCTCGGCGTAGATGAGGATCAATTCCTCGTTTCGGATAAACGGCACCGGCGAGGTTTGCGTGTCGTACCGGTTGTCCTGGTAAAACAGCTCGACGCTGCCAAGATTCGGGTTGACGATCGGATCCGTCCGCTCGAAGAACTTATTGGCCACCCGCTCATCGCCCGGGAGCGCATCGTCGATCATCGACGGATGCACCATTAGGATCTGATTCGTGTTGGCATCGCGCGGGTAGAAGAGCGGGTTGAACAGGTCCGGCGGATTGCCGAAGGCGTGGTACACGCCCTCGTTCATGCTGGCTTCTCCTTGCGTCAGAGACAGGAAGGAGTCATCGAGCGCATCGAGGGCCCCCTGCCAGTCTTCGGCGTAGATGGCAGCCCGGGCGGCGATGGCGCGGTTGACCTGCTGCATGCCTTCCGGCGTGCTGAAGCCCGCGAAGCCGGATGTGAGGGTGAAGTTGAAGGTGCCACCCGCGGCGTCCAGGCTGGTATTCCCCTCGTTGAGGAGGTTCCGGATTTCCGCCAGCGCGTCGTCATACGGTAGGAACGGACCCGGATTCAGCGGGTCGTCGACGTCAATGCGAATGGAGCCCTCCGGGTTACGGTACTGCCCCTGGAGAGGAATCAGGTACTGGAAGCCCTGAATGGTTTGCGCGAAGCCGATGTAGCCGGCGGCTTGCTGCTCATTAACGGCGTCGGTGGCGTTGACGGAGTTGATGAGCGTGTTTGCCTGCTTGATGGCCTCGTAGGGCGTGTCGTAGGCGGAGCCGTCGATGAAGAACTCAGGGTCCGGCGTCGTGCCGTCGAAGCCGAGCCAGTTCGTGATGAAGCGCGGGTCCGACGCGTAGGCGGCGTACACTTCACGTCCAAACGAACCGAAGAGCTGCGTCAGGTCGGCGTTGCCATCCGTGTAGGCGCGGTGCCGGTATTCGAGGCCGGCCACGAGGTCCTGCAGTTGCGCCTCCGTGGCGTTTTCCTGAACGGCGTCCACGGACGGACTATCGGCGTCCGTGACCTCATCGGGGTCGAAGAAGTCGCACGCCGGCAGAAGCAGCGCGACGGCGAGAATCAGTATGGGAAGACGGTATTGAGTCATAATCTAGAGATCGGTCGAGGCAACGGTCGGTAATGTGGGCGTCTCGGCCCGGGCGAGGCGGCGGCACGCGGCCGCCGGCCCTGCCGGGCGGGAACGGGATCAGTAGGTCAGCCGCAGGTGGAAGGTGACGCGCCGTGAACTCGGGTACGGCGATACCTCCACGGACTGCGCGATGGCCTGCGTTCCGAAGACCGAGACCTCCGGATCGTAGCTGGAGTAGTCCGAGAACAGAAGCAAGTTGTTTCCGGATATGCCCAGCCGGGCCCGGCTGAGGACGTTGCCAAAGGTTCTCTCGAGAAAGGAGGACGGGACGTTGTAGTAGAGCGAGGCTTCGCGCAGCTTCACGTAGGACGACCCCTCGATGAACTGTGCGGCGCCGGGGCCAAACATGTCAACACGGTCGCGGCCGTTGGGGACGCCGTCGTTGTCGTGGTCTTCGTTCCAGTCAGACGTGGTGCCGCCACTGTCGGTTAGGAACCGTGTCAGGTTGATGTTTTCCCCGCCTTTTTTCCAGTGAAACAGGAAGCTCAGCTGGAAGTCGCGGAAGAGCGTGAAGTTGTTCGCGAACGACATCTGGAAGTCGGGCTGCGCGTCCCCGTATACGGTGAACGGCGTGTCTTCCCCTTCACCCAGCGCGGGCGTGCCCACAATCGTCGTCGGCGAATAGCCCTCCTGGATGAGGTACGTTCCAAGGGCTGCGCCGAAGCCGCCCGTCGTGAAGCGGTCGATGTTCAGTTCCGTGATCTCCGAGGTGTTCGTCCAGAACAGGTTGCGCGACGTCCAGGCGAAGCGCTCCGTCTGTATCGGCGCGAGGGTCAGGCCGACTTCCCACCCCACGTTCCGGAGCGTGCCGGCGTTCACGGCGATCTCGGTGATACCGGTCGAGACCGCATTCTCGCGGTCCAGGATCAGGTCGGAAACCGTTTTGCGGTAGTGCGTCAGCTCGAGGCTGACCCGGTTCTCGAAGGCACTGATGTCGGTGCCGAACTCGAACTCTTCCGCTCGCTCCGGCTTGAGCGTCGGGTCTACGCCGCGGGTATCGATAGTGGAAGCCAGGCTTCCGTCGATGTTCTGGCTGGCGAGCGACTCGAACGTCACGCCGTACTGCGGAAGGCCGCCGGTCTGCCCGAACGCGCTGCGGAGTTTCAGCTGGCTGAGGAACGATGGCAGTCCGATGTCGAACTCGTGGACGTTGACCGCCAGCGAAGCTTTCGGATAGACGTAGTATTCGTCCTGGGATGCGTTCAAGGTGGAGCGGTCGAGGCGAACGCCTGCGGATCCGATGATACGATCCCTCCAGTTGGCATCCTGCTGCCCGAAGAAGCCGATGTCCCGCACCTTGACGGTATTGTAGACGTCGGCAGGAAGTTGATTCACGATCTCCTGCACGCTGGCGTTCACCGGGTTCGTCTGCTCCGGCGGTAGGCCGCGGCCGCGGACGAGCTGGCGGTTCGTATCCTGCGTGAAGCGTGAGAAACCGGTCTGCGTCGTCAAGTTTAGGTCCCCACCGGCGAGACCGGTGGCCTGATTGAAGACGAGCACGGCCTGCAGGTTGGTGTTGAAATCATCCTGCTTGCCCCGGATCACATCGCCGGGGTTCGCGCCCGCCTGCTGAAACTGAAAGAACGGCGGGAAATAAACCGTGCTGTTGCTGTTCAGGTAGTCAAACCCGCCCTGTCCGCGCAGCTTCAGCGACGTGCTGTTGCCCCGGATCAGATCGGCCTCGGCCGAGAAGGACTGCACGAAACGGCTGACCTCCTGGTTGTTGGTGGCACCGTCAATCACGCGCAGCGGGTTTTCTGCAAAGTACGGATTGTCCGGGAAGCTGCCGTCCTGGTTCTGGAAGAGGTCGGCATAACTGCGGACGTAGGCCAGCGTATACCCGACCGAGCCGCCGGTGCTGTTCTGGTTTCCTGTAAAGCCGCGGTCGTTATCCGTGTACACGTAGTTTGACTGCGACGTCAGGCGGACCCGCTCATGAAGTCGGTGGTCGAGGTTGGCGCGGAGGGAGCGACGGGCGAACCCGGTGTTCTCAATGATGCCCTCTTCGTCCTTCAGGTTACCGGACACAAAGAACTGGGTCTCCTCATTCCCTCCGGAGACGCTCAGCTGCGTGTTCGTGGTGAGGCCGGTGTTGCCGTAAACCTCCTCCTCGTAGTCGGTGCGGTTGCCTTCACGGAAGCGGGCAATCTCATCCTGGAAGCTCTGCGTGCCCGGCTCTTCGAAGAGCGCGATCTTGTCTTCGCTCCAGGAGGCGGTGCCCAGCAGGTTCAGCGCCGAGACGGCGCCCACGTCCTGCGAGAAGCTCACCTGGGTGCGACCGGCCTGGCCGCGCTTCGTCTGGATGATGACAACCCCTGCGTTCGCTCGCTGCCCGTAGATGGCAGCGGCAGACGGGCCTTTCAGCACCTCGACGCTCTGAATGTCCTCGGGGCTCAGGTCGGCCAGTCGGTTCGACACATTGTCCTGGCTCGGGCCGCCCGCATCGTCGAGCGTGGAGCGACCGGTCGTGATCTGGCTGTTGTTGACGTACACGCCGTCAATGATGTAGAGCGGCTGCGATGAGCCGGCACCCAGCGTGCTGATGCCGCGAAGCTGCACGTTGTTGCCGCCGCCCGGCGCCCCGCTCTGCGAGGTGATGTTGACGCCCGGGATCTTGCCCTGAAGCGCGTTATCCACGGTTGTGGGATCCACGCGGCCGGCGATCTCTTCCGCGTCGATCTTGGTCACGGCGTTGGCCAGGTTCCGGCGTTTCACAGACGTGGCCAGACCGGTCACGACGACCTCCTCGAGTCCGGCAACATCCGGCTGGAGGGCGATCTCAATTCGCCCTGATTCCGGTGTGACATCCCGCTCCAGCGTCTGGAACCCAACGAACGAGACGCGAAGCGTTCCTTCCTCGCCCGGCACCTCGATGGAGAACTCGCCCTGCGGGTCTGTCGCTACGCCGATATTTGTACCAGCCACCAGAACGTTGGCGCCCGGGATTGGATCGCCGGTGCTTGCATCCGTTACGCGACCCTCCACGTCGAACTGGGCGGAGGCTGCGGGCACAAACCCGATCGACAGCATCAAGAATAGTAGCAGCGCCCCGGATAGGCGAGAACGAGGAGCCGTCGTTATAAACCGTGAAAAGTCAAACACTGCGCGTCGTACCTGCTGTTGCATAACCGGAAAAAGTCGGACGAGTGTGTGGTGGACGGCAAGGAAGGCGATGCTAGCAAAGCGTCGATGATCGACGCCGAGATCGCTCCCCGGCACTCTCCTCACGTGATCGGCCTGATTCGCTCGTCCGTTTCTAAAAAGATGAGACGGCAAGAACGAAGAAGGTCGTGTGAGGCGAGAGTCAACGTTCCGTAAAGTAACACACAATCAACACGGTGAAAACCGGAAATGCAAAATACTGGCAACAGAAGAGTTATGTAATACGCTCGTGTATTATCTGTAGGTTTGTGGTAAGCTAAACAAACTCAGTGAGGTGACGTGTATTTGTCATTAATCGCTGATTGCCTCCGGTGTGCGGGATGTAGCAGTCGCTGGATCCCCGAACGAGAAATACCTGACGACCCGGACATCCTTGTCTTGTGAATTTGACCTGCTACAAGCGCTCTCGACAAATCGATGAGCGGGTGGACGACAATTCGTCGACCGAGGAGTCGCACCGGTTATCGGCTTGGCACCGCACGACGCGGCTCGTCACGGGTCGTCTGCGAGGTCGAACATGGACGGCGGATCGTGGGTGTCCTCCGAGTCGGCGTCTTCCGATGCAATGCCCTTCGATTCTTCGGTCTCCGATTCTTCGCCCTCCGAATCAGGATGGCCCATGTCCCTGTCGCCCACGCTCGGGTCGTCCGCGGATGGGTCCTCCACGGTGGTATCGTCTGCGTCGGTTGAGCCGGCGGTGAGTGCGCTTCGTTCTGTGGCAGGCGCGTCCGCCTTCCGATCGGGCTCGGAGGCACCCGCTTCTCTGGAGATGTCATCCAGAAGCTGCTGGATAAGGGGGGAGACGTCCTGTTTCGCGGTTTCGCGGCGCCGCTCGAGGTCGTCGATGCGTTCGACGGCGTCCCGGAACTGCTCGAGCACGGATGTTCGGGACCGATCGTCGCCGTCGTCGGACGGGGATGGGCCCGCGGACGTCTCCCCCGTCGCCTCATCGTCGTCCGGTACGGGAATACGTTGAAGGCCGACGTCGAGCGCATAGCGGACCATCTGTCCGAAGGAAATGTCGCGCTTCTTCACGCCCTGACGGAGCCGCTCGACGACGGAGGCTTCAAGCTTGACCTCGACGTCGGTGAGTTCGTCTCGATGAAAGGGGTTTTCGCTGGGAGGGAGATCCATGGTGTTCGCCCGGATGGCGGAACGGGGTCCGTCGTCGGAAAGGTCGTGGTGTGGGGCCGATCGTGTACCGCTTACACGGGGTTGTCCCCGGTGAGCGAGGCCCGGAGGATCTCCGTGGCCTGGCGGTGGCGCATCGCCCGCGGCAAGCGTTTCCCGATACGCGTTTTCCGACCCGTCCGTATGGATGAGCGCGAGCATTTCCAGCATCACGTCGATAGCCGCTCGGGTCTCGACCACGAGATTGAGAAGCTGGTCCGGGTTGACAGGTTCTGCGGCGTTCGGAGGGATGGAGGCGTCGGATGTGGACATGAAAGCGTCTACCTGTGGGGGAGAGGGGAAACCGGTACGATCCTGCGCTTACACGCCGACGGGGATCTGGAGAATCAATTCGTCGACGGATGCGGCTGAAAGGAACGGTGTGGTCCGGGTCGGCTCACGAAGAACACGTCTTCATCAGCGATCACGTGCTTCACAGCTACCGGGGGAACGATCCGCCGGGCGGAGACGGACATGGAGTGCACGCCGTCGAAGGCATGAGGCGCGGCTTTGCGTCGACGGGGATCAAGTTGTGGCCCGGTACCGGAGAAGTAGACCCGCGGGGCGTCGGGCTCGATCATCGTGTGGGGAGAGCGCATCGGCGAGAGAAACGAAGTCCCGGCACGGACTGGACGACCAGGACAGAAACTCACCGGTGCGCGGCGCAGCAATAGCGAGATCCATCGCTTACGAGTTGACCTCCTAAGAACAGCTACACGGTATAGCACCAGAGTGACATCTGTCAAACACGCAGAAGTTATTTTCTGAATTGGTGTCACCACAGCTCTCCCAATTTCCTCGTTCCGACATTTTTTTAAGGCTGCAGAGGCAATATTTCATCCTGAAGTGAGGCATGTGATGACGTTGTTAACAAACGCTGTCAGCGTCCCGGGTCGGGATATTCTACCTGTTTCTCTTTGTGTTCGTTTAAGCAAGTTGGTGCTCAAGGCGATAGAGCGTGTACGCGCCCGGGCCGATGTAAGACGGTGCCTTTGCCGGTTTGACAAAATGATTTCGGAAGTACACAACCTCTGTCGCTCAATCGCGGCGGGCTGACGTGTGGCCGCGACATTTTCGGGGGTGGGGCTCGGTATTTCACCCTGTGAGGTGGATCGGGATCGGGTTCGGCACGGGGACAAATGTACGTTGCGATTGTGTGAAGGGCTCGCTACCATACAGTTCGTCCGCGTGCCTCTTCTCACCGCCCGACGCCCGTGCTTCCTTCTGTTTCCACCTGGTCGATCTGCGCCGTACTCGTTCTATCCATGTTGATGGCCGCGTCGGCCTGTGGAGGGGCCGAGACGCTGTCGGGTGAGGAGATGGATAAGCTTTCCCCGGCGCTCCAGCGCATCGTTCAGGGCGACGAACCGCCCCCACTGTCCGATCTCGTCACGGGCACGCGCGACGGGACGACCGTGTACGCCGTCATTCTCCGGGTGAGCGATGCCGACGCCGTGCGTGACGCCGGCATTCCGCTGAACAGCGTGCAGGGATCGGTCGCTACGGCTCGATTGAGTGTCGACCAGATCCGCGACGCGGCCCGCGTGCCTGAGGTCGCCCGCGTCGAGGAGAGCGGACGCGTCCGGCCCATGTCCTCGTAGATCGCGCGTCGTTCAAAGGAAAGATAGAGCGGCCGTGCCCCACACGGATCCGTGTTCCCGGCCGCCCCCATTTACGTCCCCGTCGTTTTCCTCCCCGTTCCATGATGAACCGATACATTCCCCTCCTTCTCGCCCTGTTGTTGTTCGTCCCCTCCGGGGCGTTCGCGCAGGACAGCGCTCCTGAGGCCGACGCTATGCAGCGTCTCAGCGGTGGCTTCCAGGTCCTGATGGGACGAACTGACGCCTCGAAGCGCGCCGGTGCATCTGGGCTCCCGCTCATTCTCCAGAAAACCGCCCTGGAGGACGAGGCGGGGGAGGTGCGGTATCCGGCGATCATCCGTACGTCTGACGCGGCTGCCCTCCGACGCGCCGGTATTCCTGTGAACTCCGTGCTGGGCTCGATCGTGACGGCTCGCCTTACCGCCGAAGACATTCGCACCGCGGCGGGGATCTCCTCCATCCAGCGCATCCAGCCGGCGGCCATTGCCTCCCTTCACAACGACGAAGCCGCCCGGGAGGTCGGTGCCCGTATACTCAACAGTGGTGCGGTGAACGGGACGAACTACTCCGGGCAGGGTGTGCTCACGTGCATCGTTGACTCCGGGTTGGACGCCGACCATGGCGACTTTCTGGACGCGAACGGCGATACGCGCGTCGTCTACCTGTGGGACCAGACGAATGCAACGGTCGGGCAGACGCCACAAGACCGGAGCGGGACCATGACCGGCCTGGATTACGGCACCGAGTACTCTGCGGCCGACATCGACGCCGGAAGCGTGAGCCAGGAAGACACGGACGGTCACGGCACGCACGTCGCCGGCACGGTGGCGAGCAGCGGCAATGCGCTGGTGCTCAGCGGCAGTCAGACCACGCCCGAGCATCGCGGGATGGCGCCGGAGGCGGACATCATCGTCGTGAAAGCCGGAAACGGGTCGTTTCCGACCACCAACATTGTCGACGCGATGAGCTACTGCGGGCAGGTGGCGACCGATCAGAACCAGCCGCTCGTGATCAACATGAGCCTTGGGTCCGACCTCGGGGCGCACGATGGCACTTCGTCGCTCGACCTCGCCGTCGACGCCTTCACCGACGCCACGCCGAACGATGGCAGCAACGATCCCGGCACCGCGCCGGATCGAGTCGTCGTGGTCTCCGCCGGCAACGACGGCGCCTCGGCACAGCACGTGACGGGGACGATTGCCGGGGGGAACACGGCCTCCGAGCCGTGGACGGTCGGTGAGTATTTGCCCAGCGACGGAATCGTGAACGACTACGTGGGCATCCAGAAGTGGTTTGACACGGCCGATGACGTCACCATCACCGTGACAGCACCCAACGGAACCGACAGCGTGACGCTGACCGGTTCGGGTACGACCGTCGACGACCTGCTTGCAGAGACGCCGTCCGGGTCGATTCTACTGGAGAGTGGAATCGGGCCTGATAACGGCGACCGGTACTTCGACATCCAGATCTACGATTATGAGGACACGTCGGTCGACCCGGCAGAGGAGATCACGCCAGCGGAAGGAGAGTGGCAGATCGAGATCGAAAACCTCGGATCGTCGGCCGTCACGTACCACGGGTGGACGTGGGGCGTAACCGTGCCGGGTTCGTTCAACAATGGTGACGGCAACTATACGATCGGTACGCCGGGCACATCGACCGGTGCAATCACGGTCGGTTCGCACGCTCACCGCTGGTACTGGGGGACGAACGGAGGCGTGTATGCCTATGCTTCAGGTTTCAGCGACCGGAACGATATTTCGTTTTTTAGCAGCCGGGGGCCCCGGCGTGATGGCGTCGTCAAGCCGGATCTCACGGCGCCCGGACAGGCCATGGTCTCGGCCTACTCGCAGGATATGCCCGAGTTGGGTTCAGGTGCGGTATTCGACCAGGACGGGATGCACCGCTACTCGCAGGGTACCAGCATGTCGTCACCGGTGGTGGCAGGCGCCGTCGCGCTTCTCCTGCAGGCTGCGGAGCAGGAGGGGACGGCGCTCACCGCGAACGAGGTGCGCTCGTACCTCACGTCGAACGCCGACACCGACGGTTTCACCGCCCAGTATGGCGCCGTGCCGAACGCGGAGTTCGGATACGGCAAGCTTGATATTCTCGATGCCGTCGTCGACTTCCTCGGTGGAACGACGAGCCGCGAGCTGATTGCGGACTACGACGACGTGGCATTTAGCGACATGAGCCGGCTCGATATCACCGCAGCTACGCCGCGGATCGCGGTTCGCTTTCAGCCGACGGTGAATGGGCACGTTAGCGGTAGTTTGCTTCGGCTATGGCATGATTTCGGGAGCCCGGGCGGATCGGCGATCGAGCTCACCGGCCCCCTGAACGTGGAGGTCTGGTCGGACGACGGGAGCGGGGTACCGGACGCAAAGATCGGCAACAGGGTCGCCGTCCCGGCAGAGCAGCTCTTTCCGTTTACGCCCAACGCGTTTGACCTGCAGGCGGCCGACGTGAAGGTGACCGCGGGCACGGAGTACCACCTCGTGCTGTCCGCCTCCAACGCGTCCGATGCCCTCTATCTGTCGGGGGAAACGGCGTCCGGAGCCGGTCGGACCTCCGTCTTCGACGGCACGAGCTGGTCCCAGGCGAGCGCGGACCTGCAGGCGAGTATCGAGGTCGCTCGCATCTTCGGCATCACCACCTCTCTGCCGGTCGAACTGGCCGTGTTCGACGGCCGGCCCGTGGATGATGCCGTTGAGCTGACATGGACGACGACCGCCGAGACGAACAACGACGGCTTTTACGTCGAGCGGCGTCCGGGCAACGCCAGCGCCTCCGCCGCCTGGACGACGCTCGGCTTCGTCCAGGGAGCCGGGACGACCACGGAGTCGCAGCGGTACCGGTTCACGGATGCGAACCTCCCGTTCGGCCACAGCGAGATGTCCTACCGCCTGCGGCAGGTCGATGTCGACGGCACGCCGACCTACTCGACCTCCCGAACGATTCGTCTCACGGCGCCGGGGGAGGTGACCCTGCACGCGCCGTTCCCGAACCCGGCCCAGCGGGACGCCACGCTGCGCTACGAGCTGCCGGAAGACGGACCCGTCCGGATCCAACTGTTCGATGTGCTGGGGCGTCGCGTTCTCACGGTGCTGGACGCCACCGAAACCCGGGGAGAGAAGTCCGTGACACTGTCCACCGACCGGCTCGCACCCGGACTGTACTTCGTCCGGCTTGAGGCCGGCGATACGATCCGCACACAGCGGATGAGTGTCGTGCGCTAGCGATGAATCGACGCATCATTCATGAGGAGCCTCGGGATGCACCGGCGGCTCCTCGTTTGCGTGAGGCGTACCAATCATCGAAGCGGTAGCGTTCGTCCGGCGTTGTGAGGAGAAGGGCTGCAGATCCTCGCGAAGCGTTAATTGGCTGGTGGGCCAGAGAGAAACGACGTTTCGAACCGCCCGGTGTAGAGTGACGTCCCGACGCGCCGGGTGGCCGCGGTTAATTGAGCATCTAGAGAAGGAACCGGGTGCGCGCCGGTCTCGTCCTGCGTGTCCCCTCCCACTTTTCTCACGGGGCAATGAAGTTAGGCAAACGGATACGGCGGGTATGTATTATCGGTGCGGTCCTCGTTGCGGCATCGTGGATGGTTGTCTCGTGGAGCGAAGCAGAGAAGGAGATCCGCATCCTCTGCAGCACATTCGTGACGGGACAGCCGCTCGAAGCCGTGATTGCTACGCTTGAGACTGGTCACTACCTCCGTTACCGCGTGTGCTCCGAGGCCGAACACCCCGTGCATGTCCGCCCGGATCGTACTCCGGCTGCTACATCGACTGATGGCCCCGACGCTGGGATACAGTGGGTGGTCGTGAACAGTTACTACAACGGTCTGCGATCCTCCTGCACCATCACCGTCGACGACGGCCTTGTTAGTGCTGCGAGGCTGGTTCCGGCGCCGGATTGATGTCGGCGTCCTTCCTCAGATGAACCAGATCATCCCCGCAGCGGTCGCTATGATTGCGGCCATGCCTCCGAGGATCGGGCGGCGGATGCGTTTCGT
>JAAAOT010000213.1 GCA_009908725.1 Bacteroidota bacterium | reverse complement strand
GAGCAGATGAATGCGTCAATCCGCTCCGTACGTGATTCCTGCGTGTTTCCGTGAGCAAACGAACCACAATCTCCATGCCCATGATGTCAGGTGTCGGATTGGGGACTCACCTGCGCTTTGCGCGACCGGTGTGCAGCGCGTGTGCAGTAGGTGTGGCGGTGCTGGCCCTGAGCCTGATCCTGGGCTGCGAACGCCGGGAACGCGACGTTTCTGCGGCCCTCGCCGCCGATTCCGCCGATGCCGGTCCGAGTCAGGTAAGCTGGGACGTCCGCCTCGGCATCCAGGAGAACGGTCTGCGCCGTGCGCATTTCGTTGCGGATCGGATGGCTCATTTCGAAACGGAGGACAGCACATATATCGAGTTCACCATGAACGGCGAGCCCCCGATCGATACAGCTACGACGGAAACCGGTGGGCCGTCCCCGAATGGATCGTCCCCGAATAGATCGTTACCGCCGGCGAACGAGGGGGCCGATGATGCCGACCCTCCGCGCGAATCCCTGTCCGGCTTTCGCGGACGCCCTCTCCCGGTGGACCGGGTGGTGGCGTACGTGTTTGAAGAGGGCGACTCGTCGGCGGTGATCACGGCGGAGCGCATGCTGTATTTTGCGGACGAGGGCCGGTTCGAAGCCTTCGGTGATGTCGAGGTCCACACCGTGGATCGAAAACGGCTCAGCAGCGAACAGCTTACGTGGAACCAGAACACCCGGAAGCTGCGAACGCGGCGGTTCGTCCGGATCGTGACGCCGACCGAGGACGTTCAGGGAAACGGTCTCGTTGCGGATGAGAACCTGGACACCTACCAGATCGGGCGCTTCACGGCGGACGTGGATGTCGACGACGAGGCATCCGGCGACGGATCCGCTACTGATTCGCGACGCGACGCCTCTCCGCCGGAATCATCGCCTCCCGCGACGTCGCCTCAGGATGAAGCAGCAGCCGCGGATACAACCGACGCACCGTAGCTGCGACCAAAAGCTCGCGCCATCTTCTTTTCCACGGCCCGGTACTGTACCTGCAGGTATGTCTGACACTCCAAAGGTTATGCGTCTTCGCGTATGGGTAGCCGGTGCCGCCGTCGGAGCATGGCTTGCACTGTTGTCCGGGTGTGCTGCGTTCCAGTCGACGGCACCGGAGGGATCCGACGCGGCGGGCCGTGCGGCCGACACTCTCGTTGCCGACACCTTCGCCGAAGGCCCGGAGATTACCCCGCCAGATTCGCTTGCTCACCCGGATTCGCCGGCTGTAGCGGGAGCAGATGCGCTCTCACCGGCTCCTGTGCTATCTGACACTACTGGTCGTACTCGACCGTCGAACGACTCTCTACGTCAGCTCACGCCGCAGGACACGATCCCGTCGGGTGGAGGGCAGAGGGGCGGAGGATCCGACCGGGTCCGCGTGCGCGCCGATTCGCTGTCGGCCCGGGAGAGCGACGAGGGCGATCGGTTGCAGGAGCTCTTCGGGAATGTCTTCGTGCGACAGGATAGTACGCGGCTTCGCTCACTGGAGGCGGTCCGGTACCTGGAAAGCGACGAGTTTCTGTTCCGGGGGAATGTCGTCATCTACGAGCGGGGCGATACGCTGCGTGCCGCGACCGTGCGGTACGATCGCCCGTCGAAAGTCGGTCGTGCCTTCGGCCAGGTTCACCTGTCGGATGGCGATGTCGACGTCTATTCGAGTCGCGCCATTTACTACGCGGACGAGAAGCGGTCGGTCTTTCCCGATTCCGTTCTTTTGGTGGATGACAACAAGACCCTCCGTGCGGAATCTGGCGTTTATTTCTCGGACGCACAGCGAGCGGACTTCTTCGGCAATGTGCGCGTACGCGACCCGGAGACCTACATGGAGGCAGACACGGTCGTTTACTACCGGAACGAGAAGCGGACGGAGGCTCGCGGTAACGTGTTCATCGACCGGAATCCGAGCGCAGCCGGCGCCCCGGATCGAGACGCGGGCTATGATTCGCTGGAGATTCGAGCCCGGAACGACGGCCGCATGGCGCCTGACCCGGAAGACGAATCGGCGGTCGATCGAGCGGAGCCGGCCGACGCGGGCGAGCAAACGCTTCTCTGGGGCGACGAAGCACGGAACGACGAAGAGCGAAAAACGAGCCGCGTGACCGGGCGTGCGCTCCTGCTTCAGGTGCGAACCGACAGTGCTGGAACCCCGACCGATACGCTTCTGGTCCGTTCGCACCGACTGAACGCTCAGCGGTCGGATACACTCCGGCGCATGGTGGCAATCGACTCCGTTCGGATCTGGCAGCCGGACCTGTCCGCGGTCGCCGACTCGGTTGTATACGACCGTTTCCTCGACGGTACGGAGGATGATATCCCGTCGCTGGAGGAAACGAGGCTGTATGAGGCGCCGATCGCATGGTTCGATGGATCGCAGGTGTCGGGAGACACCATCCGTGTTGTCGTCCGCAATCGTTCGGTCGACACGGTTTACGTACGATCGAATGCCTTTGCCGCGCAGGAGGATAGCGTGAGTGGCCGTATCCAGCAGTTAAAAGGGCGGGTCATCACCGCCGTTTTCCGCCAGGACTCGTTGCGTCAAATCATTGCCCGCCCCAATGCCCGCGCCATTCGCTTCATGACCGGCCGGGACGGATCTGAGAACGGCGCCGCACGAACGAGTGCGGACCGCATCGTCCTTCGGTTTGTTGACGAAGAGGTCGAGCGCGTGAGCGTGCTCGGTGGCACGGAAACCACCTACTACAAGCAGGCGATTGTCCCGGACCCTTTCCGTCTCGATGGCTTCATGTGGGTTCCAGATCGGCGTCCCACGCGGCGCACATTTCTGGACGACGAACGTGTCCGTCGGCGTCTTGAACCGGACGCGGACGTATCCCGGCCGGACCCGGCTTCGCCGCGAGCCGACAGCCTGGCTGCAGGTGCCGGGCCGCCGGAGACCCCGGTCTCAGATCGCCGCATCCCGCCCGGCGACGGATCCAGAGCTCAGCGGTCGGATTCAAGCGGCGAGACCGATGACGCACCGCGACGCGACCGGCCACGTTCCCGTCGCCCCGATTCGACCTCGCAACCCCCTTTTCGATAGTACGACCGTCCGTCCCCCGTATGAGTGACTCTGTACCCTCCGGAACCGAGGCGCCGGATCACACCGTTGCCCAACGATCCGTGCCGGACGACCCGATCGTCCTTGCCGCCGAGCATCTCACAAAGCGGTATAAAAAACGTGCGGTGGTCAAGGACGTCAGTCTTCGGGTTCAGCAGGGGGAGATCGTGGGCCTGCTTGGGCCGAACGGGGCCGGCAAGACCACGACGTTCCACATGATCGTCGGGATGATTCGGCCGAACGAAGGCCGTATCTTGCTCGACGGAGACGACGTTACGCGGCTGCCGATGTATAAGCGCGCCCGGCGGGGCGTAGGGTATCTGGCTCAGGAGACGAGCGTCTTCCGTGAACTGAGCGTCGAAGACAACCTGCACGCCGTGCTCGAATTCCAGCCCATCAGCTCCGAGGAGCGCGTGGCCCGCGTAGAATCGCTTATCCGCGAGTTCGGACTCGACCGGGTGCGCGACTCGAAAGGATATGCGCTTTCCGGCGGCGAGCGGCGTCGGACGGAAATCGCCCGAGCCCTGGCTACGCGACCACAATTCTTCCTTCTCGACGAGCCCTTCGCCGGTGTCGATCCGATCGCGGTGGAAGACATCCAGTCGATCGTCGCCGGGTTGAAGGAACGAGGCATCGGCGTTCTCATCACCGACCACAACGTCCATGAGACACTGGCGATCACCGACCGGGCGTACCTTCTGTACGAGGGCGACATCTTGAAGGCGGGCACAGCCGAAGAACTGGCTGCGGATCCGGAAGTCCGGAAGCGGTATCTCGGGGAGAAATTTTCGCTGGAGCGCTACTAGCGATCCCAGGCTGCGGCACTGCCGGTCGTACTTTTTGCAAGATTCAATTCAGGAATATCGGACCGATCCGTTTTAACGCCATGCGCATCGTAATCAGTTGCAGTCCTGCGTTGCCTGGCGTTTCTTGATCGAATGGTCGATCTCTCACCGAATCCCCGGCCCTGTGTGGCACGGTTCTCGTGTCGCTCGAGAGTAGAGAGAGGCAAGAATGAGAGAAGACGATTGAACACCCTTACTACACCTCAAGCGCGTTTATATGTGTGGAATTGTTGGATACATCGGCGGTCAGCAAGCGGAGTCGATTTTGTTGACCGGTCTCAAGCGGCTTGAATACCGCGGGTACGACTCCGCGGGTCTCGCCATCGTCGGCGACGACGGTCTCGTGGTGGAGAAAAGAAAGGGGAAAGTAGACGAACTGCGTTCCGCGGTGGACGGGCAGCCCCTGCGTGGGAGCCTCGGCATCGGGCACACGCGCTGGGCCACGCATGGCCCGCCGACGGATGCCAATGCCCACCCGCACACGAGCGACTCGGGCGACTTTGCTCTCGTCCACAACGGGATCATCGAGAATCACGGGGTCATTCGGAAGCGGCTGAAGGAAAAGGGGTACGAGTTTGTCAGCGACACCGACACCGAAGTCCTCGTTCATCTGATCGAAGACATTCGTCGGGAGACGGCTCTCTCCCTCGGCGAGGCTGTGCGCCAAGCGTTGACGCAAGTGGTAGGCACTTACGGTATTGCCGTGGTTTCGAGCGTGGACGACCAGATGATCGCTGCACGCAAGGGGAGCCCGCTGATCCTGGGGATCGGGGACGGTGAATACTTCATCGGGTCCGACGCCGCGCCGCTCGTCGAGCATACGCGTCAGGTCGTATATCTGAGCGACGGAGAGATCGTGACCGTTAGCCGTAACGGCTATGAGGTCAAAACCATCGAAAATGTGCCCCTCGAGAAGGAGGTGCACGAGCTCGAGTGGGATCTCAGCGAGATCGAGAAGAGTGGCTACGACCACTTCATGCTCAAAGAAATCATGGAGCAGCCGGAGTCGCTGTCGGACTCCATGCGCGGTCGGCTGCTCCCCGATGATCCGCGCGTCGTTCTCGGTGGGCTGTACAACCACTGGGACCAGATCGTGGACGCCGACCGGATCATCATTGCCGCCTGCGGCACGTCGTGGCATTCGGCTCTCGTGGGGGAATACCTCATCGAGTCGTTCGCGCGCATCCCCGTCGAGGTTGAGTATGCGAGCGAATTCCGGTACCGCAATCCGATCCTGCGGGACGGGGATGTGGTGATCGTAATTTCGCAGAGCGGCGAAACGGCCGACACCCTCGCGGCCGTCCGGGAGGCGCGGAAGAACGGGGTACTCTGCCTGGGCATCTGCAACGTCGTCGGTTCGACGATCGCCCGGGAAACCGACGCCGGCGTGTACCTGCACGCAGGACCGGAAATCGGCGTTGCGTCGACGAAGGCATTCACGGCGCAGGTCACTGTTCTCGCCATGATCGCGCTCAAGCTCGCCGAAAACCGGACGCTCTCCACAGCGGAAATGGCGCACAATCTCCACGCGCTCGCTTCGATCCCCGACAAGGTGGACGAGGTGCTGGGGATGAACGACGAGATCAGAGAGATGGCGAGCGTGTACCGCTACGCCTCCAACTTCCTATATCTCGGGCGCGGCTACAATTTCCCGGTCGCCCTGGAGGGGGCGTTGAAGCTCAAGGAAATCAGTTACATTCATGCGGAAGGATACCCCGCCGCAGAAATGAAGCATGGTCCCATCGCGCTCATCGACCGGTTCATGCCGGTGGTCTTCATCGCGATGAAGGATTCGACATACGATAAAGTCGTTTCCAACATCGAAGAGGTCGTTGCGCGCGACGGCTCGGTGATAGCGATCACAGATGAAGGAAATGGCGAGCTCGATAAGCTGTGCGAGTACGTCCTCCGGATTCCCAAGACCGAGGAGTTTCTCTCGCCGCTGCTGACGGTCGTTCCTCTTCAGCTTCTGAGCTACCACATCGCCGTCATGCGCGGCTGCCACGTCGACCAGCCGCGTAATCTGGCAAAAAGCGTCACGGTGGAATAGGCGTTCGGGCGTTCGCTGCGCGTCCGTAGTCGCTGCGCACCCGGACACAGGCGATCTCGCCACGCCCGGGCGGCCCATTCGTCGCGCCTATCCACCATTGCACTTCATTATATCGCTGAACAGGGCCGGACAGTGGTCGGACGCGGGCTCAACATCCCGTCGCGCTCGCGCGCGGTCCTCTGTTCGAACGCACGAGACGGCATCTCCGCGGCCGCGAGGCATGCCACGGTTTCGTTCGTCCGGCCCGGGCAATGAAGGGGGTTGTCTCCGATGGATCCCGGAAACCGTCGCGATCGGATTCCGTCCATGAAAGCGGAAAGCGGAATCTTCGCATATATATGTCGTGTAACGGTCCGGTCGACATCGACGTGTTATGCGGCGCATATGCCCGACACAAAAATTCCGCCCACCTCATGTTCACGTCCCGTTCGCACTCGAAGTACCCGAAGGCGGCGTCACCGGTCGCCGTATTGCTGCTTGCTGCGTGTGTTGCCGCATTTTTTGTTGCGGTGCCGGCGGCCGGTCAGTCGGTCGATCGCGCGCTCACGGTCGCGGAATCGACAGCGGATTCCCTCGGTGCCGACGATGAGCACAGCTACACCATCGAGCTGTCCTCCGACGAGTTCGTGTATGGTGTCGCCGATCAGCACACCGTAGATGTCGTGATCGAGGTTCAATCTCCGGACGGTTCGGAACTCGCACGCATCGACATCACGGGGGAAGGACCGGAGCCATTCCAGTTCGAGACGGAGGCGGAGGGCGTGCACCGGCTCGTCGTCACGCCGTTCAAGGACGAGGTGGGCCGCTACACGCTACGGATCGACGGAGCGGAGCCCATCGCGACGGAGCCATCGGATCGGGTGCGTCAGCTCGTCCACCGGGTATCCGGCGATGCGCCCGGCGTGGCCGTTGGCGTGGTGAAGGACGGCGCGTTCATCTACAAAGAGGCCTTCGGAATGGCAGATCTCACCACGGAGACGCCGTTCACGGTCGATACCAGGTCCAACATTGGATCGGTTTCGAAGCAGTTCACGGCGATGGGTGTCCTGCTGCTCGCCCAGGAAGGCAAGCTCTCGCTAGACGATCCTGTGACGAAGCATCTGCCGAATGTCAAAGCGTTCGAGGACACGGTTCGGATTCGCCACCTGCTGACGCATACAAGCGGCTACCGGGAGAGCATCAACACCCTGGCAATGGCCGGCGTCCGCTTTGACCAGGGCGACTATATCAGCCAGGAAGACATCGTCGAGGTCGTCCAGCGACAGCCGGAGCTTCAGAACAGGCCGGGAACGACGTGGAACTACAACAACACCGGCTATCAGCTACTCGCGGACATTATCGAGACCGTGTCCGGCATGCCGTTTCCGGAGTACATGAAGGACCGGGTGTTCGGGCCGCTCGGGATGACCCGCACGATGGTTCGGTCCCCGCGATCGCAGGTCGTGCCCGGATCGGCGCGGGGATACACCATGGGCGACGGCACCTACCGTGAGGGCGTCGATCTGCCCGCTGCGATGGGCGCGGGCGGGATCTACGCGACGCTTGGCGATCTCGCCAAGTGGATCAACAATTTCGACACCCATGAGCTCGGCGGCCCGGATGCATACGAACAGATGACGACGCCCCACGTGCTCGCTGGCGGCGGTTCAACCGCGTACGGACTGGGCGTGTTTGTACAGGACACTCGCGGATTAGAGACGATTCAGCATGGCGGGGCGGACATGGCCCACCGCGCGCAGGTGACGTACTTCCCGGAGCTTAACGCCGGGGTGATCATGATGACCAACAATGCCACCGCACCCGGTTCTCTTCCGCTGGACGTAGCTGAGGCATTCTTCGGCGATGACATGGAGCCGGTCGAATCGGAGTCTGACGCGCCCGCCGACACGTCAGATGCTTCGTTCGATCCGTCGGACATGACGGCGGAGGACTTTGAATCGTTTACCGGTCGGTATGAACTGGACACTGTCCCGGGCTTCGTGCTGACGTTCATGCAGGAGGACGGTACGTTTTACACGCAGGCGACCGGTCAGCCGCGCCTGGAAATCCGCCCGACCGGGCCCTCCACCTTTGAACTCGTGCGGGTCGAGGCGCGGGTGGCATTTCAGGACGTAGAGGACGGGAAAGCGCAGTCGATCACGCTTTTTCAGAATGGAGTGCAAACGGCATCCCGTATCAAGAGCGATCCGTGGAGCCCGACGGCAGACTCGCTGCAGGCGTACGCAGGTCGGTACTATAGTGAAGAGTTGCAAACGGCATACGTGATGACGGTCCGTGACGGGCAGCTCGTGCTCACGCAAGCTCGTCTCGACGATATTACGTTGACGCCCGGGCAGAAGGACGAGTTCTCCGGGGTTTTCCCGGTCATGGACGTCGAGTTTGTCCGGGGCGAGGCAGGCAATGTCACCGGCATGCGGGCCGGCAACGGACGGACGAGCGGGGTTAGCTTTGACCGCGTCGAGTAGATTCGGTCCAGCGACGTATGGTGAACGGACGGCGGCGCCGATCAGGTCGATCGGTGCCGCTTTTTCGTGGACCGCACCGATCGTGGAATCGCTGTGTAGGCCGAACGAAAACTGCGTGGACCTCGTGAAACGCTCCGGTTCATCATCCACGAGCTCTTGCCCGATTCACGCATGTCCGACTCCGTCGCTGCCGGTCGTACCCCCGGTCTTGCTATTGAGAACGGGAAGCTCACACCGGAGCAGCGGCGCATCGTGGAGCATGAAGACGGTCCCGCGCTCGTCTTCGCGGTCGCTGGTGCAGGAAAAACCACCTCGATGGTGCATCGCATCCGGCGGCTGGTGAGCGACGGGGCCAGCCCCAGGCGGATTCTGGCCAGCTCGTTTTCACGGTCGACCGTCGACGACCTCGAACGCGGGCTGTTGGCTCTGGGCGTCGAAGGGGTTCAGTGCCGTACGATCCACTCGCTTGGCCGGTCGTTCATCGCGGACGCAGAGCGCCGCGGACACCGCCCTCGACAGCTTCAAAATGGCGAGGTCGACCCGGCATCGATGGCGCGTATTCTGGCGGGAAAAGCTCGGACGCAGCTCGCGATGGAGCGAAGCATTGACACGTCTGCCCTGGGCATCCCGCAGTCGGATCTGGAGGACCGGATTTCCGCATGGAAGACGTGCCTGGCGTACGCCGACCTGGACGCGACAGATTTACCGCCCGAGGCTCGCGAACAGGCCACACAGGCGGAGCACGAAAACGAGGACTTCCTAACGCTGTATCGATACGCCGAACGGTTGCGCCAGGAGCGCGGCTGGATCACGTTCGATGACATGCTCCGGGACGGGTGGGAGGTCCTGATGCGCCACGACGATGTCCGCGCGGCGGCACAGGGTCAGTTCGATTACGTCCTTGTCGATGAGTTTCAGGACGTTAGCCCCGTTCAGGTTCGACTGCTGGACGTGGTCACCGAGTCGCATCGCAACTACATGGCGATCGGCGACGACGACCAGTGCATCTACGAATGGCGCGGGGCGGATCCGTCGTTCATCCTCGGCTTCGCTGATCGATACGACGCGTCCGAGTACGTGATCTCCGACAACTTCCGGTCGACCGGGCAACAGACCAGCCTGGCCAATGCCGTGATCGGTGAGAACCGGCGCAGGCATCCGAAACGACTGCACCCCACGCGTACCTTCGACGGGCACACGCACATGCGCGCCGGTCGGGGACAGGTCGGGCAGGCCCGAGATCTCGTGGCTGAAATTCAATCGCACCTCGACGCCGGGGCCCCGCCCTCGGATCTGGTTATCCTTGTCCGTCAGTACGCCCAGACGCCGTTCATCGAACAGGCTCTTATCCGGGCACAGATCCCGTATCGGATCGTCGGCAGTTCGCCCTTTTATCTTCGAACACAGGTGCAGGCGCTGCTGCGCCATCTCTTCTTCGCCATGCTCGACCGGCAGGTCCGTGAGCACGGATGGTTCGAGGATGGTCGACGCGTGCGGCAGTATCTGGATCGGTTTGAGAAGGTGATGCTTGAGCCGAATCGGTACGTGTCCGGGTCCGTTCTGACCCGGATTCGCCGGCGTACGCGGCGGAAGCGCGCGTCGGTGCTCGATGTCCTCCGCGGCTACCGGGGCGATATGCACGCACGCACCGCACGGGGGATCGACGATTTTCTGGACGTTATGGCGGAACTGCGCGGGCGCCTCGACGAACCCGCCGAACAGACGGTTGACTGGCTCATCGATGCGATGGGATACGAGGGCTACATCCGTCAGCACAGTGCATTCAAGGAAACGGCGGATGATCGCATCCGGACGGCGCGCTCCCTTGTTCATTTCGCTCAGGGTATCCCGAGCACTCGCGCGCTCCTGGAGCGCATCAAGCAGATATCGTTCGATCGCATGGAGCACGGCCCGTCGTCGGATTGTCTCGAGATCCGGTCCATTCACCGGGCAAAGGGAGGGGAGTGGCCAGTCGTGTTCGTGCCGGACTGTAACGACGGCACCATCCCCAACCTGACGGGGATGGATGCAGGCAGTGCGTCGACGGAGGACCGGTCGCAGAAACAGGATGCGTCGGATGATGGCTCCTCTCAGAATGCATCCGAAGAGGGGGAGCCGAGCTCGGAAACGGGCGACGACGAGCCGGAAGGGGAGGCGCATGCGGAGACCATTGAGGGAGAGCGCCGGCTATTCTACGTCGCGATCACGCGTGCCATGGACGAGCTGTACCTCTTTCGCGACGAGTCTGAACCCATCTCCCCGTTCCTCGAAGGCGTCGATGCGGAGCGAGTCCTCGAGCAGTGCGACCATTGCAGGCAGGTGCTTCACGCCCCCATCGACGAGATCGACACGTCCATTCTCGCGCGCTTCTGCCTGGCGGTGGACGGGTTGCAGATCGACCGCTTTCTGCTCGAACGGTGGACGCCACACCGGAAACGGTTTGAAACGCTGCGTGACGGCCTCAGCGTACTGGAGGATGCCATCTCCTCAGCAAAGGAGCGCGTATCCGAGTATTCCACGGCGCAGAATGCGTATGAGCGGAAAAAGGCGGAGGTGCTGGATCCGATCTCCGAAGATCTCGATCATCTCCGGGAGAAAAAGTTCGTTCTTCCGGCGGTTGAGGTCCCGATCGCGTACGACGGTACGAAGCCCGAGCACTGGGTCGGCAAGCCCGTCCGATTCGAAAAGCGGAAAGGAGAGTTCATGGTGGTCGCGGGTTCGGTGTCCGTTGGCCGGGTTGCATTCGACCGGGACACCGAAGGCGTCGCGGAGGAAGCCGTCGGGTCTTTAGCCCCCGACGCCCTCTGCGGCGACGTTCAGCGTGCCTCATCGTCCGGCGAAACGCTCTACGTTTCCATCGATGTCGGCGCAACTCGCCGCCGGCTCCAGAGTGCCCGGCGCCGCGTTCTGCAGGACCTTCATTCTCCCGAAACACCAGATGATACGACGCGACGTCTCGCCTCTACAGCGTGCTACCGTGGCCGACAGAAGCTGCTGCGCATGCTGGAGACCGTAGAGGACCGAGTGCCCGACGTCAAGGTGGGCACTGAATGATGGTTGCCCGCACCAGAACGCGTCCGGGAATGAATGAACATGGTCGAACACGATGGGCCCTCCGTCCCGTAAGAGATATATCCGATACATGTTGACTGATATCAAGCGACTATGGCCACCTACACTGTCATCGGCTTCACAAAGGACGGGTTTGACCGGTTCACCAACGTCACGCAGGCCGACGACGAACAGGAAGCGGCGACGAAAGCGATCCAGGATGAGTTCATCAAGCGCGAATACCGCCGAGCACCCGAAACGCACACTCTTGCGGAG
>JAAAOT010000047.1 GCA_009908725.1 Bacteroidota bacterium | reverse complement strand
ATCGTAGACGATGAGCCCAGCATCGTTGCCCCACTGAAATTCCTCATGCAGCAGCAAAACCATCACGTCCGGGTTGTGTCCGCCGGCGACGCCGTGATTCCCGCGATGGAGGCGGAACGGCCGGATCTCGTGCTGCTCGACGTGATGCTTCCGGAGGTCAGCGGCTACGAACTGTGCGCGACGATCCGCGAGCGGGAGGCATGGCGTGACGTCAAAATCATCATGCTCACCGTAAAGAGCCGGGAGGCAGACGTAGAAAAGGGGAGATCGGTGGGGGCGGACGCATACATCACGAAGCCGTTCGGCATTCAGGATGTGATCGAGACGTCGAACCGGCTTCTCCGGACGTCGTAACGGCTTTAACGTGCTGCCTGGCCTGTACCTTCGCGCATTTATCCTCGACTCGTCGGCCTCCACGTGCCTTCCGACGCTCCCGCTACATCTTCCTCCGAAAGGGTCCCCGCCGACGTTGCCCGTGCTCTCATGCGCGCGCTTGACGGGGCTGTGCTCGTTTGCGACAGGCAGGGAATGATTGTCCGGGCGGATCATGAGGCGGCGTCGCTTCTGGGGAGCCGTGCTGCATCGGGTACGGATGTGCGTACGCTCTTTTCGCACGGCGCGGTGGCCGGATGGGTTGAGCTGGATTCGCCTGCGGAGCCAGACGAGGAACGGTCGGATGCAGTCCGCTCGTGCATGGCACGGGTGGTGGATGGACCGTGGATGCAGGTCACCTGCCATGCGGCCGGTCCCGGCCATGTGGTGCTTCAACTCCAGCGAGAGGTGTCGTCTCCGGCCTCCGTTTCGCACGAGGTGCTTCGCGAGCTCATCGAGATGGTGCGAGAGCCGCTCGCGAGCGTTCGCGCTGCGGCGGAAACCATGGCGCTTTATCCTGCGATGGATCCGTCGACCGCGGCGCAGTTCGTCGAGATCATCGAACAGCAAACGTCGGTTCTGTCCGATCAACTCGATTCCGCCGTGGAGGCCTACGCATCTCTCTACCGTGAGGAAGGACCGCTGGAGCGCGTGCCGGCGGTGACGTTTGCGAAGGCGATCCGGGAGCGACTCGCGGATCAGCTATCAATTGACGTACGGGTTTCCCTGGGGGAGGAGACGGACGGCCTGACGCTCTTGCTTGACGCGCAGGCGATGACCGAGGCGCTCGTGTTTCTATCGCAGCGGATCGAAAACGCGTCCCGCTGCAAGGAGCTGGTCCTCCGAGTGTGTCGCGTTCGATCACTGGCGGCCATCGACGTCGGGTGGGAAGGAGGAAGCATTACCCGCTCGCGCGTGGATGGATGGGAGTCATCCGTCGTGGCGTGGGAGGGGGCTCTGGTTCGGATGACGCTCGCCGACATCCTCAATCACCACGATGCCCAGATCGTCGTCGAGGATGACGGAGACGGGCAGCGCATCCGGGTGCTCCTGCCCGCTGCGCCTCCGCAGGGACTCGCCGGGAACGCCGCGTAGGAGGATCCCCTACAGCGGGCGCTTACCCTCTCCCCGCACGACACGAGGCCGCCATCTCCTGTGCAGGTGCGGTGACGTGGGTGCTATCTTCTATCGGTTCGTCTGCTGTTACGGGGCATTCGGCGGACGCGTATCACCAGCCGTTCCGGCTTTGCGTAGGTGCGTTGTTGGCCGGTGTAGCATCTTAGCGTCGGGCTGTGATTTCCCAATGGGTGCCTTGTTGGCGCGCATCGGCCGGGATGAAAGCCGCGAAATGCCCGCCGTCGTGACGGCCGGTGGTGCCCGGGCGTCCGGTTCCCTTCGCACGCCGCAAACCGAAAAACTTCACAGAGCCCTTGCAACAGTCCGCTCCAGCTATTACGTTTTGGTAAACTATTCAAGGAAGCGCTTCCGGCAGGGCGGACTGAGGGCGCTACAAGCTCCACCTTTTAGCAAGGCATTACCGAATAGTAATTAAAGCAGATTGTCTCACCACGACCCCATTTTGCCATGGCAGAGCAGGACACGCAGGTAACGGCGGCCTATTCCGGAAGCGACGAGGTGTATGAACCGTCGGAGGCTTTTCGATCAGATGCACACGTCGGGTCGCTTGAGGAGTACGAGGAGATGTGGCAGCGGTCCGTTGACGAACCCGAGGCGTTCTGGCGAGAATGTGCGGATCGAATTGACTGGTTCGAGCCATTCGAGACGGTCAAGAATGTGTCGTACGAACCGCGAAACGTGAGCATCAAGTGGTACGAGGAGGGTGTCCTGAACGCGTGCTACAACGCTGTGGACCGTCACCTCGACGAACGTGCAGACCAGACGGCGCTGATTTACGAACCGAACGATCCCGCCACGGAAGAGGCGGAGCACATCACATACGCCGACCTGCATGAGAACGTCTGCCGGTTCGCTAACGTCCTCAAAAAGCATGGCGTCGAGAAGGGCGACCGTGTCACGATCTACCTCCCGATGATTCCGGAGGCGGCGTATGCAATGCTTGCCTGCGCCCGGATCGGGGCGCCGCACTCGGTCGTTTTCGCCGGTTTCTCCCCGGACTCGCTCGCTGATCGCATCCTCGACTGTGAGTCCACCTTCCTGATCACGGCCGATGAGGGCGTTCGTGCGGAGAAGAAGGTGCCGCTGAAGGACAACGCCGATTCGGCGCTCGAGCAGTGCCCGGACGTGGATACCGTGCTCGTGATCCAACGGACCGGCGGAGACATCGACTGGACGGACGGGCGAGACGTCTGGTACCACGACGAGGTGGCGTCGGTAGATGCCGAGTGCCCGTGCGAACCGATGAACGCCGAGGATCCGCTGTTCATCCTTTACACGTCCGGCTCGACCGGGAAGCCCAAGGGAGTGATGCATACAACGGGCGGATACTGCGTGTACACGAGCCTCACGCACGAATACGTCTTCGACTATCACGAGGGCGACGTCTTCTGGTGTACGGCCGACGTCGGGTGGATTACCGGCCACAGCTACATCGTGTACGGCCCGCTCATCAACGGCGCGACGCAGGTCTTTTTCGAGGGAACGCCCACATACCCGGATGCTGCCCGTCTATGGGAAGTAGTCGACAAGCATGACGTCAACATTTTCTACACCGCACCGACCGCCATTCGAGCGTTGATGCGCCAGGGCGATGAGTTCGTCGAGCGAACCGATCGCTCCTCCTTGCGCGTGCTGGGCACGGTCGGGGAGCCGATCAATCCCGAGGCATGGCGATGGTATTACAACAAGGTCGGCAACGGGAACTGCCCGATCGTCGATACCTGGTGGCAGACGGAAACGGGCGGCGTCATGATCACGCCCCTACCGGGTGCGGTGGCGCAGAAACCGGGGGCTGCGTCCAAGCCGTTCTTTGGCATCAAGCCGGAGGTCGTGGACAACGCCGGGACCGTTCAGGAAGGGGCGTGCGAGGGCATTCTCACGATCGCCGACTCTTGGCCGGGCCAAATGCGGACGGTCTACCGGAACCACGATCGTTTCGAAAACACCTACTTCTCGCAGTATCCCGGCAAGTACTTCACCGGTGACGGGTGTCGCCGTGACGAGGACGGGTACTACTGGATTACCGGACGCGTCGACGACGTGCTCAACGTGAGCGGCCACCGCATCGGTACGGCCGAACTCGAGAGTGCGCTCGTCGCACACGACCAGGTGGCGGAGGCCGCCGTCGTGGGCTTCCCGCACGAGGTGAAAGGGCAGGGTATCTACGCATACGTGACGCTGCTGAAAGACGTCGACCCGAGCGAGGAGCTTCGGGACGAGCTCGTTCAGTACGTCCGGGAGCACATCGGTCCGATCGCGAAGCCGGACTTCATCCAGTTCACGCCGTCCCTTCCGAAGACGCGGTCAGGGAAGATCATGCGTCGAATCATTCGCAAGATCGCTGCTGGCGAATTCGATGATCTTGGCGACACGTCGACCCTCGCGGATCCGGGTGTGGTCGAAGAGTTGATCGACGAGCGAAAGGGAATGTCGAACGGGGCGTAACGCCGGACCATCGCACGTTGCCGGTTGCCGCCGGCGGCTTCGCGACGCATCGCCTCGCGCTAAATTCAAAGCAGTCAATTTCATAACAAAAGAACGCTTCGTCCCGCGGGTGGAGCCGGAAGGACGAAGCGTTCTGATATATTCCCATCGACGGATCCGGGCCCATGCGTTGCCGCGCATCGGGTCGGTGTCCGGATGAAGGGAAGCGGGTCCTATCGCACTCGTTTCTCAGATCACCCTTTTTCGGATCATCTAAGAATGTACGATATGGACGCTATAGGCATACAAACGCTCCCCTCATGGGGCAGTTTCGGATCGCTTATCGTCGCTCTGCTCCTGCTGATTCCCGGCGCAGCCGTGGCTCAGGAAGCCGATGAGGGCCCGAAGTTAGAAGTCAATGGTTTCATCAAGAGCGAGTACCTGTACGATACACGGCAGGTCGTCACGGCTCGAAACGAAGACTTTCTGCTGTATCCGGTCGAAGACGCGAATCCGGATGGTGACGACGCCACCGATACCGACAACCTCTCCGGCTTTCAGCTCTTCTCACGCATCGGCCTGGGAATCGGCGATCTCCCAGAGGCGCTCGGTGCAGACGTGACCGGCTACATGGAGGCCGACTTTTTCGGTCCCGGCACCGTTCCGGACGACGTCGGACAGGAGAATATTTTCCGTCTCCGCCGCGCCTTCGCCAACATGGTCTGGGAAAATCGGGAGGTCAAGTTCGGGCTGGAGTGGTCCCCGCTCTTCACGCTCGGCGCGTATCCGCACACGGTGGCCACCGAGGCCGGCGCACCCTACAACCCGTTTGGCCGCCAGCCGATGGTCAAGTTCACCCTCAAGCCGGGCAACCTTCGTCTGGTCGGGATTACGTCCTGGCAATTTGACGCCTTCCGGGAAGCGGACTTCCAGGGCACCAATGGCCTGGATCAGCAGCAGCAGTCGGCGCTGCCCGGCCTGCACGGCCACATCCAGTACGACGGCGACAACGGCTTCTTCGCCGGGGCGGGTGGCTATGTTCGGTGGCTACGTCCCGTCGCGACAGGCGAGCGCTTCGCTTTGGGCGCAGGAACCGCCTACGTCGCCTATGACACCGATGCCTTCGCCGTGCGCGCCAAAGGTATTTACGGCAGCACGCGCGACCACGTGATGCCGGGCGGCTACATCTACGACGCCGGTGCCGACCCGAACGGCGAGTTCGTGTCGGACGCATTCTCGCAGCTCAACACGGCCTCCGGCTGGTTCGAGATCGAGAAGAAAGGCACGGTCGCGCCCGGGCTGTTCCTGGGCTACCTGACGGCCCTTGGCTCATCTGAAACCGTGCAGGGGAGCGTAATTGCCGCCACCCGTACGCCGGACCTGAAGAGCGTATTCGACATCTCGCCGCGCCTCGCACTGAACTACGGCGCCCTGCGGTTCGCCTTTGAGATGCAGTTCACGAACGCAACCTACGCAGCCGCTCTCGACGAAAACTATGCGCCGAGTGGGGACACGGACGACGTGCTGAATGTCCGTAGCAACTTCACTGTTTTCCTGTTCTTCTAAACCCGCCCGTCGCTATCGCGATCTTGCGCCGGGGCCGGCAATCGTGCCCGTCCCGGCCGGGTCGCTATCGGACTTGAGCCGTTCGCAGCCATCGCCCAGGCCATCTTGATTCCAGATACACACGTGTTGCCAGAGATCCATTCTCCCATCCTTGACTTGCACAGGACGCCAAACCCATGTCTGACCCGTCAATCGACCGCGTCACCTACTGGCGCACCCAGATCCGCCGGACCGCCATCCTTCTCGGGGTTTGGTTCATCGTCGGCTTCGTGATGAGCATCTTCCTCGCCGAACCCCTCAACAGCTTCAGCTTCGGCGGGGTGCCGTTCGGCTTCTGGATGGCCCAGCAGGGCAGCATCTTCGTGTTCATCAGCCTGATTCTGATCTACACGCTGGCGTCCAATCAGCTCGACCGGGAGGCCGGTGTTGAAGAAACGGACGACACCACCTCCGCTGCCGGCACAGGTCACTGATGTTCGCCACCACCTGCCCTCCGCTTTTCATCATCTGACGACCGAATGATCCCATGGGAATCTTAGGCTGGACCGCCATCTGGGTGGTCATCACATTTTCGATTTACATCGGTATCGCCGTCTGGAGCCGCGTGGCGGATACGAAAGGGTTCTACGTGGCCGGACAGGGTGTGCCGGCCGTGGCGAACGGCATGGCGGTCGGCGCCGACTGGATGAGCGCCGCGTCCTTCATCTCGCTCGCCGGCATCGTGTCATTTCGCGGCTTCGATGGCTCGGTCTATCTCATGGGATGGACGGGTGGATATGTCCTTCTGGCGCTCCTGCTTGCTCCCTACCTCCGAAAGTTCGGCGAGTACACGGTTCCGGACTTCGTCGCGCGCCGGTATTACTCGAAAACGGCTCGCGTGGTGGCGGCTGTCGCAGCGCTCTTTGTTTCGTTCACGTACGTCGCCGGACAGATGAAGGGCGTCGGCGTCGTCTTCAGCCGATTCCTCGGTGATTTCCTCGCGCCACTGGCGGATGGGCTCGGCGTCGAAGCGATTACGATCGGGGTCGTCATCGGTATGATAATCGTCGCCCTCTACGCCGTTCTCGGCGGCATGAAAGGGGTGACGTGGACGCAAGTTACGCAGTATTGCGTGCTGATCGTCGCGTATATGATTCCGGCCGTAGCCATTGCCGCGGAGCTCACCGGAAACCCGATCCCGCAGGGTGCTATTGGAGAGGTCGTTCCCCGGCTGAACCAGCTCTCTGCCGACCTGGGCCTCGACATGTACACCGGGCCCTTCCGACATGTACACCGGGCCCTTCAGCAACCTCAGCATGCTCAACGTCTTCAGCATCACGTTCGTGCTGATGGCGGGCACGGCCGGCCTGCCGCACGTGATCGTCCGGTTTTACACGGTAAAAACCGTCAAGGACGCGCGCTGGTCGGCGGTCTGGGCGATCGTCTTCATCGGCATCCTGTACACGGTCGCACCGGCAATAGCCATGTTCTCCCGCCTGGAAATCCTGCAGTCCTTCAGCGAGCTCGGCGCGCAGGGGATGGCGCAGCAACTCTCGTGGGTCCAGAACTGGACGCAGGCCGGGCTCATCGAGTCGTCCGGCTGGACGGCGGATACGACCGTTCAGCAGATGCTCGGCGGCATCGATCGCGACATCATCGTGCTTGCAACGCCCGAGCTCGCGGGCCTTTCGGCGTGGGTCGTCGGCCTCGTTGCGGCCGGTGGACTCGCCGCGGCGCTGTCGACAGCCTCCGGCCTGATGATCGTCATTAGCTCGTCGCTCGCGCACGATATCTACGGCGAGGTCATCAACCCGGATGCGTCGGAGCAGAAGCGCCTGCGCGTCGGCCGTCAGGCGATCTTCGTCGGTGTCATCGTGGCCGGCCTGGCCGGCATCTACCCGCCCGGCTTCGTGGCCGAGGTGGTTGCATTTGCCTTCGGACTCGCCGCCGCAAGCTTCTTCCCGATTCTCGTCCTGGGCATCTTCTGGAAGCGGTGCAACCGTCAGGGGGCCGTTGCGGGCATGATCGCAGGCCTTGCGTTCACCTTCATCATGATCGTCCTCATGCGGATTCACGTCATCACCGAGGGCGCGATCGCGGAGCCGTTCATCGACTCCTTCTTCGGCATCAACGCGCAGGGCATCGGAATCGTCGGGATGCTGATCAACTTTGCGCTTACCATCGGCATCTCCCTCAACACCGAGGCGCCGCCGCAGGAGGTGCAGGACCTGGTCGAACAGGTCCGCTACCCGCGCGAGCTTACGCCTGAAGAACTGGAAGAAGCCGTCGCCGAAGCGCACGGCTAACTCCGCAGGATTCTGGTCGAAAAGGCAGGCGGCGGAACGACGTCCGAACGACGGGCTTCGTGACCGCCGCCTTGCCACTTCTACGCCCATTCCTCACCTTGATGTCTGACGCCGCCGGCCGTCGTCCGGGTGCTTCCCGAAATCGGGTGAGGCCGATCCGGCCCGCGCCGGTGCCTTCCGTCCAACTGTCCCTCAGATGATGAACTCATTCTGGCGATACCTTTTCTTTGCCGTTCTGCTCTTCGTCGCGGCCATAGCATTCATCGCGGTGCGCAACTGGGACACGGTGTCCCTTGCCTGGGAGAATGCGTCGGCGTTGCAGGAGGGTGGGGCGGAGGCCGAGTCGATCCAGACGCCGGATGACCTGGTTGCGTATCTCGGCCGGCATCCCGAAAAGGCTTCGTTCGCCGTGGTGCGTCCGTCCGGCGACGTGATCGACACGGTTCGGGCAACTACGAAACGATCGTTGCACCGTTTGCCGGCGACCGTGCTCCTCGCAGGCGCCTCGCAGGCCATCGCGCAGGGCACGCTCCAAGCAGGCGAGCGGATCGCGGTGACGGACATCGGGCGGTTCGCCCTGCCGGGCCTCACTACGGCCGGGCACGAGCGAATGGTCGACTCTCTGACCACGTCCGGGGGCATCCGGAATGACTCGCTCGCCCTCGAGGACGTGCTTTATGCCATACATACGTTCGAGAATCTCGCCGCCGCCGACTGGCTGATGATGCGCCTCGGGGAAGACAGGAGCGCGGCCCTGCCGGAGCAACTCGGACTGTCGTCGAGTATGCCGCCGCTCCCGTATAGTACGACCTACCTGAGCTGGATGACGGACGCGGAACAGCGCGACGCGGAAGAGGCGGTCCCGCCGTTCCTTGGAACCGATGGCACCGACTATCGCCGGAACGTCTTCGGACGCGCGCGCAGGCTGGCTCGGGACGATAGCATGCGGTCGGCGGTGACGTCGGCGCTTTCCACGCGGGGGACGGATCTGAGTGTGCGCCGGCAACGGGCATACGCCCTGGCGGCGCTGCCGGAAGGCACCGCGCTGGATTACGCCCGGCTGATGGCATCCATCCGGACGGGGACGGACGCCGGGTGGGAGCGGATGCGATCGATTCTGGAGACGCCCGTTGCCGGAAGCCCGGCTGACACGCTGATTGCTGGTCGCACGGTCCGGGAACGGTCGAGTCCGGTGCAGCGGGTATACACGGACCCGTCCCCGCGCGTCGTCGCAAACGTAGCCGGAGCTCACCCGGGGATTCTGACGCTCGCAGGATACGTGCGAACCGAAGGGGAGACCTCGCCGCGGGTTGTCGTCCTGATGATGCACGATCTGCCGATGGCGGTCTTTTACCAGCTTGCCCAGACCGGGATCGACAAGGGCCTATTTCTAGAATTGCTTCTCGACGCCGAAGCAACGGAGCGCCTCGCCGGAGCGTTGCGCGGAACGGCCGGCCGTACGGCGGCACGCTGATCGAGGGCGGACCCACTCACTCCTGGGCGTTCGCGGGGATCAGCCGGGTCGTCTGCGGTCCGTCGCCGGCGGCCGCTCGCGAGGTGTCGCTTGACGCTTTGGGCGTGAGGGAGATCACGGGCGCCACGTCACGCCGGAGAAAGGGGCGCGAAAAGAATTCGTCGACGTCGAACGTGTGGCGGCGTACGACGAGATGGTCGCGGCGCGCGTTGGTCCAGGCCGTCCAGGAGGTCGGGGACGGCGCGGGTCGCGTCGGGTCGAGAATGGATGGTCCGCCGGAGGGGGTGGACGGGTGCCCGGACGCCGGCACCTCGATCGGCGCGTATCGGGTGGACGCGAGCGTCGACAGGTCGCGGTCGATCAGGCTGTCTGCCGCCCAGACCGGGAAGTAGCGGACGTCCGACGCAACGCGTTCCCAGCGCCATTGCCGCAGGTCCGGGCCGTGCGAAGCGGTCAAGCGGGCGACGGCGCGACGAAACGCCCGGCGCTGACGGTGGGCCGCGAAGTAGGAGGTGTCGGCCGTGAGCGAGTCGGGGGCAAGGCGAAGACCGTTTTCCGGCAGGCTGTGCAGGTACGGAAGGCGTCCGGTCTCGCCTGCGTATTCGTCCATCCAGACGTCGAACACCGAGGCGCCGATGCTGGACGGTTCGTAGGTGGCATCCCAGTTACGAATTCCGCAGGTAGGTCCGCGCTTCGAGGAGTCGCGGCGTGTTGGGTTCGAGGTCTTTCAGGTTCGGCAGGGCGGCGCGTAACACCCGTCCCGCCCAGGCGCTGGTGTCGCTGCCGGTCTCCGTCATGGGCGTTCGGTCATGTCGCGCTGTTACCGTCTCTGCCGCGCTATGCGTCCACGCTTCGCGCCCGACGATCTGTAGCGACGTGTCCTGCCGCTCGTGCCGCAGCGCCACGGGCGGCGCGCCGATCACCGACACCTCCCCATTCGGCGCAACCCGCAATCCGGCAGATGCGTGAAGGGCGAACGAGACATCCGCCGAGGTCCGGAGACGGCGCCAGGCCTCCGCGTCGGTGGTGGCCTGCAGGCCGGCCCACGAAAGGACCCACGCCGAGTCCACCGGAATCGAATCCGCGGGGATGGAGTCGAGCGACACGGTATCCGAACGCAGGGCGTTCGCGACGATCCGGTCGTTGCCGGAATGCCGGGTGCTGTCCGGACCTCGAACAGGAGCGCCCCGGGCGGCGGACGTCGGGTGCCGTGCTGCGTCCACCGATGTGGAGTCCCATCGTCCCGGCCCGATCGGAAGGGCCAGCGTGGTCGGGTCGGGCTGGACGCGCGGAATGCGGATGAGCTGTTCGTCCGCGTTGCGAGGTGTCAGGCGTTCGAAGTCAACGTGATAGGGGAGGGAGTCGGTTGCCACGCGGCGCACCGTAGGTCGATGGCCCGGGAGCACGCTCCAGGCGGCGCCGTCTGCGCCCGCACTGCGATAGGTGCCGGCGGGTAGAAAGGGCGTCCCCGGGAGGCTTCCGCCCGAGAGTCTACCGCCGCCGACCACGTCGACGACAACATCCTGAAAGAGTGGGCGTGCCGCTGCCCCCGTCACCATCCGCGTCATGAGCGTGGTGGAGTCGTCCCGGCGGGCCCACGCGATGCTTCGCTGCAGGCCGTGGACGTGGAGAAAGCGGCGGAGAAGGGCGTCGTCCTCCCGGAAGCGTTCGTGCACAGAATCCTGCCCGGCCGTGATTGAAAGCGGCTCCGAAGCGAGCCACGAGAAAAGGCGTTCGACAGCGAGCGTATGCCAGGGCTCCCACGGATCCGGCTGCAGGTCGAGGGCGATCAGCGGCTCCCGATCGGAGGCTGCCGGCGTCGAGAGGGCGGCGTTCACCCCGTCGGTGTAGGCCTGTAGCCGCGCCCGGGTCGAGTCAGCCAGCCCGTCGACCACCCGTTGGGCGTCAGCAGGAATGCCCAACCGGTGAACGTGCCGGTCGAGGGGAACGCTGTCGGTCCCGAACCACGTCGACAGGTGGCCGCGCGCCGTCTGCCGCCAGAGAAGAAGGGTCCAGGTGCGACGGATACCGTGGATGTACCCCAGGATAAAGTCCTCGTCGTCGGCCGACGCAATCGAGGCAGAAACGACCCCCGAACGGTGCCAGGTGACAGAGGCCGGACCGGACAGGCCCGTCACGGTGTGCTGCTTTGGCGCGATATCCGGCGAGGACGACACAGACCACAGGAGCGCCACGCTCACGACGAGCAAGACGGCGACGCTAATGAGGAGGAGGGTCGGTCGGTCCACGGAGAGAGGGTCGAGCGGGCGGGTTTCAGGCGAAAACGCGGTCGGTTGTGCCGGTCCCTACGTCGTGCGACGGCTCCGAAGCCAGGCTTCGAATTGGTCGAGCGTTTTCGCGTTCAGGCAGTGCTCGGCCGTGAGCCAACCCTTCCGTGCGACCTCAACGCCCCAGCGGACGTTTTCCAGTTCTGCCATGGCATGCGCATCCGGATTGATGGAGATGAGAACGCCGCGGTCCGTAGCCGAACGGATGAAGCGCCAGTCA
>JAAAOT010000157.1 GCA_009908725.1 Bacteroidota bacterium | reverse complement strand
CACATACGATAACGGCGAAGAAGAGTACGATCTGCGCCACGGCGACGTGGTGATTGCAGCCATTACGAGCTGCACGAACACCTCGAACCCGTCCGTCATGCTGGGCGCGGGTCTTCTCGCCCGAAACGCCGTCGAGAAGGGCCTCACGGTTCAGCCGCACATCAAAACCAGCCTGGCCCCGGGCTCGAAGGTGGTAACCGACTACCTCGTCGAAGGCGACCTCCTGCCGTCCCTTGAGAAGCTCGGCTTCTCAACCGTCGGGTACGGCTGCACGACCTGCATTGGGAACTCGGGCCCGCTTCCTGATCCCGTAGAGAAGGCGATCAAAGAAGGCGACCTGATCGTTAGCGGTGTGCTCTCGGGCAACCGCAACTTTGAGGGCCGCATCCACTCGCTCGTTCAGGCGAACTACCTCGCCTCTCCCCCGCTCGTCGTGGCCTACGCGCTCGCCGGAACCGTCGACATCGACCTGTCCACCGAGCCCATCGGCACGGATACGGACGGCAACGATGTGTACCTGGAAGACATCTGGCCCACCGCAGAGGAAATCCAGGAGATGATCGAGGAGGTCGTCAAGCCGGAGTTCTACAAAAACGAGTACGAAGGCATCGAGGAGTCCAACGAGACCTGGAATAACATCAAGATTCCGGAGGGCTCGGTCTACAGCTGGAACGAGGACTCGACGTATATCCAGGAGCCGCCGTTTTTCATGGACATCTCGCCCGAGACGCCGTCCATCGAGTCGGTGAAGGGCGCACGGGTGCTCGTGAAAGCAGGCGACTCTACCACGACGGATCACATCTCGCCCGCTGGTTCGATTCCGGAAGATTACCCCGCCGGGAAGTACCTGAAGGAGCGCGGCGTGAAACCCTACCAGTTCAACTCCTATGGCGCGCGCCGCGGAAACCACGAGGTAATGATGCGCGGAACGTTTGCCAACATCCGCATCAAGAACGAGCTGGTGCCGGGTACTGAAGGGGGCGTCACGAAGTATCTCCCGACCGGCGAGACGACCACCGTGTTCGACGCCGCAATGAGGTACAAGGAAGATGGCACGCCGCTCGTCGTTCTCGGCGGCAAAGACTACGGCATGGGCTCCAGCCGCGACTGGGCCGCAAAGGGCACGATCCTTCTCGGCGTGGACGCGGTCATCGTGAAGAGCTACGAGCGCATCCACCGCTCGAACCTGATCGGGATGGGCGTTCTACCGCTCCAGTTCCAGGACGGCGAGGGCGCCGACGAGCTCGGCCTGGACGGCACGGAAACGTTCGACATTCCCGTCGACGATTCACTGCAGCCCGGACAAGAGATCGAGGTCACTGCCACGAAGGAAGATGGCACGGAGATCACGTTCACGGCTGTCAACCGTTGCGACACGCCGGTGGAGGTCGAGTACTACCGCCACGGCGGCATCCTCCACTACGTCCTCCGAAACTTCCTGAACCAGTCGATGGCAATGGCCTAAGACGATCGGCTAAGACCGTGGTTCACCGTTGAACCAGGTCGTAACTGCCACACAGCGACTGCTGCGCAAGCCCCCACTCGGATTCACTCCGGGTGGGGGTTTTTGTATTGGGAATTGAGTTTTGGGGATTGCGAGGGGCTCGCGCGGGAAACCCACCACGCTGCCGCTCTCTTTTGCCCTTCCATTCGCCCGCTGCTCCCAGAACGCGTTGTCCTGAAAATCTCACATCTGATCTCATGCTGTGGCGTGCCGTTTGTAGTACGCCGATGTTCCCCTGCGGCCCCCTCACACCTCCTTCCTCTCGGACACAGAGAACGCTTATGAATTGCGCTGCTTTGGTTTCGCCCCCCCTCGGTGTACTCACGATTCTTCTCGCCTTTGCCATCGGGCCCGCTGACGCGAATGCCCAAAAGGACTTGCTGCAGCAAGCGGAGATGGCCTACGATGCCGAAACGTATGAAACCGCGATCTCGCTGGTCGACAGCATGGTCGTCCTCGATACCCTCAACATCAACGACGACGTGCCGACGGCGCTGCACGTGGAGGCGAAAGCATATAAGGCCATGGGCGACTGGGAAAAGGCCGTCGAGACGCTCGACGAGGCGCTGGCGCGGGACCCCTTTTTCGCCAACGCCTACATCATGAAGGCACGGATCCTGAACGAACGCGGAGAAACGGTCGAAGCGATGGCCGCTGCGGAGGAAGCCGCCCGACTCGAACCGCAAAGCCTCGACGTTCAGATGCTGTTCGCCAACATCCAGTTCAAGACGAACAGCTACGGCGCTGCGATCGACACCTACTCCGATCTTCTCTCTCTCGATCCGTCCAACGCGGAGGCGTACATCATGCGCGGGCGGAGTCGCTTGAAGCTGGACCGACTGGAGAAGGCGTACTTCGACGCCGTGGACGCCATTGAGATGGTGCCCGAGCGGCCGGAGCCGTACCAGATCAAGGCGGAGGCGGAGTTTCGGGCGCGGCAGTTTCAGAACGCAGCAAACTCGTACCGAACCCTCGCCGAGAAACTCAAGGCGGCGGATGGGTCTGACCGCGCCATCGCAACCGCCTACAGCAACCGGGGACAGGCGCTGCTAAACCTCGAACAACTCGACGCAGCGCTGGGAAGCCTAAACCGCGCGATCCAGGTCGATCCCTCACTCGCTGTGGCTTACCGAACGCGCGGTATGGTCTACGGACAAAAGGAAAACCGCGAACCTGCGTGCACCGACTTCGAGAAGGCGCTGGCGCTGGGGTTGGACGATGAATTCAAGAGCGAGGTTGAAGAGATCGTTGGCTCTTACTGCGCGGCGCAATGAGTCGCATGCACCGTCTGCTCCGTTCCATCCGATTACTTCGCCGATGTGCTGATGGTACCAGCATCACCGGCGGGAAGTGAGCCGTCGAGCAAGTTTTGGTACGCGGCGGTGTAGGTGGAATCGCGATACAGAAAGTTATGACCGGCGCTGTCCACGACCACCAGGTTTTTGGACGAACTGATCGCCTCTTCGTAAAGGGTTTTGGCCATCTCCGGGCGCGTCACGTTGTCGTTCTCCCCCGCAAAAACCAGGAGCGGCACGTCGACCTCCTTCAGCACTGCGATGTTGCTTTCGTCTTGAAGCGGTTCAGCAATCTCAAAATCGACAAACAGCCGCACGAACCACGGCGCAAGACCGTTAATCCAGCCCTGAACGTCCGTCGCGGGGTTTTCTAGAACTACTCCGGCCACATCGCGCTCCGCTGCGGTATGACTCGCCATAAACGTGCCCAGCGAATGGCCGTGCACGAGCATACGCTCTGGGGCGGCGTCGAGCGAGTCCACCGCGTAGTCGTACATTCGCAGCGCGTCGCTTTTGAACCCCTCCACGCCAGGAGCCCCTGTGCTTTTCCCATACCCGCGGTAGTCAAACATCAGCACGTTGACCGGGAAGTCCGTGAGCGCCTCGACGTACCCGCGCGACTGCACGAGGTAGAAGCCGTTTCCACCAAAAAAGAGAATGGTGCCCCGCGCGTCCGGTCGCGTCAGGTGCCAGGCGTTCAGGCGGACGGAGTCGTTGTCGACGTAGACCTCGCGCAAGTTGACGGTGTCGCTCGTAAACGTTTGCGGTGTGATGGACGGCTTCGGGAGAAACACGTCCTCTTCCTGGATCTGAATCGTGGTGCATCCTGCGAAGGCGACGCCACCGATGCCAACGACAAGTAGAACGGCGAGACCAATCAGGAGGGTGCGGCTGGAAGGCATGGACACAGGCAAAGGAGCGTCGCGGTGGGTGAGCAGGAACGGCGGTTCCACGTGCGGCCTTTCGACGCGCCGGCGGCATCCGGGTTGTGCCGTTCCTGCAATTCCTCAGGCCGTACGCCCCATCGTGCCGCGATGGCACTCGAACGTATCGCTATCGACCATCATCGCCCCCGGCCATCATCGCCCCCGGCCATCATCGCACCCGGCCATCATCGCACCCGGCCATCATCGCCACTGACTGTTACCGGGACAGCGCGGGCGCCTTGGGTCCGGCCACGACGCGCAGGGCATGTGGGACCGTCGCTACGCGAATGGGCCGCTGCGTCCAGAGGTCGCCGTCGACATTAAACTTGAGACCGGGCGTTGAACGGATTCGAGCAGAACAAGCGCGCAGGATGTCCACCTGGTCGTCCTCCTCCCACGCCCCCGCAAGAAGACGCGCCGCGGTGCGGGCCAGGTCGGGCAGGTCGCCATGACGCACCACTACGAGGTCGAGGTATCCGTCGTCTAAGCGCGCAGTCGGCGCGACGCTCCGGCCCCCACCGATGGTTTGGCCGTTTGCGCAAATAACGTTCACGGTGTCCCCCGACCAGCATTGCTCCTCGCCGCTCGGGTCCACGTAGCGGATCTCGGTTGCGTACTGCGGAATGTCTGGCGCGATGTCGGCGGCTCCGATAATGAACGCGAGTGCGCCCCATCGGTCTTTTTGCTCCCGCGAAATCGCCTCGTCCACCTCTCCGCTGAATCCGCCTGCCACGGCATTCACCCCCCATCGCGGTTCGGTATCGTTGTCCTCTTCCTCCGCACACAACGCATCGATCCAGACCGGCTCGCCCTGTGCGGCATGGTCCAACGCCTCGTCCGGTGCGGTCGGCACGCCGAGACTGCGCGCAAAGTCGTTTCCGGTGCCGAGCGGGCAGAGTCCAATCACGGGAGCATCGGAAGATTCCGGTCCGGGCGAGGCGCCGTCGTCTCCACGGGCCTTGCCTGCCCCGTGCGTATCATTCAGCACCTCGCCTGCGACGAGCGAGAGGGTTCCGTCGCCCCCTGCCGCGATGAGGCGATCTGTACCGCCATCCATCGCCTGCCGAACGGCCACTCTGGCCTCCTCAGCGGACCGAGTCGCCGAGAGCGTGGCACCAGCATGGGCCTTTACCCACGTATCGACCTGACGCTGAGCATCAGCAGCGGTTTGTGTGTTCAAAACGACATGAATGGTCATGCACCCACTATTTTCTAGAAAGAGACTCGATCCCGAAACGGACTCGTTGCCGGAGGTGCGACCGGCACCGGCATCGGGGTCGGGCGCTTGGTCGCGACAGGACACAGAGTGTACGGAACGTTCCTTCGACCGTTCAAATCACGGAGATGGCCGATCCAAAACATCCATGACGCGCAGTCTGCTGGTTTTATCCAGAATCATCGATCCACAAAAACGGCCTTCAGACGCCACAAACACCGCCCCGAACGAATTCCGTAGATTCATTCCGCTCAGTTACGTTTTCGTTGCAATTAAATTCCTGAACGCGTAAAATGTGTCCGTCCGGTATGAGGGTGAATCGAGACAACGATTCGCTGGGCCACTCAGGCCGCCCCATCCTCATTCCAAAGGTTTTCGAGACTCATGCGTTACGTAACGACGTTCTCCCCCTCACGCCGCCTCCTCATCCCGATCCTGACCGTTGCCCTGCTGTTCCTCGGGCTATTCACCGCCGGTTGCGACACCACCGAGCCCGGCGCCGACACCTCCGAAGGCGACGTACCCTACGCAGACATCAGCGACTTCTTTGCACAACGCGGTGCCAACTTGCAGTCATTCTCGGTGTCCCCCAACGGCGAGACACTAACCACGAGCGGCGGCATGGAGCTCACGATTCCGTCCGACGCCTTTGTCGATAGCGGCGGCAACCCGATTCAGGGCAATATCGACATATCGGTTCGGGAAGCGTTCTCCATCGAAGACATGATTAACACGAACCTGACCACCGTGGGAGACGGCGATCGTCAGCTCATTACCGGCGGAATGTTCGACATTGATGCGAGCGCAAGTGGATCTGCCGTAACCCTTGATGGTGGGATCAATGTGCGCATGCCCGCCGAAACCAACACCGATCCCTTCACGAACCAGATGTCCATCTGGACGGCCGACCGGGATGCTGACGCGGATACGATGAGCTGGACGAATACCCGACAGCAAGTCGAGGTCATCCGCGACGCCTCGAATGAGGCGACCGCCTGGTTCTTCCAGATTACCGATCTTGAGTGGTTCAACTGCGATGTCTTCTGGAACGCAGACCCGCGCTACAGCCTGAAAATTAACCAGACCGGCTTTACTGGAAGCCCCAGCAACCTCAAAATTTTCGTGGTCAGTGGAAACCCAACGGGTGTTCTTGGAACGTCACCGGACGGTCAGGGCGCGTATGATGCGATCGCCCTCGCCGGTGGCAACGACTACACCGTTGTCGCCATCGCGGTCGAAGACAATGTCCAGTACTATGGGGAAATGACCGTCACGCTCTCTAGCAATCAAACGGTGACTGTTGACCTCGTGCCCACCTCCGAGTCGGACCTGGACGCCGCCCTTCAAGCGCTCTAATGCACGAGACGCGCTTCTCTCAAACGTGACATCACGATTCGTGCAGGTCGCGGGACGCTGCCCAATGCGGTGGGGTCTCGCGGCGCTGTCGAGGACGACGCCTACACCTGCACCTTGTGCGTCGGCCTCTAGAGCGCTAATCTGCCTGCCCGGTGGACATTCCCAGAAGTTTTGTTCATCTTCCGGCTCGTCTTCTGATACACGGTTCGCCATGCGTTTCTGCCCCTCCACCATTCGGATGTGCGGTCTGACCAGCACGCCCTGCGTGTGGACGCTTCTCCTGTTCGCCGCCGCAGCGCAGGTGTTCTGCCCAACCGCGTATGCGTGGCCCCCCGCTGAGGAGCACGCTTGGGTGATCGAGGCTCCCACCCGCGGTAGCACCGTAACCGAGTCGCCGATCCTGATCTCTGCTCTCTTGATCAACGCCGACGGTCCTGCCGCGCTCCTCCCCGAGACACACGTCCTTCTAGATGGCGAAACCATCGATCAGAACATCATCGTGGACGGCGGGCGGGTTCTCGTTCTCCTTGACGCGCCACTTCCTGCCGGGTCGCACACGATTTCGGTTCGTCCCGTATCCGCACGGGGCGACGTTCTTCCGATTCTGAGCTGGTCATTTCAGACGGCCCTCCCCGAGGATCCATCACGTGAATCGCTCGCGGCGGCATCTACGCGAAACGGGCTTGGTTCCGATACGGATCTCGTCCCGAATCTTGACGGCACAATCCGGGTGTCTCTCCGCACGGCTGCGCTAGAGGGTCCGGGCCTTGCGACACGGCAAGAGCCGGTGCGAACCGGGCAACTAGACGCGTCGATCACGGCCACGGCGGGCGCGTGGAGTGTCCCGGTGTCGGCCTATTGGACCAGCGACGCCTCGGACTTGGCTTTTCGGAGAAACCGGCTCTCCATCGGCGCAGAGCGGACGTTTGGCGGTGGCCCCGACGTGTCGCTGCGCGCAGGCGACGGAGCGGCGAGGTTCGGGGACTTCACCGCTGCGGGCGTGCAAACACGTGGAACCCATGCGAGCATTGCGCTGGGAAGCGTCACGGTGCGGGGCGTCTACGGGCAGACCCGGCGCGCGCTGCCGTCCCGATCGCTATCGCTTCCGGGGGCCGTCGCCCTCTCTCCCCTTGAGCCCGTCTACGACCGGCGGATTGGGGTCATCGAAGTTCAGCACACCACTCGCTACGTCGACTGGAGCGTGCGCGGACTTCGCGGGCGAGACCTCCTCTCTTCGCTTTCCGCGGCGCCAACGCGGCTGAGTCCGTCGGCGCGTCCCGGCGACAACACCGTCGTGGAGCCCTCGCTGTCGGTGGACGTACCGCGACTCCCGCTTCGCGTCAACGGCGCCGTCGCCTGGAGCCTGACTACCACCGACCTGCGACTCGGCGCCTCCCCCCTTGACACCATCGAGGCACAACTCAACCAAAGCCTCGCCCCAAGCGTCCGGGGACTGGCAGGGCTCATGACGGTCAACGCATCGACCGCGCCGCTTGCCAATCCCGGATCGGCCATCGCGTGGCGCGCTGCCGGAACCGTGGAGCTGGGCGCACACCAGATTCGCCTCTCGCACCGCGCCGTCGGCTCTGCGTTTCAGTCTTTTGGAACGGCCTTTTTGCAAACGGGACGACAGCAGACGCGGCTGGGTGGGCAGTCTCGCTTCTTCAACGGACGCCTGTTTGCGACGGTCAGCGGGCGGCGGGAGACCAGCCTCGGGCGCCCGACCGGTAACACGTTCGAGTCCCTCGCGGCCTCCGGATCCGTCCGCGCCATCGCTCTTCAGCGCACAGCAGGGACCCTCACGCTCTCGACCCGGGCCTTCGCCGATACCCGAACGTTCGATACCGCATCCGCCCTCGTCGATATCCGGCAGATTGGCGTGTCTCCGACCGTGGCGACTCGGTGGACCACCGGAGCATGGAGTCACCGCGTCCGGCTTTCGAGCTCGCAGATGGCGCAATCTCAGGATGGCGCAGAGGGCTTCACGCAACGCGTCTTTCGGGTGTCTGCCGGAGAATCGTTTCGGGCGGTAGATGTGGAAGGCGGCTGGTCCAGGCGATCCGGCTCCTTCGACAACGGCGACGTTTTACAGGACGCCCGGCAGTGGCACGGGCAGATTAGCGTGTCGCAATCCCCCATCACGGTCCGCCTGCACGCGTCTCGCTGGACCAGCGACGCAACACGGTTTCAGCCTCGCAGCCGGCGAACGGACCTCTCGATCCGTCTCGGGTGGACCCATGCGCTCGGTGCCGTGCGTGTCCGTCTCGGTTACCGCGATCTGAGCGCAATGCCCTCCGTGTTCGACTACACCGAAGCGTACTCGCTGATCGAGCCCAGCATCCGCCTGTAGACTGCGCCCCCTTGCGACTATGATACCCTCTTCTTCCTCGATGTGCGGACAATCTCTCTGTCCGACCCGGTCGCGATCGCAGCGATTTGTCGTGGTCGCGTTTCTGCTCCTTGTGATACTGATTAACGGCGGAGCTCGCCCGGCGCTGGGGCAATTCGTCGACCTTACGGCCACCTCCGGCCTACCGATTCCGATCCCCGTCGGCGACCTCACGACGCAGCCTTTGGCCGAGGCTGACTTTCCCGTTCAAGTCACCGTCACGCCCGTAGAACTCCGCGATGCGCCCATCACGATTCGCGCACAGATTCTGGACGACATGGGGAATACGCTGGTGTCGATGGAGACGGTTGTGGGTCCGTTATTTCGGGGAAACCAGGCCACCGTTCCGTACCGAGCGTTTCGCCAGCACACGCTGGACCGAAGCGCTCCGGTCCTTCAGGAAGCGACGCAGCAAGGCGGACTCCTCCCACCCGGACCGTACTCGTTTGTCGTGGACGCCGTTTTCCAGGGTCGAACCGTCGCAACGGCGCAGACCCCCTTCCGCCTCCTCGCCGCAGACACCGGCATTGACCTCGCGGGTCCGGGGAGCCGCGCAGGATCGCCTCTTCCCACCGTCTACAGCGACCTGCCGGTCTTTACCTGGTTTGGCGTCGCAGACCGCTACGACATTGCGATCTACGATATGCCCTCGGGCGCATCCCTGGCGGACGAGGCCATCGCCAACCAGCTCCCGATACACCGAGAGACCGGCATCGAGACGACAACCTGGGGGTATCCGCTCGGCGCGGAGCCGCTCCAGCCGGGGGAAACGTACGCGTGGCAAATCACAGCCCAGACGGGGTTTTCGGACACAGGTGCCTTCATTCGACAGCAAAGTCCGGTGTACCGGTTTCGGATGCGAAAGGACCTGACGGAACGCGCGCTTCCCTCCCCCATGGCCCCTGGCACCGGAAGGCAAACGCTCGCAATCGATGGCCCAGATGCGGCGGTCCGGAGCGGACAACGCGTTTCGTTCCGAGCCGTGCTCGCCGACGCGATGGACGCTGCCAGAGCTGATTATGCCGATGGGGAATGGGCGGATACCGAATGGGTCGATGTGGAATGGAACGTGTACCCGCGTGCCCTCGGGACGATCTCCGCGACCGGCGTGTTCACAGCCGCCGATACGACGCTGACCGGTCTCCTTCTCGCCCAGCGCGGACCTCTCCGGGCTACCATCCCGCTTCGCGTTCGGCATGCCGCGGGCACCCCTACGCTAACGATCATCTCCCCGCAAAACGGCGCGACGGTGCCCTTCCCCAATCCTCCCGTCGCCTGGCGCGTCACGGGAGCCGGAGCAGATACCCTGCGCGTCGAGATTTCCCTGGCGGAACGTCCGTCTCGCGGGTCAGAAGGTGAATCGACGGACGAATCGGCAGACGATTCGACGAGCCGTGGCGTGCTCTGGACCCGAACGGTTCCGGCAGATCAGCCGATGCTGTCGTACCCGAGCGATGCGCCGATCCTTCAAGACCGGACGTACCGGATTCAAGCCCGCCTCATTGATGGCGACCGCGAACTCGACACGGCAGCAGTAACGTTTCAGCACGCCCGTCCGGCCCGGCTTGGCTATGAACTGTTTCAGGACTGGACACTGGCGCGACAGGGACAGCGGTCACGGGATTCTGTTCGCGTTGTCGCCACGGTCGCCGCCGATACGCTCGCTCCCGGACTGCTGGCGCAGATCGAGAACACCGGCGCGGTGTTTGAACGCGTGGCGGGGCCGTATGCGCAGCTTCAGGTACCCTACCCGCGCCTTCCTGCTGTCGCCGCGCTCCCCGACCTTCTTTCTGCCGCCCTCCCCGCCCCCGGTCGAACGTTTGCCGCCTCGGACGTCGCCGTGCGGGACGATGGGAGCCCGACACGCACGTCGCTGCGTCCATCATCATCTGTCCCCGACACCGTGCGTATTGGCGTGATCGAGTTTGGATTTGACGAAGCGCGGATTCGATCGCTGGCGCCAGGGCCGGTCTCCACGTCAAGCTTTCGAGCGGATGGATCGATTCAGGGCCAGCCGGGGGAGGCCCTCCACGGAGCCGCCACCGTCCTTGCCTTGCTCGACTCCTGGCCCACGGACGGTCCGGTGCTGGACCTGCACCTGATCGCCGTCGATACCGACATCAGTTTCCTCAACGCAATTGCCACCACGCAGACGGAGTACCCGATCGACGCCTTTTCATGCTCGATCTCCTGGATGAACGCCTACGACGACTTCGACGGGACCTCCGCGTTTTCGCGATCGCTCGATAAGCGGCTCGCCACGCGGCAAGCCCTTGCCGCCGCAGCGGGAAACTTCGGGACATCGCACTGGGAGGCGGAGGTGGCGTCGGCAGGCGAGCGCCTTCGGTTTGGCAACCGCGACACCCTTACGGTGACGCTGCAAGCCGGTCAATCGTACGACCTCGTGATGAGCTGGAGCGAGTGGGGCGCGCCTCGCACCGACCTGGATATTGAGGTGTTGGATGCAGCCGGTCGCCCCCTCGCCCGCTCAAACGGTCTCCGCATGGCGTCCCTGAATCAGCAGGGAAACGGCTACGGCCTCCCCGTCGAGCGGATCCGCGGGATTCAGGTCCCGGCGGCCGACACCGCGGCGGTCCAGATCGTCGTCCCCATCATGAAGCGGGGAGAGCCCGCGCCCCGCGTCGAACTGTACATGAACCCCGCCCCCATCCGTTCGCAACCCGAAGCAACCGCTCGGAGCAGCCTTGCGCCCGGCCTCGCTCCCACACGTTCGGTCGTCACTGCCACGGCTCGCTCCGGCTCCTGGCGCTCGCAGGGACCGACCAACGACGGACGCACCCGCCCGGACTTTTCGGCACCCGGCACGGCCACCGTCGATGGGCGGACGTTTCGCGGGACCTCCTTCGCTACCCCTCGTGTCGCCGCTGCACTCGCCCTCGTGCGCGCCGCCCAGCCGATGTGGACCCGAAACGACGTGATTCGCTTTCTGCAACGACGCGCATCTGCTCCGGATGAAACTGCTGCTGGAAAGTCAGCCGTGGACGGATGGGGAGAGATCGACATCGCTCGCCTGCTGGACGCCCTGAACGAACTGTGATCTGCCAGACATGGCGCTGTACGAATCTCGCCACCCGAATCGCACCATCCGACAGGTCAGAGCACATCTCGACCGCCATTCACCGACATGCCCGATCCCATTACATATCCCGACGATCACGCCTGGGTCGAGCGCATCTGCTCCGGCGACGCCGACGCATGGAACCGGTTCGTGGATCGCTACTCCGACCGGATCTGGCGGCGGGCCTGGCACCTGTGCGACGAAGCCTGCCCGTTTAAGCACCGGCGGTTCGCGGCGTTCTGCGTCTTTCATGCGCTGGATGCAAACCACGTGCAGCCCTCCCACGACACGCGCCCCGGATGCGACGAAGGCCTGGAGGTCTACGCGTTCATCTGCGAGTATTTCTGGAACCGCAGCGCCGAAACCGGCAAGCTCTCATTCTACGACGGCAGCGCCTCCCTCGACGCCTTTGTCGCCGCGACACTCCACGGATCGCTCCGCACCGACTGGATCCGGCATCACCGCGGCGTCCGGATCGACCGCATCCCGATGCCCCCAGAGATTGAGGCGCTCCCCTCTACCGAGCGCGCCATCTACGAGCAGATGGTGCTGCAACGCCCGGCGGAACGCATCGCCCGCGAGATCGACGCCGACCTGTCGATTCCAGACATTGAGGCCGCTCAGGAGCGAATCACGCATGTCCTGATCGCCAGCGGGAACGTCCGCCACATCCTTCGCGAACCGGAAGTCGTGACGGCAGACTACGCGGAGACGGCTGCGCCGGGCGGACGCGTCGTATCGCTTCACGGACCGATGACGGACCTGTGGACCGCGGTGGGCGACGCGATTTGCGACCTTCCGTCTCCTCACCGGCTCGTCATCGACATGGTGTTCGACGAAGGACTCACCGCTGGCGAGGTTCTGGATCGGGTGGAAACGCTGGGGCTCGACCTTCCTGTCACGCCTCGCTCTGGCCCGTACACCACCGCGCACGTGTACCAATCCATCGATGCGTTGCTGAAGCGCGTCGGGACAGCCGTGATGGAAAATGAGCCGAACGTTGTGAACGAAGCGCGCAGCTGGCTGCCGCAGGACCTGGACGCTGCGCCGCTTCATGTCGCAGGCTTGAAGGAGATGCTCGATGCGATGGGCGTCCCGCCTCGTCCCTCTGCTCCACGAGATGGGCCCGCCGAGCGGCTCAACCCTTCCGCCGACGCATCGCTGTAATCAGGGCGAGATCTGCTCCCGTCTGCTCCTCCCTTCGCCGACCGATCCTCAAGCTACTACTCCCCATGTCTGCTCCCCCCACGACGGGCTGCCCCGCACCCGACATGACCACCGGCGAGATCTTTCGTTTTTTAGATGACGGATACCCGGCGGGCGTTCAGTCCGCGCTGGAAACGCACATCATGACCTGTGCGCGTTGCACAAAGGCAGTGAACCGAGCGCGTCAGCTTCGACGCTCCGGACACGCCACCTTGCTTGCCACGCTCAATGCGTCTGTTGGTCCGAACGGCTCGCTGCCCGCCCCGGATGAACCCGCCGACACCGGACGCGACACGCACCTGAACGCCATGACGCTCGCGCGATTCGTCGACGGTACGGCGCCAGACCCAGAGCGCGTCGCCATCACCGAACACCTGGTCGACTGTCCACAGTGCTACCGTCAATTCGCAGGGATGAGCGAGGAGTTGTCGCCCCCCCCGTCCGGGTCGTTTACCACGCCGGAGGCTGCCCGCGATCGTGTTCGTGCGACGCCCGGGCCGGTTGCCGCACCGTCGCCGACGCCTGCGGGGGCCTCTTCTTCACCTGCGGGAGCCTCTTCAGGCAAACGGGCGGAGCACCAATCGGAGCCGTCGCGCACCAGGCAAACACCCGGGCTGCTGGAGCGGATGGGGACGCTACTCGACGATCTCTTCGCGCCGCGATGGGCGGTTGGGCTGGGCGGCGCCGTGGCAGGCGTTCTGCTTGCACTCCTGGTCTTCGGCACTCCACCTGACCGCGTCATCGTACCACTGACCGGCGGATCGGGGAGTGCTTCTGGGAGCGGGCGCGTCATGAGTGGCATGAACCCTGCGCCGCCCGCCCCTGCCGTGACGCTTCCGACGAGCGAGCCGGTATTCACCTGGACTGCCCTCCCCAGCGCGATCCGCTACACCGTCACGATTACGGGCGACGATGGAGAGAGTCTCCTGGAAACCTCCACGGAGTCATCCCGATGGGCGTCTCCGCGCAACCTGCTCGCGCCTGGGAGCACGTACGTTTTGGTCGTGACCGCTGACCTCGACGGCGGCGCTGTTGCCCCTATCACGCGCCTCCGATTCCAGGTTTCCGACGGATAACGGGGCATGGCACACGGAATATGCCTGCTTCAGATTCAGATCCTCGCTTCATCAGCCTCGCTTGCGCGGGGTGCCGGGTTCGTACCACGGATTGTCGTCGGGGAGGTCGCGTCCGCTGTGAGCGGCGCTGTAGCGGACGTAATTGTCGGCGTAATCCCCAATGGAAGCAACCTCTTCGTCGGTGAGTTCGCGCACGACCTTCGCCGGCGTGCCCAGTACCATCGACCGCGGCGGAATCTCGGTGCCCCCGGTGACCAGCGCGCCTGCCCCCACGATGCTGTTCGTCCCGATCACGGCGTGATCCATCACCGTCGCGCCCATCCCGATCAAGACGCTGTCTTCAATGGTGCAGCCGTGGATGATGGCGCTATGCCCGACCGTCACGCGATCGCCAATCTCGGTCGGCGCGGTGCCGTGCGTCACGTGAACGACCGTGTGATCCTGAATATTCGACTCGGCGCCAATCCGGATCCAGTTCACGTCGCCTCGGAGCGTGCACTGGTACCAGATGCTGGCGTGCGTACCGAGGGTCACGTCTCCGATCACGGTCGCGTTCTCCGCGATAAAGTTGGTGTCGTCGTACTGCGGCAAAACGCCAAGAAACGGTCGGATCATGGATTCGGCTCGGGTGGAGGTTGACAAGAAACAGCGAACGACGCAGCTCAACCGATACAGGATCTCTTTTACAGAATCTCTTTCAGTTCGTTGAGCTTCATGAGCGCCTCGATGGGTGTCATGCGGTCTGGGTCGACGTTTTCGAGGGCTTCCATCAGCGCCTCGGCGGTCGGATCAGGCTGGGCGAACAGGTTCATCTGATTCGCGCGGCTGTCTTCGAGCGAGGGCACGGCATCCGTATCTGCGTTGCGGGCCGAAACGCCACCGTCGTCATCCGCGTCCCCGTCTGCCGCGCCGGAGCGGACCTGGAGGTCTTGACTTTCGAGGTGAACCAGAATCTCTCGCGCGCGGTTGATCACCGGCGTCGGGAGTCCGGCCATGCGCGCCACCTCGATGCCGTACGAGTGATCGGCCCCGCCCGGAACGAGCTTCCGCATGAAAATAATCTCGCCGTCGTGCTCCGTCACTTGAATCCGGTAGTTGCGCACACGCCCCAACCGGTCGGCCATGGCATTCAGCTCGTGGTAGTGCGTCGCGAAGAGCGTCCGGGCTGCCACCTCGGGCCGTTCGTGCAGATATTCGACTAGAGACCACGCGATCGACAGGCCATCGAACGTCGAGGTACCGCGCCCGACTTCATCCAGCAAGATCAGGGAGCGGGCGGTGGCGTTGTTCAGGATGTTGGCGGTTTCGTTCATCTCGACCAGAAACGTGCTCTCGCCCGCCGCGAGGTTATCGCTCGCGCCCACCCTCGTGAAGATGCGGTCCACGACGCCGATGCTCGCAGCTTTCGCCGGGACGAACGCGCCGATCTGCGACAGGAGTACGATCAGCCCGACCTGCCGGAGCGCCACGCTTTTCCCCGCCATGTTCGGCCCCGTGATAATCAGAATCTGATCGCTATCCGGGTCGAGGTGCACGTCGTTCGGGATAAACCGCTCGCCGGCGTCCAGCGTCTGCTCCACGACCGGATGCCGACCGTCCTCAATGTCGATCACGAGCGACTCGTTGACGTCCGGCTTCACGTAGTCGAAGGTCGTCGCGATGTCGGCGAGCGCGGCAAACACGTCGATTTCGGCCAGCAGCGATGCGTTGGACTGAAGCACGGCCGTTTCCTCCGCGATCATGGCGCGAAGCTCCTGGAACAGCTCCAGCTCCAGCGTCTCAATCTTCTCCTCCGCCGTGAGGATCTTCTCCTCCATCTCTTTGAGTTCCGGCGTGATGTAGCGCTCCGAGTTCTTGAGCGTCTGCTTCCGGATGTATTCCTCCGGCACCTTATCCTTGTGCGGATTCGTGACTTCCAGGTAGTAGCCGAACACCTTGTTGAACCCGACTTTGAGCGATGGAATGTTCGTGCGCTCGCTTTCCTGCGCCTCCAGTTCGCTCATCCACGACTTGCCGTCACGGGCGATGGACCGCAGGTCGTCCAGTTCTTCGTCGTAGCCTTCCTGTATGAGTCCGCCGTCGGCGATCTTGGCGGGCGGTTCGTCGACCAGCGCGTCGTCGATCTTCTGCACGACCGCCGGGCAAACCGTCAGCGTCTCCGCGATATCGGTGAGCGTGACGCCGCCATCCTGCTGAAGCCGGGCTTGCAGGTCCGGGATTCGCTGAAGCGTATGCTTGACGGCCACGAGGTCTCGCGGCGTAGCGCGCCCGGTCGCAATTTTCCCGGCCAGACGCTCCAAGTCGCCCATCTGCGACAGCGCCTCGCGGATATCGTCACGGAGCGCCCGATCGTCCACGAAGGATTCGACCGCCTGCTGCCGCCGCTGAATCGGTCCGACCTGCCGGAGCGGGCGCACGAGCCAGGCGCGCAGCTTTCGCCCGCCCATCGGCGTCTCCGTCCGGTCGAGAATGTCGACGAGGGTACCGTCGCGCGAGCCATCCTGGATGCTGGAGACGAGTTCGAGATTGCGCTTCGTTTGCGGGTCGAGTGCGATGTGCGACTCGTTCGAATAACGCTGAACGGACTGGACGTGCGGTAAACGTCCGCGCTGCGTTTCGCCCAGGTAATGCAGAACCGCGCCTGCCGCGACGAGGCCCAGGTCCATGTCATTCACCCCGTAGCCCTTCATCGAGTGGACATCGAAGTGGTCGAGCAGCGTCTCGGTTGCAAAGTCGTCGCCGAACACCCAATCCTCTTGCGTGGTGACCGTGAACGGCTGCGCGCGCAGCGACTGCTCCAGCCGGTCCTTCCTCCGCTTGTCGATGATGACTTCCGACGGCGCCACCGTTTGCATCAGGCTCTCCAGTTCCTCGACCGGGCTTTCCGCAACGGCGAATTCCCCCGTCGTGGCGTCCACAAACGCGAATCCGACTCGGTCGCGGTCGCGTCCGGTTCCGAAGTGAACGCCTGCGAGAAAGTTGGACTGCTTCGGACTCAGGAGTTCATCGTGAAACGAAACACCCGGCGTCACGACCTCTACCACGGCCCGTTTTACCACCGACCCGCTGGACTCGGACGCGTCCTCCACCTGCTCGCAGATCGCCACGCGAAGTCCGGCCCGGATCAGCTTCGGCAGGTGCGAATCCAGCGAATGATGCGGAAAGCCGGCCATCGGGATGTCGTCCGCCTTCCCGTTGTTGCGCGACGTGAGCGTGATTCCGAGGATCCGGCTCACAGTCTGCGCATCGTCCTCGAACGTCTCGTAGAAATCGCCCATGCGAAACAGGAGAACCGCACTCGGCTGCTCCCGCTTGATGTCGTAGTACTGCCGCATCAGCGGCGTACGACCGCGCTTCTTGGACGTGGAGGATGAACTCATACAGATGGAGATAGCAATCGAAAGACAAACCGCGACGCGAATAGGAAAGGTACCCTGCACCACCCATGCAATTCAACCGAAGCCTCCGCAGTTTAAACGAAGTCTGCCGGTTAGCGCCCGTACCCATTTCGCGATAACCAAAAATCTTGCGAGCCTTCGGATCGGGTAGGCTATGCCACGACAGACAACTCGATGTGTCTGGGTGAAAACTGGAACACGTACTCCGCTTCGGCAGGCCCCGCAACGTTGTGCCGGCGCATCCGCACACACGGGGCGCGTAAGATAGCGACATCTGGTCCCAGCCCAAGTCTCCTGAGCCCCCGCAGTGCGGTCTGCACACGGCGACACTTCTCGCAGGCCGAACACGCCGGCCTGTCGCGTCCATCTATACCGTTCGTCACGACAGGCTCCTACCGGACAGTCGCCCCAGCCGATTGTAACCGACAGCGGCCCCGGTCGGTCGAGACCGCAGATCGGTGACCGCAAATTTCACCCTGGAAACGAGCCCGGTACAGAACGACGTTGCCTACAGCTCGATGACCGATACAGCCAGAACTTTCTCCTGCGCTTCGATGCGCTCTACGACGCCGTCGGTCAGGTCGCCGGAGAAGCGCATCGTGGCCACGGCCGCGCGCGCACCAGAGAAAATCTCGTTCTCCATTTCCTGAATATTCCACTCCGCCTTGCTCATTTCGTCGAGCACGCGCGCCAGAACGCCGACCTCATCGAGGTGTCGGACCGTGATCTGATGCGTAGCCGGACTCTGCGTCGCCAGGTTCACGCAATTCGGGACGTCTCCCGTACGACTGAACGTGTTCGCCACGCGTGCGGCCTCCAGCGCCGTCGCATCCTGCGCCTGCTGCGTCGAGGCGCCGATGTGATGCGTGAGATAGACATTGGGATGCTCCGCGAAGTCGCTGTCGAAGGATCCTCGCTTTTCGGCCGGCTCGCCCTCCATCACGTCGAGGCCCGCACGGATGTCCCGCTCGTCGAGGGCCCAGCGGAGCGCGTCCTCATCCACGACCGCGGCACGCGTCGTATTAATGAATAAGGCCCCTTTCAGAAGCGCCTCGAAGAACTCGCGATCTGCGAGGTGGTGGGTCTCGGGCGTGGACGCTACGTGAAGAGATACGATGCTCGCACTTCGGGCAACGTCGACCGCCGATTCGCAGTAACCGATGCCCATGTCTCCAGCACGCTCCGGCGTGAGGGACCGGCTCCACGCTACCACGTCCAGGTCAAACGCCTGGGCACGCCGGACCACTTCCTCCCCGATATTGCCGAGACCGACCACGCCGATCGTCCGACCCTTCAGGCCTTCCGCCTTCGCGTAGGTCTTTTTATCCCATCGGCCCGCCCGGGCGTCCGCGACGTTGTCCGGAATCCGCCGGTCGAGTGAAACGATCAGGCCGAGGGTCAGCTCGGCAACGGCCACGGAGTTTTTGCCGGGGCAGTTGGCCACGTAAATCCCACGCGCGGAGGCGCCATCGACGTCGATCGTGTCATATCCGGCTCCCGCACGGACGATCAGCGACAGCGCCGGGCTCGCGTCGAGTGCCTCAGGCGTCACCTTCGTGGACCGCACGATCAGAATGTTCGGGCGCTCGGTCCCTAATGCCTCCACCAGCGCGTCTCCGTTCAGCGAGGCGTCGTCGACCACGTGGTGCCCCGCCTCTTCGAGCGCCTCGAGGCCCACTTGAGCGATGTTATCGGCGACGAGAATGGTCATCGTTCAACGGGTATCTTCTGGAAAAAGAGCGAAGAAGTCGGAGCGCGGAGTCGGTTACGCGCCGTCAACGTCGTCGGCAAAGTCGTGTACGAGAAGGCCGGAGCGCAGCTTGGGCTCGAACCAGGTCGACTTCGGCGGCATCAGATCCCCCTCATCCGAGACGTCAAGCAGTTCTTCGATGGCCGTCGGATACATCGAAATGGCGAGCGAGGCCCGCCCGTCGTCGACGCGCGTTTCGAGTTCGCCGGTGCCGCGGATTCCGCCTACGAAGTCGATGTTCGCGTCGCGCCGCGGGTCCGTGATCTCGAGCATCGGCTCGAGAACGTATTCCGACAGGCGTGCCACATCGAGCTGATCCACGGAGCGATCCCCCTCGGACGCGGGCAGCTCCATCCTGTGCCAGGCGCCGTCCAGATACAGGCAGACGGTTCCCTTCGTCTGCGGGACCGGGTCGTTGACGTTGCGCTCGATCTCATACGCCGCGTCCAGTTGATCCAGAAACTCCCCGGGCGAAACCGGTAGATCGAAAACGACGCGGTTGTAGGCCATGATGTGCATCATCCCCATCGGAAAGAGGACCGCTGGGAAAAACTCGTACTCGGGCGCGTCCGGGTCCGACGAAGCGGTGGATCCGTCGCGGAAGTGCTCGGCCGCGCGACTTGCCGCCTTGCACCGATGATGACCGTCTGCAACGTACAGATTCGGGATGCCACCGAACGCGTCAACCAGCTTGGCCGGGTCGGCCACACGCCAGATTGTATGCTGCACGCCGTCCTCCGCCGTGAAGTCGTAAAGCGGCGTGCCCTGCATCGCCGTTCGCATCTCCGTCTCGACCGTCGGATCATCCCGAAAGGTCAACATGACGGGCTCTGCGTGCGCTTTTTGTTCTACGATGTGGCGCGTTCGGTCGTCCTCCTTCACCGGTCGGGTTTTCTCATGCTTCAGAATGACCTCGGTGTCGTAGTCTTCGACCGACACGCATCCAAAAATGCCGGTCTGCTCGCGACCATCCATGATAAGGCGATACACGTAGACCGACGGTCCCTCCTCCTGGAGCGTATCCTCATCCTCAACGAACGCGCGCAGATTCCTGGCTCCCTGCGCATACACCGCGTCGGCATGTTCGTCGATGCCTTCCTCAAGGTCGATCTCCGGCCGGATCACGTGAAGAAAGCTCTTTGGCTTGCCTTCGGCCAGGTCACGAGCCTCTTCGGTATTGATCACATCGTACGGCACGGAAGCGATTTCCTCGACGTGCGCGGGGTCGGGACGAACGGCGCGAAACGGATGAAGCGTAGCCATGTGTGTGAGCGTTCGTGAGCAAGGCCGATAGGATGAAATGGAAGGCGGCAACCGATGATAGCCGCTTCTCTGGCGTAGTATACAAGCAACGCCGTAGACACGCACACGACAGCGGCACCGCACAGAAAGTTAACAGCGATGCCCCGTTCCTTACGTTACGCCGCGCGTCGTGCCCTCAAATTCGAGGTAGCCCCCTCGAACCCTACGTTTCGTTGGACCTCACGACCCGTTGGGCCGAAAAATCGCCACAGGCCGGAATCAAATGATCTCACGCATAGTGTGGTGCCCGCCATAAATCGGAGCGTCGCTTCGTTTCTCCTTATACAAGCAGCCGTCATTCGTGGACGACAGCGGAGGACAAAGACGAGGCGGATGGCTCAGAAACACAACTTCCGTGAGCGTTGTATTAATCTATACTAATAGACGGATTTTGCAGAACAAGACCGGCGCCTCAGGGTCTAAGGTGATCCGCGACGGGAAAAACGGGCAGTGCCCGCATATTTTGAACGCAGCGCGCGGAGACAAGGCGCGGTCATGAAGCGCTCAGCAGCACGGCTTCGGTGTCCGACATCGCCGTAACATCGCGGGGTAGAGCAGCTGGTAGCTCATCGGGCTCATAACCCGAAGGTCGCAGGTTCGAATCCTGCCCCCGCTACTGAGCACAAGCAGTGCACGAAACGCGGAGGACGGCACGCGAACAAGTCCTCCTCCATCGATGACGATTCCGGCGGATGTCCGCCCGGCACCTCATCGGCGGCACGACCATACATCGCGGGGTAGAGCAGCTGGTAGCTCATCGGGCTCATAACCCGAAGGTCGCAGGTTCGAATCCTGCCCCCGCTACAACGCACGTGTTGTGCGACGACGATGCGCGACAGCATCGGTTCACCCGACTCATTCCAGAGTGCGGGTGATTTTGATTGACATTGTGATGGACACCGCTCTGCGGTTTGTATCCCAGACGCGCACTGTACAAATCGACGACCCTTCACATGCGGAGGCTTGACTCACACGCTCCGGTCGTCGTACCCTATGCATCGCTCGGAAGCGAAAGTATCGCTCGTTTCCAGACCACCACGGTCCGGTAGTTCAGTTGGTTAGAATGCTGCCCTGTCACGGCAGAGGTCGCGGGTTCGAGTCCCGTCCGGACCGCTACAACACTTTCTTTCACATTGCCTCGTCCGATCTCCTGACCGAATACACGGTCCGGTAGTTCAGTTGGTTAGAATGCTGCCCTGTCACGGCAGAGGTCGCGGGTTCGAGTCCCGTCCGGACCGCAGTGGAGATCATTCTGAGGCTATCCGCGCCACCCTTCCAACCGAGGGGTGGCGTTTTTTGGTATGTGATGATCGTCGATCTACGGTCGGTTTTTTCCCTATTATCTCAGCGACTCTGCATCGTCATCTCGTTCCTCTGCACGAATAACCTTCCGCTTACGCATGGTTGACGCCGCAACGGAGTGGTTTGTGGTACAATCGCCTGTCCTTCAGGCCTTCCTGGCCGGGCTTTTCACGTGGACCGTGACCGCGCTCGGCGCGGCGCTCGTGTTCGTGACCCGCACCATTAACCGTCGTCTCCTCGACGCAATGATGGGGTTCGCCGCGGGTGTTATGATCGCCGCGAGCTTCTGGTCGCTGCTCGCGCCGTCGATCGACATGGCGGAGGCCCAGGGCGTTCCGACCTGGCTGCCGGCAACCGTCGGATTTCTCCTCGGCGGCGTCTTTCTCCGGCTCGCCGACGCCATCCTCCCGCACCTGCACGTCGGCGCTCGCATGGAGGAGGCGGAAGGCATCCCGACGTCGTGGCGGCGCGCGACGCTTCTTGTTCTCGCCATCACCTTGCACAATATCCCTGAAGGGCTCGCCGTCGGCGTCACGTTCGGCGCGGCCGCCCTGCAGATGGAGGTAGCCACCGGGGCGACCCTGGCCGCAGCCATCGCCCTTGCGATCGGCATCGGTCTGCAGAATTTTCCGGAGGGCGTCGCCGTCTCGATGCCGCTACGTGGAGAAGGCATCTCCGCCCCGAAAAGCTTCTGGTACGGCCAGCTGTCCGGCGTCGTCGAACCCATCTCTGCTGTCATCGGCGCAGCCGCCGTGCTGAATATTCGGCCCATCCTCCCCTACGCTCTAGCTTTCGCCGCCGGAGCGATGATATTCGTCGTCGTCGAGGAACTGATCCCGGAGTCTCAGCGACACGGGAATACCGACCTCGCGACCATGGGAGCCATGGGCGGATTCGCGGTGATGATGCTGCTCGACGTCGCCCTGGGATAATTCCTCCTTACTTAATCCCGATGCGACCGGCGCCCGTTACGACAATCCGTTCCCCTTCACAGCCATCGGCGGAAGGAACCACACCAGCCGTCCACTGCGCGACTGAACCTGTGACCACGAACGGACCGAAAGCTGAATGCAGGCGATCGCCCCCGTTCGCATATCCACCTGAGCCCCGGTCAGTCGCTGAATCACGGCGCCCCACGCCGGCTGGTGCCCTACCAGGAGCACATTGCCGTGCCCTCCGTTCATCGCGCGGATCTCGTCCATGACTTCCTCCGGCGCGGCCTGGTACAGCCGATCGGTCGATTCAACCGGGATGTCGGATCGATCGGCGCCTCGCATTACGTATTCAGACGTCTCCCGCGTGCGAACGGCCGACGAGCTGACGATGTGTGCAGGGATCTGTCCGATCCGTGCCAGATGCCGACCGATGGCGACCGCATCGCGACGTCCGCCATCCGTGAGTTCTCGCTCATGGTCGTTCGCGTAGGCGGCGCCGCTCTCCGCCTGGGCATGACGCTGAAGAAATAGTACGCGCATGGATGTGGATCAGATAAGAGTCAAACAGACAGAAGCAGGGACGCTCAAGGCGCCATCAACCAGTCCCAGAGCGCCATCGCACGGTCGATCTCGGCCGCTCGGTCCTCGGTCAGGAGGAAGCCGTCTTCAATGAGCCGGTCGGCGGCTTCCCGGACGCGGGCCCGGTACGCGTCCCTCGCCGGGTACAGATCCTGCACGGTCGGTCGGGGATCGGTGCTCGCGGAAGCGGCGGTATCGGTCCGTGCCAGCGGGATCATTCCGCCGAGGAAATCAGCGAGTTCGTTCGTATTGTGCCGGGCGTCCGTCCGGAGTCGCCACGGCGTCAACGTTGCAAGAGGAGCTTGCACAAAGACCGAACGGACCCCTCCGAGCTCGTTTCCGACGCTGTCCACCTGCGGCACTAGCATCCCAAATGCCCGCCCAATGTGCGGTGGCTGGTTGGTAATCACGCGGCTCCGGTCCCATCGCGGTCCGTAGTCCATGCGATGCGCCGTGTGCACGACGCCCGGCGGCTCTACGCCGGCTACAGCCGGAAACTGCAGCGCATTCACCGGCACGAGCGTATCCTCGCCGACGGTTGGAAAAGCACTCGGCGGCGGTTCCGTACCATGATCGAGCCAGTTGGTCATGGCAACGAGAAGTGCCCGGTAGACGGGCCGCGTATCAATCGGATGCTCCGCCAGAAAGGCGGTACTGTCCGGTGCGGGCGCATCCGGGAGTGCTCCGGGCACATGCTGCGCCGAAGCAAGGTGGTAGATCCGCTCGCCGGGGGCCAGCGCAACATCGGTGGTCCCATCTGGCGTCGTGTGGATGAGCGACGCGGCCCGGCCGTAATACTCGTAGCCCGTGTTGATGAACATCGTCCGCGGCGCATGATCCGGACGCGCGAGATGAGCGTAGAGACCGTCACGCTCAATGCCAACGGAGTCGAACTGCGTTGCTGTCGAGAAGGGAAACAGGTCGGTCGGGTAAAAGAACGCCGAGTACCGATGGCCGTCGCGCGACGGCTGAGCGAATCGATGGTTGAAGCTTCCCCTCCCGCCCCCGGCCGTCAGCACCATCATCCCGTCGAAGGCCATGCGGCCGCCTTCCGTCGTGTTGAACCCGTCGTACACGAACTGCCGGAGGAACCGCCCGGTTTGCGAAATCCCGAGCCCGAAGACGCGGTCCACCGGAGCAATCGATCGCGAGTCGTGCTTCAAGTACGCGACGGCATCCCGGATGGCTGCCGGACCCAGACCAACGAGGGCAGGATGAGACGCGCGGTACACAAGCTCGTAGATGTGGCCGGGCTGGAAGCCGCTCGTCAGGGTGATCTTTGTGCTGTCGCGTACGATCCGCGCCCCGACGGAGTCGGCAACCGCACGACCGAACCGCCAGTCGGAACGCGGGACAACTTTTCGGTCGGCGTACCGTCCCGAACGCCGCGTCAGGACGTTGTCGGGATGGTCAAACCGCACTGGCCGGTACGCCACGTGGTCGCGATGCCCCAGGGCCATCGTGAACGTGGTGTCGTCAACAACCCAGTCGCTCCGGACCAGACCGGTGACCGGCGATCCATCCGGGTGCTGGGCCCTGGGGACGTGGAGCCGGAACCGCCCCTCGTTTCGTGGCACGTCCCACTGCCATCCGAGCCACATCAACGTCAGCCCCTGACGAAGCAAGAGCAGGTCCCCGAGCGACGCCGGATCCGAGGCTAGATCCTCGAAGGAACCGCCGGCATCGTTGAAGTACCGCAGAGCGGCCGGTCGTCCACGATTGACCACCTCCACCATCCCGATGCCGCGACGCATTTCCACGACCGTCGGCTGCATGATAACGAACCGGGTCCACGCCTCCACTTCGCCGCGATCGTTTCTCGGCGCTAGGGACAGATCCGTGATGTTCTGGTTTCGCGGATGCGCGGGATCGAAGGCAAAGTAAATTTTCCCGCGGATGACCTCGTATCGCCCGTGCGGGCCGGTCGACTCCCCGTCGTAGACGACAGACCGGTCCTCTACCTCGATCCGGACCACGCGCCCGTCCACCGTTCGGGGGAGGGCAAACAGGATGATGAAGATCATCACCGGCACCACGAAGCATCGACGAACCATGAGCGGGGGTATGGAGTAGCGGCTCAAAAGAGATTGCAGCGGTCGACGTCGCCGTGGCGAATGATCCGGGGCTCGTCACCGTCTGCGCGATGCCCGCAATATAGTGGAGCCCGGCGCAAAGTGTCCATGCAGGTATGATTGACCGTTCCGAGACCGATCCGGGTACCCGGATGAAAAGCCGGCTCCGCCCTTGTACCTTTTTCCGATACAGCGCCTGGTCTACCGGCTCATCGGTTCGGCCACGGCGCCCACAAACCTCGACCACCCACTGAATGCCGTCCATTATGGATGAGTCTCGACCGCACGGCGTGATCGCTGCGTCCTGCACTCCCCTCACCGAAGAGGAACGCCCGGATGCAGCACGCCTTGCGAGCCACATACATCGCTTGCAAGATCTGGGATGTGACTTCGTGCTATTGTTCGGCACAACCGGTGAGGGCCTGTCCTTCACCGTAGAAGAACGGCGCGAGACGCTCGACGCTGTGGTCGAACATGGCGTCCGGCCTGAGTCCCTGCTGATCGGAACCGGCGCGTGTCCCCTTCCCGATACCGTCGCCCTCACGCGTCACGCCACCGAACACGGCGTCGCCGGCTGCCTCGTGCTTCCCCCGTTCCACTTCCCCGTCATCTCCGACGATGGCGTATTCACATGGTACGACCGGTTAATCCGGGAGGTGGAGGACGATCGGCTGCGCGTGTTTCTCTATCACTTCCCCGACCTGACCGGGGTAAATATTTCGTTTCCGGTCATCCAGCACCTCCTCGATGCCCATGGCGACAAGATTGCCGGCGTCAAGGACTCGAGCCGCGAATGGGACCACATGCAGGTTCTCTGTCGCTCGTTTCCCGACCTCCGCATTTTCGCGGGAACCGAGCGGTACCTGGCACCGATCCTCGGCGAAAACGGCGCCGGCTGCATTTCCGCCACGGTGAACGTCACGGCGCCGCTCGCCCGAGCTGTCTACGACGCATTGAAGCGCGGTGAGGACGTCGGCGATGCACAGGACCGCCTGACGAACATGCGTATGGACATCGGTCAGTACCCCGTCATCACGGCTGTGAAATGCCTGCTCGCCGAACAATCGGGGGATGCCGGGTGGAGAAGGTCGCGTCCGCCGGTGGCAGAGCCGTCCGAGCAGATGAGACAAAACCTCGGCGGCGTCCTGGAACGGCTCGCCAAGCTCGATCGCACGCGCACCGACGCGTGATGCGCCGGTCGAAGGGCCGGAACGGTGACCGGTTCGACTCTACTCCGCAGGAGGCGCCGTCTGAACCACGCGGCCATCCGGAAGAATGCGCTCGTTGGGTCCGGGCTTCTGCGTGGGGAAATCACTGATCGGGACATCCTCGTCCCAGTCCTTCGGCACATAGTGCACATGGTCGCCATGAGGGACTTCCATGTACGGCTGACCTTCGAACTGCGTGATCGCGCTGTATGACACGATCGCCACGAGAGCGGCGAAGAAGATCGCCACGACAATCCGACGCGCCGACCACCCGGACGACGTCTGTGTATCTTCGCTCGAAGAAGCTTCCGTGCTCATGGTCGACAGAGATTCACTGACAGAATAGTTTGATCAGATCGGGTTCTGAGGAACGCATGTGACGCAAAAGGGCTCCCTGGTGTCTGTGCCGTGCGGGTGGCTGCAGCACCGAAGGACGCGTCCGCCCAGACCGAAGCATTCGGACGCGCAGGTAAACGATTCAATCAGGTCGCCTCGCTAGCCGGTCGCGCCGTCGCCCGCATCATCCATTCGAGGCAACGTGATCCCACGCTGTTGCTGGTACTTGCCCTGTTTGTCGGCGTATGACACTTCGGGCACGTCCCCTCGCAGGAAGACGACCTGCGCGATGCCTTCATTCGCGTACACCTTGGCCGGGAGCGGCGTCGCATTGCTGATTTCAATCGTCACATGCCCCTCCCATCCGGGCTCCAGTGGCGTCACGTTCACGATAATACCGCTGCGAGCGTACGTGGATTTCCCCAGAACGATCGCAAGCACGTCCGGCGGCATCTTGAAATACTCGACGGACCGCCCGAGCACGTACGAGTTTGGCGGAATCAGGATGTGATCCTCCGTTTCGTACTCCACCATCGCACGCTCATCGATGCGCTTCGGGTCCACGACGCTGTTGTGGATGTTCGGGGTAAAGACCCGAAATTCGGTAGCGATCCGCATGTCGTACCCGAACGAACTGAGGCCGTAGCTGACGACGTTCTCGCGAATCTGGCCGTCGACGAAGGGGTCGATCATGGACGCCTCTGTCGCGAGGCGCCGAATATCATGGTCGGGGAGAATCATTCAGTGTCTGGATCTGGGTGGAAGAATTCAGGAATGGGACACGGAGCGAGTCGTCCCGGCGTGCTATTCGTCCGCGTCCGGGTCGAAAACGGCAACCGAACCGGCGTCTGCGATCCTGAGAGCGGCATCCGGCCCGTAGTTAAACAGGAAATCCATGGCCGACATGCCCGGCTCAAACCCCTCGAAGTTTTGATGGTAGGGCTCCAGGTCAAAATCGAGGACACGCGTTTCGCGGTCGGTGCGTGCGTCAACTTCAACCGTATCCTGCCCGCAGAGGAGCGGGGCGTCCGGAACGTCCAGCGCGTCCAGCACGGCACCGATTGTGTCGGGCTCGCCCGGCAGCTCCGACGCCCGAGTGATGGTTGTATCGATGTCCATCAAGTCAGCCTGAATCTCCACCGTCCGGCACGTCAGCGCACCCAGGTATTCGTGGTCATCCTCGTCGAAGACCGGACGGAAGCGGTCTTCGTAGAACTCGAAGTACATCGTTGACCGATAGTTGTACATAAAGGCGCGCCAGTGCTTCTCCTTCCAGCGGTCGTCGTTGTCAACGGTAACCGTTCGGATCGGATCGCCGTAGGCATAGCCCTTCAGCGAGACTGTGATCCACTGCCAGCCATTCGGATTGCGCAGCTTGCTACGGTTCTGGAACGATTGGCGACTGTATTGAAACGTGTCCGCGAGCACGAAGTGATCTGCGTGTTGCATCAGCGACATATACACGGAGCGAGGAAAATACTCCGGCGGACGAATGGCTATCATCAAGCAGAAAGCGATGCAGGGACAGGATAGGTAGCGTTCACGTATGGATAACAACCTGTGCCGCTCGACCATATGCAAGTTCGTCGCAGAATGCCGGACCTCCTTCCAGAAACGTTCATTCACTCCGAGCGGCCCGTTACATAGCTTGGATGCGGGCGCCGACCGCCTGTTTTCCTGCTGCCCCGCGGCCCGACCTGTGCCGCGCACCCTATCCGCTGCCTCCGTGCATACGTGCTATGGTGCACACGTGCGACGACGGCACCCGGGCCCGAGCGCCCCGCGGTTTTCACCTTCACTCACCCGACCTTCCAATTCTGTATGCCCACGGATACCGCCTCTCAGGGTTACAAAGATTCCATCGAACAGCTCTTCCGGTTCGGATTCTGGCTCCTCGTGGGATCGGTCGTGTTCAGTCTCCTGGGAATGCTGCTCCTGAAACTCTTTCCGGCCGCATGGGAGATCTTCGGCCCGATGTACGACAAGCTGGTCAAAACGCCAACATGGACGTTTATGGCCATGCTCGCGATTCTTCCCATCCTGATGTACGGTGTGTCGCTGGGCTGGAAACGAATGACGTTCTTCGTGGTCTGGGGGTGCTTCATCGGCGGAGCGAGCGAACTGATCGGGACAACCGGGTTTGCAACGTGGAACGGCGTCGCTCTGCCGTTCGGGGCGTACGAATACACGCAGTGGCTCGGACCGAAGATGTTTGACCACGTTCCCTACTTTATCCCGCCCTCCTGGTTTGCCATGGCGCTGGTCTCGTTGGACCTTGCACGCCGTGCGACGGGATCGCGGTGGACCGGCGTTCTGCTCGGGACCGTCTTCATGGTCCTGTGGGACGTATCACTCGACCCGGCCATGACGAAGGGTCAGGTTCCGTTCTGGTCGTACACCGTGGATGGCTTCTACTACGGGATGCCGTTGTCGAACTGGATCGGGTGGCTGGTCGTGTCCCTGATTATTATCGCAGGATACGAGTTCATTGGCGGCGGCCTGAAAGAAATGAATCGCTGGGCCCCCTGGCTCTACGTGGTCAACTGCGCGTTCCCGCTCGGCATCTGCCTGCTGGAAGGCCTCTACATCGCCGTGCTCGCAGGCGGATTGGCAACGGCTCTCCCGTTCGCGGTCATCTACCTGTCGGGCCGGCGTGAGCCCTCGATCAAGACGGCACAGCCCCAACAGGCATAGCGCGCCGCGCGGCCTGCCGCCCTCGACCGACCTGCCTGAGTTCCCCTTCCTACCTTATGTCGACGGCTACGCTCGACTCCCGCTCCGATGAGGACCGGTGGATCTGGAGTTCGTTTCGCCACCATTCGCGCACGTTCTCCCTCGCGACGCGCTTCCTTCCGCGATCAGTTCAGATGCCCATCGCGACCCTGTACCTGTTTTGTCGCCGCGTCGATACGTTGGCCGACGAGCGGGTCTTGGAGGTCGGTGCCGATCAGACGCTCCACGAATTGCAGTCCCTCCACCGGTCGCTCGAAGCGACGCTGGCAGCCAATCCGCCCGGCGACGACGTTCTCTGGCGACGCCTGTTCGAAGTCCACGAGCAGTATCACCTGGACCGGGAGCCACTCTATGAACTGATCGACGGCGCACGCTGGGACCTGGAGGGCCGGACGGTCGACACGCTCGAGGACCTCATTCACTACTCCAACCTCGTCGGCGGAAGCGTGGGGGCCATGATGCTTCCCTTCCTCGTCCGCGACGACGAGCGACGCGCCGATCTCGAGGACCCCGCGCGGAAACTGGGAATCGCAATGCAGATCACGAACATCCTCCGGGACGTGGGCGAGGATGCACGTGCCCTCGGGCGGGTCTACCTGCCTGGAACGTGGCTCCGAGATCACGGCGTCAACACACGAGACCTTCGCGAGGGCAACGTTCCCGACGCCTACCCGGAACTCCTGGAATCGATCATGGAGGAGGCGGAATGGCGCTACCGCGAAAGCTTCGCCGGCATTGACGCGCTCCCCTGGCAATGCCGCCTCGGTATCCGCGGCGCCGCCCGCATGTACCGGGAGATCATGAACGAAGTGCGTGCAAACGACTACGACAACCTGAACCACCGGGCATACGCATCCTTTCGGCGGAAGCTGTTTCTGGTCGCCGTCGACAATTACGAGCGCCGGAAGCACACCCTCAAGGACGTGTAGCGTCCTGCCCGAGGCCCCCAATCATTCCGATTCTGCGGGTACGTGGCCTCAACTACGCGCTCGTTCTCGTCCGCTCCCTCGTTCGCTTCGTCTCTGCTACGGCCGCACTCGATGTCAATTTTTAAACGTCTCGGTGCGGCGACGGTCCGGGCTCTCATGCGTCATGAACTCCGGTCCACCTTTCGACGTGTGGCGTGGATGAGCGAAAGGTCTCCCTCCGAGACCGACGGCGTGCCCGACGACGCGCCCGTTATCCTGTACGCGAATCATCACCATTTCTACGACGGGCACCTTCTATGGTACCTGTTAACGAAGTGGATGCATCGCCCGGCCACCATCTGGATGAATGAGTGGGAGCATTACCCATTTTTTGCCGCGGTCGGAGCCCAACCGTTTCCCCCGGAGAATGCTAGCCGTCGCGCCGCGACCCTCCGGCGAACGGCTCGGCGGTTCAGGGAGGAGCCACACACCGTCCTCGTGTATTTCCCTGAGGCGGAGCTTCACGCTCCCGCCGCCGGCATCCAACCCTTCCCCGAGGATGCCACCCAGCGCCTCGGACGCCTGTACCCCGAGGCGACGTGGTGGCCCGTCGCGATCAACGTGACGTCCTGGGGCGACAAGTACCCGACGGCCTGCCTGCGACCCGGTAACCCGCACAGGGCCCCTGACGGAACCGAACGGGATCGTTTGAGGCATCTCTGGCATACGCTTCGGAAGACCGTACCCGAGAATCCGCACACGATTCTCCTCGACGGTCGAAAAAGCCCGACAGACATCTGGGATTTCTCACGTCTCGCGCCGTTCTTCGAGCGCTACCTCTGATCCTCATATGATCGCCATTCTCCTTCTTACCGTGTCGCTCACGTTTGCCGACTCCACGCAGGTCCACTACGCTCAGCAGGATGCGGATGCCCTCAAGGCCATGCTCGACTCGGCGGACACGCGCACGGAAGAACTGATGGCGCGCTACCGCCTCTACCCGCTGACGGAAGACGAGGCCATCATCGACAGTATTCCCAAGGAGCTCGGACCGGACGCCTCGGCGCGTGAACTAGCGCTGCTCTCCGGTCTCTGGGCCTACCGCGCTGGGGAAACGAATATTTTCAACGCTGTCCGATACGGCCGTCGGTCGATGAACCGGCTCGAAGAAGCAGAGGCCCTGGACCCGGACGAGCCGTACGTCCTCCTCGTTAAGGGCCAATCCCTCATGTTTCGCCCCGACATCGCCGGAAAGGACGTCCCCGCTGCCATCGACATCTTCCAAAACCTTACGGAGGTCCTGCACGAACATCCGAAGGCTGGGATATCCGACGTCGAAGCCCGGAGCTGGCTCTGGCTGGCACTGAAAGAATCGGGACGAACCGCGGAAGCGGAGAAGCTCCGGGACGACCTGCTCGCGACCGACCCTGCACCGCTCTACAGGCAGTTTCTGGCTGATCCTCCGAGCGTTTAGCCCGCCCCATCCCCTTTCTTTTCAATGACCCGCACCGCATGCCGACCCTGCCTTACGCCGACGTTGTTGCTCCCATCCTCGCCGGCGTCCACGTATTGATCTGGGTCACCCTCCTCGCGAACATCGTTTACCTTCGACGGAAGCGCACGCGGGCGTCTCTCGATCAGGCCCCCTTTGTTTCGATCCTGATCCCGGCCCGAAACGAAGAAGAAAACTTGCAACGGCTTCTTCCATCCCTCCTCGAACAGACATACGAGGCCTTTGAGGTCGTTGTCGTGGACGATGGGTCGACGGACGAAACGTGGGACGTTTTACAGAGAGAAGACGACGATCGCCTTCTCGCAGTCCGCGGAGATGGGCCGCCACCCGGCTGGCTCGGCAAACCGCATGCATGCTATGTGGCAGCCTCCCATGCGAATGGAGACCGGTACCTCTTCCTTGATGCAGACACCGAACTGAGAGACGAAGAGGCCCTCCAGCGCATCGTCGAACGCCAGTCTGCGCTACCGGATGACACGGTCGCAACCGGCCTGCCTCGCCTTCGAGGCGCGGCGCAGATCCTCGTCAGCCTCGTTCCAAACGCGATCCTGACCGGACTTCCCTGGCCACTCGTTCGGCTCGTGCGGATCAAATCACTTGGCGCGCTGAACGGCCAGTGCTGGATGGTCGGCGCGGACCGGTACCACGCCTACGAGCCGCACATGGCCGTGAAAGACAAGGTGCTCGAAGATGTCGAAATCGGTCGGTACTTTAAGGGCGAAGGCTTCACCCCCGCACTGCTCGACGTACGCGACGAAATCACCGTCTACATGTACCGGTCGTTCGGCGATGCTTGGCGGGGGTTTAGGAAAAACGCGTACCTCATCCTCGGCGGCTCCCCCGCTTCGTTCGTTGCGCTCTACCTCTTCTTTCTCGGTACCTTCGTGCTGTCTCCGCTCGTTCACCCCGGCTTCCTGGTCAGCATCGTTCTGCTGAAAGGCACAACCGACCGGCTTACCCGCTTTTCTCCCCTGTACGCCATGATTGCCCCGATCTCGTACCTGCTGGGAAGCGCACTGCAACTCGACTCCGCCGTCTCGCACTGGACCGGTCGCGTTTCCTGGAAGGGACGACAGGTTGGTGCCGCGCGTGTCAAGGAGACCGCAACCCAATCGTAAGTGCAGCGCTTTCTGTTTCCTCGCCCCCTCTGTCCGTTAGATCACTGCCGTAACCATGCGCTTCGCCCTTGTCTTCGCACTTATCCTCGCCGTACTGACCGTCGTCTTCGCCCTCCAGAACGATGACCCGATGGCCGTGGACTTTCTCTTTGTTCAGACCCAGGGCTCGACAGCCCTGATCTTGATCGTCACGTTTGCGATCGGCGTCGTGACCGGCCTTCTCAGTACGCTCCCCGGTCGCATCCGGGACAAACGGAAAATCAAGAAGCTGAAAGGGGGCCCGTCCTCGCCTACACCCGGACCGTCCGCCTTCGAATCCCCGTCGTCGGAGAGCTACTCCCGGAAAAAGAAGTCCTCGTCCTCGTCTGATTCCGGCTCCGGCCCGTCGACATCATCCCAGGCTTCCTCTTAATCATGCCGTTGATGTAAGCCTGCCGTCCCTTTCTCTTTCGTGACCGCCCGATGATTCCATGATGTCTCGAACGCGGCAAGCCGCCGACCGACTTCTCTTCCCGGTCAAGAAGCGGAAGCACAAGGTCGGTCTGGCCCCGGGATCGGTCGTCTTCGTTGGGGAAGCGCGCTCCACGCCGGTAACGTTCGACGTCACCACCTACGGGCCGGATACCCACCACCTCCACCGGCCGGAATCCGCCGATGAGGCCGTCGACCGCTTTCTCAACGCCGGCAACGGCACGGTAACCTGGCTGGACGTGACGGGGGTACACGAGGCAGACAAGATCCAGCGGCTCGGCGAACGTCTTGGGCTGTCCGCACTCACCCAGGAGGACATCGTAAACACCGGTCAGCGGGCGAAGGTGGAAACGTTCGACGACTCCATCTTCATTTCAACGAAGATGCTTTATACCGGCAACCACGACGGAGCCGGACATGTCGTCGCCGAGCAGGTCAGCCTGGTGATCCGTCCCGAGGGCGTCGTCTCCTTTCAGGAAGTGCCCGGCGACATCCTCGATCCGCTACGCGAACGCATAGCGTCGGGGCGGGGCCGAATCCGTCGTGCCGGGCCGGCCTATCTCGCCTACGCAATCCTGGACGTCATCATCGACAACTACTTCGTCGTCCTCGAAACGCAGGCTGAGCGGGCGGAGAAGCTGGAGGACCTGATCATGGACGATCCCGATGAGCAGGTCCAGCACGACCTCAACGAGCTCCGTCGGGATCTCGTCTACGTGCGTCGTCACGCCTGGCCCATGCGCGAGGTGCTCTCGCATCTGGAACGAATGACGCATCCCCTGTGGCCGGAAGAAACGCTCCGACCGTTCGTTCGCGACGCCTATGAACACGCCGTTCAGGTGCTGGACATGGTTGAGTCGCTCCGGGAGCTCGCCGGCGGACTCATGGACTTGTACATGACGGCGCTCTCAACGCGGATGAACGAGGTGATGAAGGTCCTCACGATCATCGGTACCATCTTTATCCCTTTGACATTTGTTGCCGGGATCTACGGGATGAACTTCGAAAACATGCCGGAGCTATCCGCACCCTATGCCTATCCGATCACGATGGCGGCCATGGGAGTGATCGCGGCGTTGCTGGTGTATTATTTCCGACGGAAGAGCTGGCTGTAGAGCCGGCCCCCGTCGGTCGATATGCAGCCGCTGCCCCCCCGCAGCCTCCTCTGATTTTGTCTGATCGCCCAATGATCCCTCCTCCCCTCCGCCCCGGTGACAGCGTGATCGTGCTCGCCCCCGCGAGTGCGCCACGCGACGCCGACCGGTATGCGCGCGGGCTCGACGTGCTGCGGCAGGTGTACGACGTACATGTCCGCTATCGCCCCGAGGAGGTGTCGTCCCCGCACGGGTATTTGTCAGCGCCGGACAAGCGGCGTCTCGACGATCTACGGTACGCCCTTGCCGACCCGGACGCCCGCGCCGTCATCGCGGCGCGGGGTGGATACGGCTGCATGCGTCTCCTGAACCAGTTCCACGTGATCGCGGAAAGCGCGGGTCCGAAGTGGGTCATCGGCTACAGTGACCTCACAGCACTTCAACTGGCGCTCTACCGCCATGTTGGATGGTGCTCCCTGTCCGCGCCGGTTGTGACCGAATGGGCGACGCTGTCCCCGGCCGCGCCTCCGGCCGACGGCTGGGGGGGCGACGCAGTCCAGGACGGACCGGCCGAAACCGGCACCCTGGATGCAGCGGCGTGCTTTCAAAGCGTAGCGACCCATGACGAAGCCTCTCCGCTCACCATCGCAGAGAACCTCCCCGTGCTCACAGGCGGTAGGAACGGCCGCGGCCCGCTTCTCGGTGGAAACCTCTCGGTTCTAACGCGCCTCATCGGCACCCCCCACCTTCCGGATCTGACGGGCGCTGTTCTCGTCCTCGAGGACGTCGGTGAAGCCCCGTACCGCGTCGACCGCATGCTGACGCACCTTGATCTGGCGGGGCATCTGGACGGTCTTGCCGGCATCGTGCTCGGATTGTTTCGGCCGGGTGACGTCTCGGAGCCATCGCTTTCCATGCCGGAGGTCTTTGCCGCTCACTTCTCCGAGAGGAGCTACCCCGTCGCGACCGACCTGGCGTACGGGCACCTGCTTCCGCGTCTCACGCTTCCCATCGGGGCCCCGGCGGAACTCACGGTGGAAAACGGAACCGCATGCCTGCGTGTCGAACTGCATCGGTCGCGGACAGCAGACGAGGCGCCCGTCGGTCGGGGCACAGCCTGAAAAGACGAATGCCCCGCCCGGTATGGACGAGGCATCGTGGAATCAGGTCACAGGCCCGTTGGCGCGACGCCGCGCAGGGCCGAAGCCCGGTGCTCGCACCCTACATGATCGATCGGAACGACGACGGGACGTTGTCGCTCTGGGCACGGCCGGAATCCGACGGCTGCGACGGGGCGTCTTCGGGGATATCCCCGTCGGTGCAGTAAGTGTCGATCGCCGCGCGAAGGTCACCGGCAATGGCGCTGGCCGTGCGTCCCTCGATGTGCTTGCGCTGGATGACGTAAACCGGGTCGCCGTTCCGGAACAGGGCAATAAACGGGGAGGACGGCGGAATGCCGACAAGGTATTCTCGTGCTCGCTCTGTGGCCTCGAGATCCTGGCCGGCGAACACGGTCGTGTAGGCATCCGGATGCGTATCGCCCTGTTTCACCATGGCGACCGCCGGACGGGCATTGCCCGCGGCGCATCCACACACCGAATTAATGACGAGGACCATCGTGCCCTCGCGCGTTTCGTCAAACGCCTCGTCGACAGCCTCCGCCGTCTTCAACTCTTTGACGCCGAGTTGCGTCAGCTCTTCGCGCATCGGCTGTACCATCTGCTCAGGGTACGGCATAGGTGGGATCCGGTCGGATGAACAAGTATGTTCGGGGGCCAGAAAATGGCCGGTGTTTACGATACCCGGCGCCCGCGGGGGATGATCCGTTTCACCCGTGTCAATGGCGGACTCTCTCCTGCTTTCGCCGATTCCTCAACGCTCGGCTCGAACATGCGAGAGCGTTGGCCCTGGAATTCCTGCCACGATGGTTCTACCTTAAGCATCCAACCGTAAAACGCACCGTCTATCCGGATGGGTCATCACAGCTTTCGCTCCGCGTGCCGCTCGAAAATGCCGAGGCGTTGTTGCGTCGCTCCCGCTCAGCGCGGCCTAGCTATCCCATCGACGTCCACCAACCCTTCCCGATTCATGTTGCAGTATTCGACACCGCGGACGGTTCTTCTAATGTTGATCGCGGTCGTTCTTGGTACCGGGTGCACGTCGACTCGCCCGGCCCCGGACGCCCGCCCGTCGGACCGATCGGCCGCCCAGACGGATGCAGGGACAGTCGAGCCCCGTCTACGGGCCGAAGCGCGTCGCTGGGATGGCGTTCCCCATCGCCTCGGTGGCACCGACCGACGCGGCGTGGACTGCTCCGGCCTGACGCAGGCGCTGTACGCCGACGTCCTTGACCTGCGCCTGCCCCGCGACACGCGACGACAGTCGCGCGTGGGCACCGAGGTTCGACGGTCGCAGCTTCAGCCGGGCGACCTTGTGTTCTTCCGGCCGAGCCGAAAGGACCGGCATGTCGGCGTCTACCTCTCGAACGGTGAGTTTGTCCACGCGTCGGCCAGCAGCGGCGTCACGGTTTCATCTCTGGACGACCGGTACTGGAAGCGTACGTGGTGGCAGGCACGGCGCGTCCTGCAGGATGTGCCCACATCGTCTCCCGCCCCCGAGCGGCCCGACCCTGAGCAACCCGATCCCGGAGAACCCGCACGCGGCGGATGGTGATCACACCAGGGCGAGGGCGTCAGACACCTCTGCATTTTCGGTCGTAAAAATGCCGGAACGTGCGGGGAAACGGACAGGAACAATTTTCACCATCGGCCGAATACTACGGTCCGAGTTCGAATTATTACCCCCGCCACCGCCGCTGCCACGACAGGCTGTGGCGTCTTTTTTTACCCGGCGGACCCCGATTCGGACGTCCCTTCTGTCGATGTATTCACGTACGCACGTGCTATTATGACCAAAGACAAACCCGTCTACCTGACCGAGGAGGGTCTGCAAGATCTGAAAGAAGAGCTGCGGTTTTTGAAAACGAAGGAACGCGCACGGATTGCAGACGCCATCGCCGAGGCCCGCGCCAAAGGCGACATCTCGGAAAACGCGGAATATGACGCCGCAAAGGAGGAGCAGGGCAAACTCGAAGCCCGGATTTCGAAGCTCGAAGACACCATCGCCCGTGCTCGGCTCGTCGACGAAAAGACCGTCGATACCAGCAAGGCATACATTTTGTCCAAGGTCACGGTCGAAAACGTCGACTCCGGCGCGGAGCAAACGTACACGCTCGTCTCCGAACAGGAAGCCGATATTTCCGAAAACAAGATCTCGGTCGATAGCCCGATCGGGAGCGGTCTTCTCGGAAAGGAAGAGGGCGACGTGATCGAAATCGACGTGCCGGCCGGTACGGTGAAGCTGAAAATTAAGGATATTAATCGCTGACAGCAACGGCGCCGGCGCCGATGGTCCGCCCGCGCTGACGGCGGTCGGACCCTTTCACCGGTGGGAATCGTCGTACAGACCGTCGACGACCTTCCACGACCCCAGACTTTGGTGCCGGATCCGCCCCCATCCTACGACGCCTCGCACTCGCCCGATGACGGGCCGGATGCGGGGCGTTCTTCATGTCAGAACGATTCGACCACCGCGACATCCAGTGGAACGGGCGAATCGAGAATCCAATCCGGAGACGTTGAGGTGTTCACGCTTACTCCCGCCGTGATGCGATCCTGGCTGAAAACGGCTGTTCGTAGCACGCTGATCGTATTGATCGGATACTACACGCTCTGCACGCTACTCCTCGTCTCGTACCGATGGGTCGACCCGCCCACGACCGGCGTACAGATCCAGCGCGCCATATCTGCGTGGTGGGCCGGCGACGCGTATGAACGGTCCTACCGGCCCGTATCCCTGGCAGACATCGACGACGATCTGGAACTGGCTGTTGTCTCCGCCGAGGATACACGATTCTTCCAACACACGGGAATCGACTGGAAAGCCATCGGTGAGGCGATCGAGGACAACCGCGAACGAGGCCGGTTGCATCGCGGAGGGTCGACGATTACGCAGCAGCTGGCAAAGAATCTCTTCCAGACGACCCACAGCTCGTTGATTCGAAAGGGCCTGGAGGTGCCGCTGACGTACCTCACCGAGCTCGTATTGCCCAAGGAACGCATTCTCGAGCTGTATCTGAACGTCATCGAGTGGGGACCCGGCATTTTTGGTGCCGAAGCCGCCGCAAAGCACCACTACGGCCGCTCCGCGTCTTCGCTGAGCCGGTGGCACGCAGCCGCACTGGCCGCCTGTATCCCAAATCCTCACGTTCGCATTCCCAGCCGGATGACGCACTACACGCGCACGATTCTCGGCCGGATGCGCCAGGTCGAGCGCTTCGAGGCGTACTTTTAGAACCGCTTCTCCCTGAGCAGCCGTGATAGCACACTGCGATCGGATCGGCTTTCGATCTGCGGCCCGGTCGGACACCCCGATCGCAACACCCCCATCTTTCCCATTCTCCCCCGTTTCCCTTTACGATGATCGATCTGCGCAGCGACACCGTCACCCGCCCTACGCAGCGTATGCGCGACGCCATGGCGCAGGCCGAAGTCGGCGACGACGTCTACGGGGAGGACCCGACGGTGAATCGACTGCAGGATGAGTGTGCTGCCCTCCTGGACGTGGACGCTGCGCTATTTGTCCCGAGCGGAACGATGGCAAACCAGATCTGCCTGCACGTGCTGACCGATCCCGGGGATGAGGTAATCCTCGACCGGAGTAGTCACATCTTTAACTACGAGTCCGGCGCAAGCGGGATGATATCCGGGGTTCAACTCAATCCCCTCGACACGGCGGATGGCCGTCTGAAGCCGGCGGACGTGGAAGCAGCCGTCCGTCCGAAGATGTCCGTGTATGCCCGGTCTCGCGTTGTCAGCATCGAGAACACGGCCAACAAAGCGGGAGGCGTCGTATATGACCTCGACCGGATTGGCCGCATCGCTGATGTCGTGCGCACCCATGATCTTCGGTTTCACCTCGACGGCGCGCGCTTGTGGAATGCGTCGGTTGCGCTGGACGTGCCCGTGGCCGAGCTCGTTGCTCCGTTCGACATCGCCTGGCTGGCCTTCTCGAAGGGACTGGGAGCGCCCGTCGGCTCCATTATAGCAGGCCCTGAAGATGCCATTGAGGCTGCCGGTACTGTTCGCAAACAGCTCGGCGGCGGCATGCGGCAGTCCGGAATCCTGGCCGCGGCGGCGCTCGTGGCGATGGACGGCTACAGGGAGCGTCTGAAACGCGATCACGAGAACGCCCGCCGCATCGCGGAGACCGTTGCCGATCTCGATTCCTTCGATCTGGATCTTGGACGGGTCCAGACGAACATCGTGATTTTCGACGTCTGCAACGGTACGGCTGAGGAGGTCATCAGCCGCCTGGCGGGACACGACATTCACGTTACACCCTTTGGG
>JAAAOT010000201.1 GCA_009908725.1 Bacteroidota bacterium | reverse complement strand
CCGCTACGTGGAGAGCCTGTCGGCCTACGCCCGGCAGTTTCTCGAGCGGATGGACAAGCCGGACGCGGACCTCATCACGGGACTCGCCCCGGCCATAGCGATCGAACAGAAAACAACCGGGAAGAACCCGCGGTCGACGGTTGCAACGCAGACGGAGATCTACGATCACCTCCGGCTTCTCTTCGCGCGAATCGGCACGACGTATTCCCCGATCAGCGGACGTAAGGTCACGAAGGACACCCCGCGCAGCGTCGCCCTTGAGGTGGAAGAACAGCTCGCCGACGGCGCTCGATTCTATCTCTGCTTCCCCGTTCCGGAGCACTCCGGAATCGCGCTTCGGGATGAACTCAAGAGCCTCCGGGAGCGTGGCTTCTTCCGCATCGTGCTGCTTCCCACAGAGAAGCAGGCGGAACGGGGCGAGCGGCCTGAGATCCTGGACCTGAACGACACGGAGCCGAGCAACGTCAACAACTACGGCCGAAATCGTCTCCTGGTGCTTGTCGACCGGCTGAAAGTCAAGAACGGCGACGACGCCACTCGAGACCGCATCGCCGAGTCCGTCGAGCAGGCGTTCAAGGAGGGCGACGGGCGGTGCACCATCCAGGCGGTGCCGCGCGAAGGCTCAATCCCCGAGGCGCTGGAATTCAGCCACTTCTTCGAGCGCGACGGGATGCGCTTCGAGGAGCCGAGCCCGCTCATGTTCAGCTTCAACAGCCCCGTCGGCGCCTGCCCGGAATGTCAGGGCTTCGGTCGAGTCCCGGGCCTGGATCCGGACCTGATCGTTCCGAATAAAGAGCTTTCGATAAAGCAGGGCGCGATTGCTCCGTTCCGCACGGACAAGTGGTCGAAGCACTTCAAGTCGCTCATCAAGATCGCGGCGCAGGAGGGGATCAACGTCGACTGCCCGTACCGTAAGTTGGAGGACTGGGAAAAAGAGATCGTCTGGGACGGGAAGGACGACTACATCGGCATTCGGGGGTTCTTCGACTTTCTCGATGAACGCTCGTACAAGACGCACTACCGGATTTTCCGTGCGCGCTTTCGCGGCTACTCGACCTGCCCGGAATGCGACGGCTACCGACTCGCCGACGACGCCCTCTACGTCAAGGTCGGCGATGAAGAAACGACCGGCCGGAAGCACATTGGGGAAATCTGCGCCATGACGACGCGCGAGGCGCGCGATTTCTTCCAGGCCCTCGAATTGACCGAATACGAGGAGGAAGTGGCCGGAAGGGTCATGGACGAACTACGCAAGCGGAGTCGCTACCTCGTGGACGTCGGCCTCGACTACCTTACGCTGGATCGCCTGGCGCAGACGCTTTCCGGCGGGGAGACGCAACGCATTAACCTGTCGACCTCGCTCGGCTCGTCGCTCGTCGGTTCGCTCTATGTTCTCGATGAGCCAACCATCGGCCTGCATCCCCGCGACAACGACCGGCTGATCGGTATTCTTGAGCGGCTTCGCGACCTCGGCAACACGGTTCTTGTGGTGGAACACGATCCCGCCACGATGGAGGCGGCCGACCAGATCGTGGACCTCGGTCCGGGTTCCGGTTCGTTCGGAGGCAACGTTACCTTTCAGGGCACCTATGATGAGGCGCTCGCTGCCGACGATTCGCTGACCGGGCAGTACCTTAGCGGTCGCAAGACGATTCCCGTGCCGGAAAAACGCCGGGAGGTCGACCCCGAACGGGTCCTGACGATCGAGAACGCGCGGCAGCACAACCTGAAAAACGTTGATGTCGACGTTCCGCTCGACATGATCGTCTGCGTGACGGGCGTCAGCGGAAGCGGCAAATCCACCCTCACCAACCAGACGCTCTTCGAAGGGCTGCACCGCCTCAAAGGGGGAAGTGGTGACGGCAAAGTCGGGAAGCACGATGCCATTCGCGGCCATCGAAATATCGACGCCGTGGAAATGGTCGATCAGCAGCCCATCGGCCGGACCCCGCGGTCGAATCCGGCGACCTACACGAACGCGTTTGACGGGATCCGAAAGCTCTTCAGCGAAACGCGGCAGTCACAGATCCACGGCTACGAGCCCGGTTTCTTCAGCTTTAACGTTCCGGGCGGGCGCTGCGAGGAATGCAAGGGGGAAGGCGTCGTGAAAGTAGAAATGCAGTTCCTGGCGGACCTCTACCTGGAATGCGAGGCGTGCGGCGGAAAGCGCTACAAGAAGGAGGTGCTCGACGTCACCTACCAGGGGAAGAACATCGCCGATGTGCTCGAGATGACGGTGGATGAGGCCGCAGATTTTTTCGAGGGGGAAACGACCATCATCAACAAGCTGACCGTGCTACAGGACATCGGTCTGGGGTACCTGACTCTCGGGCAACCGAGCACGACGCTGTCCGGCGGAGAGGCACAGCGGATCAAGCTGGCGAGTCACCTCGGCGGCCGGCACAACGATCGCACGCTCTATATCTTCGACGAGCCGACCACCGGCCTGCACTTCGATGATATCAAGAAGCTGCTCGACGCCTTCGACCAGCTCGTCGACAACGGGCACTCGGTCCTGATCGTGGAGCACAACCTTGACGTCATCAAGTACGCCGATCACGTCATCGACCTCGGCCCCGAAGGCGGCGACGCAGGCGGGCAGGTCGTAGAAACCGGCATGCCGGAAACGATCGCACAACACCCGCACAGCCACACCGGGCGGTTTTTGAAGGACATGGTGTAGGGGGCTGGTTCAACGTTCAGGGTTCAAGGTTCAGGATTCGCGACTTGCAGTTACTTACCTTCTTGAAGAAATAAACACCTACACACCTACACACATTAACACCTCAACAGATTAATACCTACACACCCAGCCACACGCTGTCCCCGGCTTCAAGAACCGTCGAAGGCAGCGGGTGCGGGGCGGCATCCAGGCGCGGGTGATGAACCCTGGTCCCGGTCGGTCGTTTGGTGCGGCGACCCTGACTGATTCCGTCTCCTCGCCCGCAGCATGGCTGACCCCTCCCCAGCACCGCCGTCCGGACCGAAGCGCGTTGCGCTGTTTACCGGCGCCTACAATCACATTGCGGATGGGGTGTCGCTGACACTGAACCGGCTTGTGCGGCATCTGGAGACGAAGGAAAACGTCGAGGTCCGCGTGTTCGCGCCCACGATCGACGATCCGCCGGTTGACCATGCCGGCACGTTGATCCCCGTCCCCTCCATTTCGGCACCCGGGCGTAGCGAATACCGCCTCTCCCTCGGCATCACGCCGTCCGTCCGCCGCGCGCTGAACGACTTCGCGCCCACCCTTTTCCACATCGCCACGCCCGACCTCCTCGGCTACCACGCCCTGCGGACGGCCCGGTCATGGCACGTACCGGTGGTTGCTTCGTACCACACGCACTTCAGCTCTTACCTTCGATATTACCACCTGGGCTGGCTGGAGCCCGTCGTCTGGGCATACCTCCGGCATTTCTACCGTCAGTGCCGACACACGTATGTGCCGTCCACCGCGATGGCAAACATCCTGAAGGACCACGGCGTCACGAGCGGCCTCCGTCTCTGGCAGCGAGGCGTTGAGATGGACCGCTTCAACCCATCGCGCCGATCCCGAGACTGGCGCGGTAAGCACGGTCTGGACGAGCGTCCCGTCGTCGCGTTCGTTAGCCGGCTCGTCTGGGAGAAGGGGCTGCACGTATTTTCCGCGGTGGTCCGGCGGCTCGAGGCCGAAGGTGTTCCCCACCAGAGCCTCATCGTGGGCGACGGGCCGGCACGCGCCGAGCTGGAGGAGGAGCTTCCCCGCACCGTCTTCACCGGCTACCTCGAGGGGACGAATCTCGCCGCGGCCTACGCGTCCTCCGACGTCTTTCTTTTCCCCAGCGACACGGAAACGTTCGGGAACGTCACGCTCGAAGCGATGGCATCCGGCCTCCCGACCGTCTGCGCCGACGCCGTCGGCAGCCGGGATCTGGTCGTCGACGGCACGACCGGCCACCTGTGCGCCCCCGACGACGTCGATGCCTTCACCCGGGCCGTGCGCCACCTCGTAACCGACGCCGATGCTCGCGCCGCCATGGGCGAGGCTGCTCTGGACCGCGCGGAGTCGTTTCGCTGGGAAAGCATCCTGTCCAGGATGAATGACTACTACGACGCCGCCCTCGCCGGCGACACCGCGTCCTCCGTGTGAGCCGTCGCCTCTGCTTCTTTCTTCCCGATCCTCACATCCGCCGACCGTGCGTCTTCTGTTCGTCTCCCACTCGCTTCCGCCCGAAGGCCGACCGATGGAAAACATCGGCGGCATGCAGCGCGTCGCGATGAAGCTCCATGAATCGCTCGAGCTACGCGATGCGGAGAGCGCCGGGCTTGACTATGACGCGCTGCTCCTGCGCTCGTCCTGGACCTGGACGCACGTCAAGGTGGTCCCCTTCCTCCTCTGGGCTGCGTGGATGATTGCGACAAAGGCGCGGCGCCAGGATGTGGATGTCGTGCTCTTCTCCTCCATGGTGACAGCCGCCCTGGCTGTCCCGCTGCGCCCGCTCCTCGATCGGTATGACGTGCGCACCGCCGCCATCGTCCACGGCCTGGACGTGACCACGCCCTTTCCGCCGTATCAGTGGTTCGTACCCAAGGTCTTCGATGCCCTCGATCTGGTTCTGCCGGTGAGCCGGGCGACCGGCGAGGCCTGCACCCGTCGCGGACTCCCCGAGCGGAAGGTGCAGGTCGTCCCGAACGGCATCGACCCCGATCGCTTCCGCGCGCCCTCGGACCGCCCCACGCGCCGCCGGCTGCTGACCGACGCCCTCGGCCCGCTCCCCGACGACGCACTCCTTCTCTGCAGCGTGGGCCGTCAGGTCGAGCGGAAGGGCTTCGAATGGTTCATCCGTCACGTCATGCCGGCTCTGCCGGACAACGTGCGCTACTGGCTTGCCGGCGACGGGCCGCAAACGGAGTCCATCGACGCGGCGATTCAGGAGAAAGGGCTCGGCGAACGGGTGCGGCTGCTCGGCCGGGTGTCCGACGTCAACCTCGCCCTTCTGTATCGCGGTGCCGACCTCTTCGTCATGCCGAACGTGCCGGTCGCCGGAGACATGGAAGGATTTGGTGTGGTCATGCTGGAGGCCGGTCAGTGCGGTACCCCCGCCATTGCTTCTCGTCTTGAGGGGATTCGTGATGTTATCACCGATGGCATCAACGGGCATCTCGTCCAGCCGGAATCGCCCTCTGCATTCGCTCAAACGATCCTGCGCTACCACGACACGCCCCGGGAACTGGCGGATTTCTCCGAGCGCGCCCGCATCCACACGCAGGCTACGTTCGGCTGGCCCGCCGTCGCGGAACAGTACGTTCAGGTGCTCCGCGGGCTCGTTGACGGCCACGGCGCATAGCCATGCTGCTCGCGGGATACACCCAGCCCATCGTAGGCAACGCATCGGGTCGGCCGATTCAGTTCGACAAGTCAGCTTTCCTCGGACACCTCGATCATGCCGGTCGGGTACGGGCACGTGACGACGGTTTGGCCTGCTACACGGCTTCTCGATCGCGCCTCCACCGTATGGGCCGCACACCCCTTAGCGAGTCGTTGTTCTCCGGACTGCTTTCTCTCAAACGCCTTCTCGCCGCGTGAGGTACCGCTGACGGCAACAGGGGTATCGACTCGATCGACCGGACCTGACTGTCTCGTTTCCGTGTATCGAGGAAAGGCCTTTCGCCAGCGACCGCCGGCCGGCTCCAACTACCTGTATCGACAATGACCCCTCGGACCTCTCTTCGCATCGTCCGAACGGTCCACACCGTCGCGTGGGCCTTTTTTGCCGGTTGCATTCTTGCGATCCCGGTTTTTGCTGAGAAAGGGGCGTTCGCAACGGCCGGGATCCTGATTGCCTTCGTCCTGCTGGAGGTTCTCGTTCTAGCCCTGAATCGATGGCGCTGCCCCCTCACCGGGGTCGCCGCACGCTACACGGAGGACCGGCGCGACAACTTCGATATCTACCTGCCTCTGTGGCTCGCCCGGTATAACAAGCACATCTTCGGCTCGCTATTCGCCTTGGGCCTCCTCTACACGCTCCTCCGATGGCGGGGCTGGCTGGGCTGAAAGCCTCCTTCCTGCAACCGTCTTCGGCGCGACACCGGAGCCGCCTCAGAACCACCCCGTCCCACGCCCCGATGCGCAACAATCTACTTCTGGTCCTTGCGATGGCTCTCCTCCTTGTCGGGTGCAGCACGTCCGGATCGGGCGACCCGGCGGATGCGGATGCGACCTACGACGCATTTTCTGCCCCGGCGCGTGTCCAAATTAACGGATACGACGGCGATGCGATGGAGCCTTTCCTGTCTCGGGACGGCCAGTTCCTCTTATTCAACAACCGCAACGACCCGTCGGTCAACAACGATCATACGTTGCGGAGCGGGTTGACTCGCTAACCTTCGACTTTCTCGGCCCCGTCGAGGGCGCCAACACACCCGCGCTGGGGGGGCGTCCCGACCCTGGACACGAGCGGCAACCTGTACTTCGTCTCAACCAGAACGTACGACGAAACCTACTCGACGCTCTATCGCGCTCACTTCACCGAGGGCGGCGTGTCCGGCGTCGAACTCGTACCGGGCGTCTCGCGCGAAGAACCGGGCATCGTGAACTTCGACGTCGAGGTCAATCCGGACGGCAGCACACTGTATTTCGTAGATGCGCGTTTCGGTAACGACGGGCCCGAGACGGCCAACCTCGTGATCGCCCGGCGCACGGCAGACGGATTCGAACGCGCATCCAACACCGACGCGCTGCTTCGACACATCAACACCGACGCGCTGGAATACGCTGCCGCCATCTCGTCCGACGGTCGAGAAATGTTCTTTACCCGCGTGCGGTCCACCACCTCGGGCGAATCCCCCACGATCTACCGGACGTCTCGAGACGAGACAGGCGTGCCATTCGATCCTCCGCAGCGGGTGTCGGCCATGGACGGGTTTGTGGAAGGCCCCACCTTTTCACCAGACGATCGCGCGATTTTCTACCACAAACGCGAGAACGACCGCTTCGTCCTCTACCGCGTCACCCGCTAACCGCACGCGGAGCAGGTGGCGGTTCAAGTCACGGCCGGATACGGACGCGTGCCTGTCGTTCCCCGCCTGCCCGTCGCGCCTGCTTACACGTCGCTTCGTTCCAGCCCCGGCAGATCCGGCGCCGACATCCGGCGCGGCCGTGTCGAGATTGCCTCCAGAAAGTCGAGCAACGCCTCAATCTCTCGGTCCGACAGGTCCAGTGGCTCGAGAAGCGGCGACTTCTGCGGGTACAGCGGGTTGTCCGCTTCCTTTCTCGGAATAATCTGCGGCATGCCGCGGTCGTACATGTCGATTACCTCGCGCAGGCTGAAGATCAACCCGTGGTGCAGGTAAGGACCGGTATACGTCACATCCCGAAGGGACGGCGTCCTGAATTTGCCGACGTCGGACGTATCGCCCGTGACCAGGAACCGGCCCAGGTCCTCCGACGGCCGACCAAGGTGGGACTGGCCGAGGTTGTGGAATCTGTCATCCGACAGCAGGGCGCCGCTATGACAGTTCATGCACTGCCCCGTCGTGCGAAAAACATGCAGCCCGTAAATCTGGCGCTCGGTCATGGCGTCGCGATCTCCCTGCAGGAACCGGTCGAAGTCGCTGGTCCGGCTCGTGATGCCACGCTCGAACGTTGCGATCGCCTGTGCGATGCGCTGTACCGTGATGGTCGAATCGCCGAAGCTCTGCCGAAAGAGACGCCGGTATTCGGGCACGTTTCGGATGCCATCCGCGACCAGGTTGAGGCCCTGGTTCATCTCGCGCGGTCCGGCGATGGCAGTCATGGCCTGCTCTTCCAGGCTCTCGGCTCGGCCGTCCCAGAAGAGATGGTCGTAGTAGGCCGAGTTCAGGACCGTCTGGCTATTCCGCCGGCCCTCGCGCCGCGCGTGGCCGAACGATCGGCGCCGCCCGTCACTCCAGCCAAGATCCGGATCGTGACAGCTCGCGCAGGCCAGCGTACCCGATGCTGAGAGGCGGGGATCGAAGAAGAGCTTCTTGCCGAGCGCCTCTTTCGCCTCTGAGTACGGATTATCATCCGGATACTCCACCTCAGGGAGCGGTGCGAGCGGTCGATGGGCGATGCTGTCGGACAGGTGAGGCGCGGGCCACCCGCTCTGAGGACCCTTGTAGACCTGGACGACCGCAGAGCCGGCGTCAGCCTGCATCGACCAGAGGCCCGTTTGATAGAAAAAGACCCCCAGGACGGCCGCGAAGAGGCCGATCAGGAAGGTGGATCTAAGTATGGCGGACCGTGCGTCCATAGGACGAAAGTGAGTCGCAGATCGCGGTGACCGCAGGAGCGTTTCGACCTCTCATCGCACCGATGAGGGGGAGTAGGTGGAAAAACGACCCGACGGGAAGGTTCTGGAAAGGGGAAAGAAAAGGGGCAAGCCGCGGTGACTTGCCCCCCATCTCCTACCGGTATTTAGACGGTGACCTGGAGGTCTCGGTCAGGAGGCCGGGCGACGCTCACTCAGTTCGAAACGGCGTGTCACAAAGCCGTTGTCCACGGCGGTCTCGTCGAAGGTGATCGTGATGTTGATCGTGCCCTCGGTTTCATTGTACGTGCCGCCCTCGCTGCTGATGCCAATCACGAAGCTCTCAGGATTCGTGACGCCGTCGTCGGTCTGATCCGGCTTGTACACCCGGATCTCGTCCTCCAGCAGCTCCACGGTTCCGGTCGTAGCACCCGGTTCGTCTGGGGTGAGCCGGAAAAGGCTCGGGTAGTACAGACCGGCGGATGCGGAGGAGACACCTTCGGCGACGGTGTTCGGCTGCTCGCCGTCGTTGTAGAACTCCACCATGTTGAGCATATTGGTGTTCCGGGTGAAGTCATCCTCGCTCCAGAGGAAGGAACCGAAGCCGAAGACATTCGGGTCGGCCGACGGGTCGTCGCGGACGGGCACGATCGTGAAGGCAAACGATTCGTCGAAGATAACCCCCTGGGAGGGATCGCTGTTGAGTCGCCCGGTCTCCGGGACGGCGACGTCGCTGAATGTGTTGTAGGCGTAGAGACGAGCAAAGTCCTCATTGGGAGCGTACGTCGCGACGTCGGCAACCGGATTCACGATGGTGATCTCCGTCTCCGTCGTTCCACCGATCGTGACGGCGTCGTTCGCAGGCGGCTGCAACGTCAGCGTCAGCGTTTCGCTTTCCCCGTAGCTGCGTGTATTCTTGATGGCCACCTGAACGGTATCTACCGTCTCACCGGCAAGAATCTCAATGGAGCTATTCAGAAGCTCGTAGTTCTCGCTCTGCGCGGTGCCGCCGGTCTGGAAGTCCAGCTGCAGGTTTGCGGGGGCCGGCTGGTTCACTTCCACCAGCACGTCGAGCGTGTCCTGATTGTATTCGTTCGTCTCGTAGCTCGCCTCCTGGAACGAGACGGTGAACGAGCCCACCATTTCATCGTCGGTGATGGTCACCGTTGCCCCGGCGGTCGCGCCACCGGTGTAGCCTTCCACGTCGTCGGCATCGATCAGAAGCTCGATGGTTCGGTCCTGATCGTCGATGGAGGCATTGTCGATCGGCGTGATCGTGAACGTGCCGGACGTGCTGCCGGACGCGATGGTCACGTCGTCGGATCCGAGTTCCTCATAATCGACGCCGGCAATCGCCGAACCGCCCACGGTGATCGGAATAGCTACCTCTTCTGATGCAGGCGAATCGAGCACGACCTCTACGTCGAGACTCTCCCCGGCCTCCGACACCTGGTAGGTGTCCTGACCGAACTCTACAGTGGTTTGCATGGCCATGTCGTTGCTGTCGCACGCGGCGAACAGCAGAGCGATGGACAGGAGACAGGCCGGCAATAGCGATCGTCGAAGCGCAGAATACATGGAACGGTACGTCATCGTCGGTTCGATTGTACGGGACGGCAAGAAGGGACTACTCTTATCTGGATTAGATATAGATAAGGGCACACCGGGACATTCACAAGAGCGCCAAACGCCGCCAGGCCGACCGAATGCGATTTTCATGGTGCTCAACATATGGCCGACGGGTCGGCGCGCCACGGGATCAGTACTCGTCGTTTTGCCGGAGTGCGTCGTTGGCGTTCATCGCGTCGCGCGGAATCGGAAGGACGAACCGCGGGCTCGGGTACGCCTCGTTGCAGGACGGTTCGCCTGCGCAGTACTGGCGAGTCACACCCTCCTGGTAGCGCGTCAGATCGAACAAGAGGTGTCCCTCGAACGCGAGTTCGCGACGCCGCTCTTCCAGGATCGCCTCGAGAAGGGCGTCACCGGATGCGGTCACCGGATCGGCTTCGGGATTGGCGCGCAGCCGAATCGTGTTCAGGTCGTCGCGCGCCGGGTCCGGGCGGTTCAGGTTGGCGTAGGCCTCTGCCCGGTTGAGGTACACCTCTGACAGCCGCAGAACGCCGATGTCGTTCGGCTCCTGCGTCGACGGCTCGGGATATTTCTGTGTGCTCAGGAGCGTGTCGCCCTCATCGACCACCGGCTGGATCAGCCCGTCCGGGCCCCGGCCCCGGACGTCCGCGTCATCATACAGATCGACGATGTCGGTCGTCGCGCTGAGCACCGGGCTACTGTCGGACTCTCGGTTCCCCCAGTCGCTCGACAGCGTGTACGTGGCGTAGCCGGACCCGTCCAGACACAGCAGGTATTCGTTACGTAGGTAGTCGTTTTGCCACATCTCCTGCATGTCCTCGGTCGGAGCCAGGTCCGTGGCTCCGCTTTCGATCACCGCATTGCTGAGCGTCACGACCCTCGCCCACTCGCCCTGATACAGGCGAACCCGCGCCAGCAGCGCCTGTGCGCTCACAGCAGAAACGAAGACCGGGTCGAACGGCTCTCCTTCCAGCAGATCGATCGACCGCTCCAGATCATCGACGATCTGCTCGTAGGCATCCCGAACCGTCGAACGCGGCACCTCCTCATCCGGTCGTGGCGTCTCGGTCAGGACGACGATGCCCACATGCGACGCGTCGTCGGTGTAGTTGTAGGGCTGTGCGAAGAGGCGAACCAGATCGAAGTGAACGAGCGCGCGGAGGCCGAGCGCCTGACCGAGGATGCGGTCCTTCTGCGCCTGCGTTCCGTCCGGGACCGTCGGCACAGCATTGATGACGTTATTCACCGCGTTCAGAATCGCGTACAGATCCGTGTAGGTCTCGACCGTCAGGTCTGGAATGCTGTTGAACGCCTCGATTCGACGCAGCTCCGTCTCGGCCTCGGTCGTAAGGCCCGGATTGATCGTGACGTTGCCGCCGGTCAGGTCTCCGTAATACGTAAGAAAGCCGCGATACGTGTCTCCACTCCGCATGGTAAGGTTGTACGCGCCGTAGAGCGAGCTCTCCACGCTCTCGATGTCGGAGAGCGCTTCGGTCCTCGAGATCTCGGTCGTCGGCTCCTGGTACAGAAAGCCGTCGCACGAGGCGAGACAGAGAACGACGATCAGGGCGCAATAGAAGGAGGGGGATTTCATATCGTGACGTCGATGCCTGCGGTGATCGTGCGCGCCTCGGGAAAGCGGTAGCGGTACTCGGCGGCCCCATTTCGGCCGTCGGGAGCGTCGCCAAAGTAGATGTAGCCGATGTTGGAGGCGTTGATGAACGCCCCGGCGCGCTCCACCCCAACGCGCTCAAGTAGGGACCGGGGGAGCGAATATCGAAGCGTCATATTCGCGAGCTTCACGTAGTCGAGGTTATAGATGTAGCGGTCGGTCACTGAATACCGCGGTGCGTTCTCCGACAGTCGGGGCACATCGGTCTGGTCTCCGGGCTCCTGCCATCGGTCGAGCTGGTTGACGCTCTGGTTGTTGAATGAAATCTGCCGCCCATCGGTGGCATACAGGTTCGACACAAGAATGTCGGAGCCGAACGAATACTCACCGACCACGCTG
>JAAAOT010000170.1 GCA_009908725.1 Bacteroidota bacterium | reverse complement strand
CATCCCTCGGGAGTCGAGCGTGATCACGCAATGAATGCAATCGATGAGCGCGCCGTCTGATTCATCCGAGCGACGTTCTCGCTTGCGTCGGGGTGCTGGCTCAAGCGGTTACGCCGTGCTGCAGGAGGCGAAACCGCTTCCCCGCTCCCCCGGTTACGAACGAACATCCCGCGCGGCCGAACACCGGGGATGCGCCGCGTCTGCCCTCCTGCCTCTATCATCTACCAAACGCGTTGCATGACTCTTACCCGCGAAGACATTCTCGCCTGGCCCAAGGCCGAATTGCACTGCCATCTCGACGGCTCGCTGCGCCTCGATACGATGATTGATCTTGCCCGCTCGGAGGGCAAGATGCAGGTGCTACCCAGCGACTCCGTGGAAGGGCTTGCCGAGATTCTTCGGGAAGTGGACGACTCGGAGACCCTGGAGGCCTACCTGGCGTGGTTCCGCTATACGATCCCGCTGCTCCAGACGAAGGAGGCATTGTACCGCTGCACCTACGAGCTGGCGGAAGACAACGCCGAAGAGAATGTCCGTCATCTTGAACTGCGCTACGCGCCGATCCTCCACACGGAGGAAGGTCTGTCGCTGGAAGAAGTAAATGACACGGTTCTACAGGCGCTGAAGGATGCCGAGCGCGACCTCGACATCCACACCGGCCTTATCATCTGCGGCCTGCGCGACCGCTATGAGAGTGCGTCCATGCGACAGGCGGAACTGGCTGCGGAATACCGCCACCGCGGAGTCGTCGCGTTCGATCTCGCCGGCGGCGAAGCCGGCAACCCGCCGAAGGGGCACCTCCACGCCTTTTATCACGCGCGAAATCACCTCCTGAACCTGACGATCCACGCCGGGGAGTCCTGGGGCCCGGATTCGATCCGGCAGGCGCTGTTCTACTGCGGCGCTCACCGGATCGGCCACGGCATTTCGCTACAGGAAGACCCGGAGCTGATGCAGTACTTCGCAGATCACCGTATCCCGCTGGAAATGTGCCCGACGTCGAACGTTCAAACGCACGTCGTATCCAGCCTGGAGGCGCACCCGATCACGACGTACGTGAATAACGGCGTCCCGGTCACGGTCAACACCGACAACCGGCTCTTCAGCCGCACCTCGGTCACCGACGAGCTCTGGAGCGTGCACCAACACTGCGAGATCGATGCCGAACAGCTCCGTGAGATCGCGCTCAACGGATTCCGGTACGCTTTCATCCAGCGCGACCAGAAGCAGGCAATGCTCCGGAGCGTGATCGACGATTTCCCCCTTGCGCCCAGTCAGGAAACGCCTATGTGGTAAATCGCCCCGAGCGCCCCGCCCCTTCGTTGTCTCGTTCTCTTCCGCTGTTGTACCCATGACGCAGATCCTCTCGCCGGCTTCCTCCCTTCGGGGCACCGTGTCCCTCCCCGCGGACAAGTCGATCTCGCACCGCTCGGCCATGCTCTCCGCCCTGGCCGACGGGACGTGTCGCATCCACAACTATCCTCAGTCCGCCGATCCGCAGTCGACGCTGGAGGTGCTGCGCGGCCTGGGTGTGTCGATGCGGAGAGATGACGACGACGTTCTCGTGATCGAGGGCGTCGGCATCGACGGGCTGCGACCGCCGGACGCTCCGCTCGACTGCGGCAACTCGGGCACCACCATGCGTCTTATGTCCGGAATCCTGGCCGGACAGCCGTTCGGCAGCGTTCTGACCGGCGACGACTCGCTGCAGCAACGACCCATGAAACGGATCGCCGATCCGCTGAAAGCGATGGGCGGGCGCGTCATCCTGGTCGACGACCACGCACCGATCCGCCTCCGCCCCTCCCGCGACGGCCTCTCCGCCATCAAGTACCGCCTGCCGATGGCGTCCGCACAGGTGAAATCGTGCGTACTGCTCGCCGGTCTGTACGCCGACGGGCGGACCACGGTCGTCGAGCCAACCCGGTGCCGCGACCACACGGAGCGAATGCTCGGCCTGGAGACGCACGAGGTGGGCGGCGTGCGGGAGATCTACGTGGACGGCGGCCACCGTATCGATCCAAGGACGTGGACGGTCCCGGGCGACTTTTCAGGTGCCGCCTTCTTCATGGTGGCTGCCTCCATCACCCCGGACAGCGACATCCTGTTCAAAAATGTCGGGCTCAATCCGTCCCGCACGGCGCTGATCGACGTGCTGATCGACATGGGCGCGGACATCCGGGTTGAGAAAGAGCGGGCCGAGGGGAGCGAACCTATCGGCGACGTCCGCGTCAGCTCGGCCCCGCTGGAAGGCGTTAGCGTGGGCGGGCGCGTGATCCCGAATTTAATAGATGAAATCCCGGTTCTCGCCGTTGCTGCTGCATGCGCGGAGGGACAGACGGTGATCCGAGACGCGGAGGAGCTCCGGGTCAAGGAAACGGACCGGCTCCACGCCATCACCGAGAACCTGCGGGCGATGGGTGCGCAGATCGAGGAACGGCCGGACGGGCTCGTTATCGACGGCAACGGACCCAACCTGCTCGGCACGACCGTCGACAGCTTCGACGATCACCGCATCGCCATGGCGATGGGCGTAGCCGCCTGCGTGGCGCACGGCGAAACGCAGATCCGGGGCGCCGAGTGCGCACGTGTCTCCTTCCCCAGCTTCTGGGGTGAACTGGACCGTGTGACGACGCCGCGCTAACTTGCCGCTGCCCCCTGTGGGTACCGCGGTCTTCCTCTGTTCTCAGGTTCCGTCTTCCCTGGTGTTATGCCCTTCTACCTCCGTCGTTTGCTCCCTGTATTCCTCGCGCTGGTCCTGGCCGGCCTGCCAGCCGCGACGCATGCGCAGGAGACGCCCCCCGCCGCACCAGACCGGACCGAAGGTGACGGGCCGTATGAACGGCTCGTTCTGCGTGGTGCCACCCTGATCGACGGCACCGGCGCCCCGCCCATCGGTCCCGTGGACATCGTGGTCGAAGGCGACCGCATCACCCGCATTGAGAGCGTCGGCTACCCCGGTGTACCCATCGACGACAGCAACCGTCCGCGGTCCGGGGACCGAGAGATCGACCTGTCGGGCATGTACATCCTTCCGGGATTCGTGGACATGCACGGCCACCTCGGGGGCGTCGCCCAGGGAACGACGGCGGAGTACGTCCTGAAGCTCTGGATGGGGCACGGCATCACGACGGTCCGGGAGCCGGGTAGCTTCAACGGCATGGAGTGGACCTTCCGTCATCGCGAGCGAAGCGCGGAGAACGAGATCGTCGCCCCGCGCATCGCTGCGTACGTCGGGTTCGGGATGGGCGAAGACCAGACGCCGAGCACGCCGGACGCGGCCCGCGCATGGGTCCGGAGCGTCAAGGAACGCGGCGCGGACGGCATCAAGTTTTTCGGCGCGGCGCCGGCCGTCATGAAAGCCGCGCTGGACGAGGCGAACGCACAGGACCTCGGCACGGCCATGCACCACGCCCAGCTCAACGTCACCCGCGTGAACGCGCTCACATCCGCGTCCTGGGGGCTCACGACGATGGAGCACTGGTACGGCCTGCCCGAGGCGCTTTTCACGGACCGCGTCATCCAGGACTACCCGGCCGACTACAACTACAACAACGAGCAGCACCGCTTCGGAGAGGCGGGACGGCTGTGGCAGCAGGCCGCCGAACCGGGGAGCGAGCACTGGAATACCGTCATGGATTCGCTGATCACGCTCGACTTCACAATGGTGCCGACGCTTACGATCTACGAAGCGAGTCGGGACCTGATGCGCGCCCGCAACGCTCCGTGGCACGAGAATTACACGCTTCCGTCGCTCTGGGACTTCTTCGAGCCGAGCCGGGAAGCCCATGGGTCCTACTGGTTCTACTGGACCACCCGTCACGAAATTGACTGGAAGGAGAACTACCGCCTGTGGATGACCTTCCTGAACGAGTACAAGAACCGGGGCGGCCGCATTGTCACGGGCTCGGACAGCGGGTACATCTACAAACTCTACGGCTTTGGCTACGTCCGCGAGCTGGAGCTTCTACAGGAGGCGGGGTTCCATCCGCTCGAAGTGATCCAGGCCGCCACCCTGAACGGGGCAGAGGCGCTCGGGATGGACGACGACATCGGCTCGATCGAGGTAGGCAAAAAAGCCGACTTCGTCGTGGTGGAGGAAAACCCTCTCGAAAATCTAAAGGTACTTTACGGCATCGGAGCGCTGAAGCTGGACGACGAGACCGACGAGCCGACCCGCGTAGGCGGCGTTCGGTACACGATCAAGGACGGCATCGTATACGACGCCCCGGCACTCCTCGAGGACGTTCGTCAGATCGTCGACCAGGCCCGTGCGGGTAACTGAGCCATCCGCCAGGGCATCGCACTGCACGTTCACGGAGACGCGAAACACCCCTTCACACCAGGAATGCCCCGGACCGACGCAACGGGTCCGGGGCATTGTTTTGTTAGATTCCGTCTTCTGCGACGGCGCGAGGCCAACGTCCCGTCAGGCCGATTCCAGATTGTCGTCCAGGAAGTCACGGGCCGGGGGGAGGTTCTCTGCCGGCGTCCATCGGTGGCGGTCCATATCCACGCTTCCGTCTTGATGAAAACGCACATCCTCGCTGCGAAGGCGTTCTTCCATGACGGTCGGTGTCTCGAAAAAGCGCGCCCCCGTCAGTTCACCGTTGCGATTAACCACCCGGTGGCATGGCAGGCCTGACCCGACGGCTGCATTCATCGCCCACCCGACGGTCCGGGCCGCAGCGCGCGTCCCGACGTACTCCGCGATGTCTCCGTAGGTCGTCACCCGGCCGGCAGGAATCTCCGCGAGGACCTGCCAGACGCGTTCGTAGAACGACCTCATTCTTAGCTCCCGTTCGATGAATGATGGTCAGTCAAAAGAGCCTCACGAGACGATCCGGGTGGGTATCGAGCCTGCCGACACGCTGCCAACGCGGGTTTGCCTCAGTTGCGGGGCTCAAACTCTTGGATGAAGAAATCCTCCCCCGGGCTACCGTCGTCGCTAGGGCCGGCCACAAATTCCCGCGGGTATCCGTATTCATTGTTGAAGGTAACCACAAACGTCCCTCCAGTATCTCGCTCGAAAGCCGCCGTCAGCCGTACGAAAGCGTCGTCGATGGTAAGATAGCCGGCGGTATCGCTGACCGGCTCCCCCTCTACCGCTACTGAGTCGACCGCGCCCTGCCGGACGAAAACCTCAACGTCGACCTGCAACGTCGTACCCAGCGTCCGGTTGTAGATGTAGTCGTAATCCTGGATGTTGCCCTCATTCCACTTCTCACGATTCGTCTCAATGAGGGTCCCCACGTTGTTGTCACTGTTGTCGAGACTTAAAATATCACATCCCGCAAAACTGACAGCGATAAGAATGAGGAGGACAGCGTAACAACGTCGAATCTGCATTGTGCTGCGTGTCAATTAAAATGAGGAGAAATCGTACTGCAAAGGCTTCAAGCCTCTTCGTCTACGCGGTGAACGCCGGAAAAAAGGGCATGTCACCGAGGTGGTAACATACGAAACTCCAGACTCCGCGTCGCTGTCTGCCTACTGACGTTATCGGTCACCGTGACTGTGATCGTAACATCCTGCGGTTTGTCGGTCTTCCAGTCGCCGAGATCAAGATCGACGAATTCGTTCGAGGTCCGAGATGCTGAGGTTGTTTGCGTTTCGACAACCGTTTCACTTTCCGAGTCTCCTCGGAAGAGTCCACCCAGACCGGACCGCTCGATGGAGCGGCGAACACGATATTCTACCGTATAGTCTGTCTGGTCGTTCTCGTTGTACGTCAAGTGGTAGATATCAAACTCCACCGCAAGATTCGTGGACGGAGTGATGGCCTGGAAAGGATAGGCCGCCGCTTCTGTAATCGGCACTCCTTCAGTCCATGTACGCGGCAGCAGGTCGCTGATTTCAAGCCTGCCCGGATTGGCCGTGAGAGAAGCCAAGGAGTCGACGCGCACCACGCCGCTGCTTACTTTCGCAGTCGGGCGAACGCGATTGGCCTCCTTCAGCATCTCTGTCCAGTAAGCATCGAGCTGTACGGCTAGCTGCGATGTCTGCTCGTCAAGCGAAAACGAGAGATGCTGTGTGGGAAGCTTTGCGTCTCCGCCGCCCCGGTTTCGAACAAGCATCCGGCCTTCATGCCGCTGTTGCTGTTCGAAGTTGGTCGCCTCCTGAATCACCGTCCAAGCGAGCAACATCGACGACGACGGCTGCTTGCCCGAGGAGCGAAGCTGGCGCCGCATCGCATCGAGCGGCTGAAGGTCACGTGCAGCAGCGCTCCAGTACACATCCACGGTCGTCTCTCCCTCCGGATTCAGCCGGCGGATGGGCCGAAGCGCAATGGGGATGGATCGCAGTTCATCGCCGACGTGCGTCCGCTGCCGGGGAACGGTCTCCTCGCGGCGCTCCGCTGCCTGACGCTCGGTGGCCTCAATATCGTTTACCACTTTCAGTGCGTACGAATGCAGCGGTATTGGCGCACTCTGCATACGGAGATCGCTCAAAATGATGCCGTGCCGCGATCGCAGGTGGGCAAGTTCACCGTAGACGTTCTCAAGAATCCCCATAACGTCTTCGGCCTTCGATTGGCCTCGTTCCGTCGGTCCCAAACCGGCGAGGCCGGGTCCACCGAAGTCTCTGCTCAAGACATCCGCAGGCGTTCCGAGCACGTACCCGTCTCCCTGCCGGTAGAGAAAGAAAAAGTCGGCGTTCTCATGGAACCGGGAATAGACCCAGTACGCCGTCCCCGAAAAGCGCTTCTCCATACCAAAGTTTGGATAGGCGTCGGTTGGTCGGCCATATCGCATATAGATCCGCCCTCTGTCATCAAGGCGGTTCGCATCATCTGTGCGTACAAAGTGGTCGAAGGCGAACTCGAACCGTCGGAGATGCTCAATCATGCGCTCATTCAACGGAGTAGCCGGAAATGGGTCATTGCCTCTCCACCAGTCTTGAATCTTCTTTCCGGCCTCGGACGATAGGGCCCGGAGGTCACCGTCTTTAATTGCGTTCTCCAGGCCGAGCTCATCGACGAGGGCATCCGGCAAAATGGGCTCAAGGGCGGATAGATGTCGAACAAATTCGAACGACGGAAACGAGGTCTCCGCAGTACCTGCGAGTTCATCCCAGAGCTGCATATAATCTCTAGGAGAACGAACGCACCGGTACCCCGAGGTACCGGAATCCCCGCATTTAGAAGTACTCTCTCGTTCGGTCGATGCATACGTGTGCCCCTGAAGACGAGACGCCTCCGCCCCGCCGGGAGACGAAAGCAATACCGTGCCGATCAGGAGAAGCAGAATCACGTTCACGGGACCGCAGCGTTGGAACCGGGGCGTAAGATTTGAGGGGCCAGAACAGGGAAAATACCACAAGAGCAACCGATTACTCTTTCCTAAAGGTATTTCATCTTCCGAGAAGAAGTCAACCAGCCTCGCGTAACGAAGCTCCGGTCGGCAACCCGCTCCATCTCTTTCCCCGCGGCGTCTCACAGTAAACAGCAAGAGACTGGAAATCGCAGGTCGAATAAAAACAGCGAGACAAGAAAAAAGGGTCGGAGACTAGGCCCCGACCCTTTATTCTTTGATACGTCGCATCTCGCATGCAGCGTTTAGCCACAGGCGATGCGGAATAGCCTCCTACTGGAGGAACGGCGAGACCGCGGCACGATTGCTCGAGAGAACGGCGTTCATGTTCACCTCAATCGTCGCTTCGCCAGCATCAGCGTCGTACGTGAACGCGTCGAGCGGCTGACCGTCAATGTACGACGGAATGCTGGGTTCGATGATCGAGCCCGACTCGTCGAAGTTCTCGTTCACCTGTACCTCGGTCTGCGAGAGCGGGTACTTGATGCCAAAGTCGACGAAACGGCGGCCTTCGCCGAGGAAGATCTCCTGACGCATCAGGTAAAGAATCTCCCATGCCTCGTCGGTATTGGCGATGTTGTTCACGATGGCCGCGGTGACCGACGTACCGGAGATCGACGGCGAAGGCGTTGCTTCGGTCCGATCCAGAACGAGGCCCGAGCGGAAGTCATCGTCGGGGCTGGCGCGCACAACGACGCCGGAGTTGTCCGGGCGCGAGCCTGGATCGTCTTGCGTACGGCCTTCGAATGACTCGTCCACGTCACGCACCGGGCGCGCGTCGACCAGGTCAATTAGCTCCAGCATCTGATCCTGCGCATTCGAGAGGTTGTCCTCGGCGAGGAACGCTTCGATCAAGATGAGATGGGCTTCTTCGGCCTTGATAAACGGAATGAACGTCTCTTCATCCCCCGCTCCGAGGTTGGCGTACTTCGGATCCAGGAAGTCGAGGCGCGGCAGCGGCTGCAGATCGTCAAACGTGGCTCGATCATAAACACCGTCCTGCATGGTGTTTGTCGGATCGTTGTTGAAATCGTACTGCACGAAGCGAACGTAGTCGTCGTCGGCAGCAAGCGCCGCGTTAGCAGCTTCTCGGGCGGCTCCAATGTTGCCTAGGTTGTACTGGGCACGGGCTAGCGCGAGGTTATACGACACCGGGTCGCCGTCCCCGCTTTCGATCGCTGCTTCGAGCGCCGTAACGGCCTCGTTAAAATGATCCGTCGGAGTTGCAGCATCAGCGCCCCCTGTCAGTGGAGCGTCTTCAAAGTATTCGCCCAGCATGATGTGAGCGTATCCGAGGAAGAAATCCAGCTCCGCGATATCGTCAGGGCGAGCCTCCGGATCGGCCGGCAGAACGCTCTCCTTGCCAAAGATGGCCGACTCACGGAGATCGTTCATCGTGAACAGACCGTCATCGATGTCGGTGTCCCGGTAATCGAACGTCTGCGAATCAAACGCCTGGTTAAAGAACGTCTGGGTGTTGATGTAGTTATCCGTCGCCAGTTCGGCGACCAGAACCGTGTTGTTCTTGGTGATGGCCAGTTGACGCTCGAGACCTCCAATCCAAGCCCGAAGCGGATTCGGATTGGCGAGTGCCGCCTCTTCCGTTACATCCGGGTTGGTGACGTTTCGAGAGTCAAGTAAATCACATCCTGTCAGCGTCAACGCTGCAGCCAGGATGATGCTGAATAAAGTAACAGCCTTTTTCATGATCACGTCGTGTGACTGTAAAAAGTATAGAGCATTCAACCCTGCTCGGAGCCGACCGGGCGATCGTTTCACCCGGTCGACCGTGGAGCAGAAAACTTCGATCAGTGGAATCGCGCCGGTTTAGAGGCCGACGTTCAGAGTGAGAGTCCACTGACGCGGAGGCGAAATGGTACCGAAGCCGAAGACACCGGCAACCGTACCTGCTGCGTTTTCACTACCGCTCACTTCGGGGTCGAAGCTCGAAGAAGTAAAGTTCAGCGGGTTCGTCACGCTCGCACCGACGCTCAACGAACGAAGCTGGCTCGGAAGAACACTCGCCGGAATGCGATAGTCGAGCGAGATAAGGCGGACCTTAAGGTAGTCCGTGTCTTCCACCCACACACCCGCGAGATCAAAGAACGTCGCGTCGCCCGCAAGGGCCGGCGGTGTATCGAGCCCTTCTGGGTTGGGAAAGCGATCTTCGTCCTGCACACCGCTGAAGAAGCGAAGCACGTCGTCAACGTTGACGCCCTGTGCACCGCGCTGGTAGTCAGCGGAGGCAAAGAGGCTCAGGCCTTTGTAGCGTGCCTGAAGGCTCATGCTACCGAAGAGATCCGGGTTCGGATCACCGAGAACAGCATTCTGCTCGATCTCAGCGATCGTTCCGTCGTCGTTGAAGATCGGGTTTCCACCCTGCAGGAAGCCGATTGGCTGTCCTTCGTCGACGAACGTACCGAGAAACGTGAACCCACCGTTGTTGAACTGAGAGGTTCCCCCGTTAGAGATCACTTCATTGGTAAGGGTGTTGGCCGACGCGTTGAGCGTCAGACCGTAATCGGCCTGGTTAAGAATCGTGAAGTTACCCGCGATCTCGAAGCCTTTATTCTCGATTTCGCCGAGGTTACGCACCTGGTTGTTCTGTCCAGTACTGGACGGGAACGGAGCGTCAAACAGAGCATCTTCGGTCTTCGCCTGGTAGTACGTCACTCCGAGACGGAACCGATCATTGACGAACCCAAGATCACCACCAACCTCCCAGGTCGTCACTCGCTCCGGACCCAGGTTCGGGTCGCCCGGATCAGCGAACGAGTAGCTGGTCTGGCCGAGGAACGCATTCACGTTAATCAGCCGGTCACCTGCAAACGCCGCCGGGAAGTTACCGGAGACGCCGTAGTTACCGCGGAGCTTAATGGAGCTCACGACATCCTCTGGCAACACTTCGGCAATCACCGGCTCGTCGCTAACGATGTAGGACAGACCCGCGGACGGGTAGACCTGAAGCGCCACGTCACTACCAAAGGCGCTGTTGTTATCGGCACGGAGACCGAGGTCAAGGAAGAGACGATCGCCAAAGCCGACGTTCTCCTTGATATAGTATCCCTGCTGAGCAATTTCGGTGATGTTGTCAAAGCCGGTCGTTTCGCTACCGGCGTTCACCGTCTGGTTTCCGTCCGGCACGTCCGTCGCGTCGATACGCGTGATCGTGATTTCCTCACGGAAGACCTGAAAACCAATGTTTGTCGTGAAGTCGAGGAATTTGTACGACGCCTCGTGGTTGACATTCGCGTTCAGCGTCAGTCCAAGAAACTCACGATCATAATCGGCGATTTGGCTTTGTCCGGATGACCCGAGTTCCGCGAGGAGCTCGTTCGACAGGATCTCCTTGTTATTCTCGATCCGGTAGTCCACACCAGCCGACGCATCGATGGTCACGGACGAGACCGGGTTGATCTGAAGCTGCTGTGACGTCTGGAAGCGGCGAACCTCGGTCAGGTTGTCATAGATCTGATCCAGACCGCGGAGGGAGTCTCGCACAGCGCCAAACTCGCTGGCAGGCACATCACTGATCGGGCCAACTCCATCCGGCGTTGAGAAAAGCTGTCCACCTTCAATGTTCGAGAACGGACTGAAGCTTGAGTTCGCGTTGATCGCGCGGTCGAACCGGTTGTTCACAAACGCCAGGGTACCGCTGTAGCGAACCTTGTCGAGCGGGCTTGCTGACACCTTCGTCCGAAGGTCGTACCGGATATTTTCGTTTCCGACGCGTGCCGAGTTATTCTCGTACATCTTGCCGGAGAAGCTGTAGTTGATGTCTCCAACGCCACCGCTTCCGGAGAGTTTGTAGCTCTGGACGAGCGCGTCGTCGTAGATGACGTCGCCTGTGCGTTCGTACTTAAGGAAGTCCCGCGTGCCAGTCTCGACACCAAGACGCGTCTCGAAGTTGAGCTGACTGCGCTCAGCGCTACCATCTTTCGTAAAGATCTGGAGGACGCCGTTCGCGGCATCCGAGCCGTAGAGCGTCGTGGCAGCACCACCTTTCACAAACTCAATGCGCTCGATATTCTCAAGGGGAATGTCGGCGATGGAGCTACTGCGTGCACCACCCGTGCCGATGTCGAGGGCGGTTCCGGCGCTGCTGTTATCCACACGAACGCCGTCAACGTAGATCACTGGGGTCGTGACACCACTGGCCGATACTGGACCACGCGAGCGAATCAGCGAAGTCGTACCGGGCTGCCCAGAGTTGAGACGGATCTGAGCATTCGGAAGCTGCGACTGCAGCGCCTGGTCGATCCGTCCGACCGGGAAAGCCTCAAGCTCCTCCGCATCAACCACCTCAGTGGTTGTTGACAGGCGGCGCGACGAGATGCCACTACCCTGACCGGTCACAACAATCTCATCCAGAGTTTCCGTGCGGGGCTGAAGCGCGAAGTCCACGCCTGTCGTTTCGCCCACTGTGATTGTGACTGTTTTTTGCCCTGGACGGTAACCGACGAACGATACGGAGATGATGTGCTCTCCGGCGGGTATGTCAAATTCAAAGTTGCCGTCAACGTCGGTGGCGCTACCGATACCAAGCTCTTGAACCTGTACTGTAGCACCCGGAAGGGGATCACCGGTCTGACCGTCTGTCACGGTCCCGGAGATAGTCC
>JAAAOT010000187.1 GCA_009908725.1 Bacteroidota bacterium | reverse complement strand
CCGTCATCGGCGTCAATCTACTCGGCGTCGTGAACGGCTGCCAGGCATTCATTCCGCACTTGAAGAACGGAGGCGGCGGACATCTCATGAACGTGGCCAGCATTGCAGCCGTGGCAGCCGCTCCGAGAATGTCGATCTACAACGTCACGAAAGCAGGCGTCCGAGCCCTCTCGGAAACGCTATACGCCGAGTTGAGCGACGACGGGATTCACGTATCCGTCGTGATGCCATCGTTTTTCCGCACGAACATCGATCGGGATCTGGTAGGGCCGGAATCAGCCCGTTCGATGACACAGGCGTTGATGGACAAATCCAATCTGTCGGCGGATGAGGTCGCCCGGCACGCACTTGATGCCGTGGCCTCGGAGGACATTCATGTCATCTATCCATCATGGATGTCGCGCGTGATCTGGTACTGGAAGCGGCTCTTCCCGGGGCACTACGTTCGCGGTCTCGTGAAGCGCGAGCGCGAGGCGAAAGCGTTCGCCGAGAAATCCTCCTGAGGCGCACGTGCAATCGAAAGAGGTGCACACGCAACTGGAAACGACTTCCCCGGGTCGGTTACACGTCGAACATGTCTTGAAACTTCGTCGCCATCGACATCGAGCCGGCGATCGACAGTTCGCCGCGCATCATGAGCGACATCGGGTTGGCCTCACCCCGGTGAATGTCGAGCCAGTGTTCATCCGTCGTCGAGATCGTGACCGACGGATCTTCGTGCGTCCCCTCGTGGATGCTCAGGGACTGATCGATGATTTTCAGAAAGTAGGTGCCGCCCTTTTCGCCGGAGATATCAAGCTGTACCACCCCGTCCATTCCTTTGGCCGCCTGTGGATCAAAAGCGTTCGGGTAGAGCTCCAGTAGTTCGTCCAGATTCGAGAAGGCGGCCATTTGGCTTTCTATGTTCGTGAGGAAGGGGTGGACCGGGCGGTCCGGGGAGCGTTGTCGTGCGAGTGCCAATCGCCCCGCCGACCGCAGGTTTCTGTGTCGCGGAATCATCACAAGCGCTGGTGTCAACCGCGATCAGCGTCAACGACGCAGCGCGTCAACCGCCGGCCCTAACGACAGTCTCTTTTCGCAGGCGGTGCGTCCGGCTTACGGACTCGTCTGCTCGCGCTCCTGCTTCACGAGGTCACGGCGTAGGATCTTGCCGGACGCCGTCTTCGGGATCTCGTCGACGAACTCGACGCGCCGGACCTTTTTGTACGGTGCCACCTGGCTCGCCACGAACTCCATGATCGCGTCGGGCGTCAGGTCGCGGGCGTGCTGCTTTCGAACAACGAAGGCCTTCGGCACCTCCCCTGCCTCCTCGTCCGGACTCGGAATCACCGCTGCATCGGCGATGTCATCGTGGGACTGCAGGATTTCCTCCAGCTCTGCCGGCGCCACCTGGTAGCCCTTATACTTGATCAGCTCCTTCACGCGGTCGACGATGTAGACGTACTCATCTTCGTCTACGACAGCGACGTCGCCGGTGTGGAGCCACCCGTCCGCGTCGATCGTGTCGTCCGTTGCCGCCCGGTTGTTCAGGTACCCCTTCATCACCTGGGGCCCGCGGACCCACAGCTCTCCTTTGTCTCCCGGCTCGACGTCGGTCTGGCCGCCCACGTCGACAACACGAAATTCCGTATTCGGAACCACGCGCCCGACGGAGTCGATCGGCGTTTCGGGTGCGTCGCGCGGGACGAGGTGCGTCACGGGGCTCGTTTCCGTCATGCCGTATCCCTGCTTGACCACACAGCCAAGGCGCTCGGCACAGGTTTCCGCCACGGATACCGGCAGGGGCGCCGCGCCACTTGTGATGAAGTCGAGGCTCGACAGGTCGAAGTTGTCGACCACCGGCTGCTTGGCCAGACCGAGGATGATCGGCGGGACCAGGTAGGCGCTCTTGATCCGGTGTTTCTGTACCAGACCGCAGAATGCCTCCATCTCGAATTTGGGCATCGTGACCACGGTTGCCCCCTGACGGAGCGCCATGCTCAGGATTACCGTCATGCCGTAAATGTGGTAGAAGGGCAGAATCCCGACCGTCGTCTCACCCGTCTGGATCCCCTCAATCGGGACGCACTGGCACACGTTGGCGACAAGGTTGCGGTGCGTCAGCATGACGCCCTTGGGCAGACCCGTCGTCCCGCTCGAGTACGGCAGCGCGGCCAGATCGTCCGCCGGATCGACGTCAAGATCGGGAACGTCCCGGTCCTGCAGCATGAGCGCGGAAAACGGCGTCGCCCCCTCCGCCTCGCCCAGAACGAAGACTTCCTCGATACCGCTCGCTGCGGCGGCTTCCTGTGCTTTCTCCAGAAAGGTGGGCACAGTCAATAGAAACCGCGCACCGGCGTCTTCGAGCTGGTGCTGCGCCTCATCCGCCGTGTAGAGTGGATTGAGCGTCGTGACGACGCCACCCGCCCGGGAGACGCCGAAGAAGGCGATGGCGTATTCCGGCACGTTCGGCATGTAGATGGCAAACACGTCACCGCGCCCGAATCCGCGCTGCGCAAGTCCTGCCGCGAACGCGTGGATCCCTCCGGCCAGTTCGCCGAAGGTGAGGGTGCGCCCCGTCGGCCCGTCGATCAAGGCCGGTTCGTCGCGCCGATCGTGAAACACGGCCATCACGTATTCGGGGAGCGAAACATCGGGGATTTCGACGTCGGGATGGGGACTGGAGTATGGCATAGACGAAGGCGTCTCGGTTGAAGGACGGGTCCCGGACCGGAAGCGGTTCCATACCGGGCGCCGGAAAAGGGTGAACACCCCGTATCAGGGCTCTTCCATCATACAACCTCGGCACTCCCTTCGCAAATGCTTCACGGACACCGATGAACAGCCTCGAACGGCATCGGTCCGTGCCGGGCAGACCATGACCTCCACCCGGGTTGCCTTACTCCCCTTCGACCGTTGATGCTTCCGGCGCTGCCGGGATACGAGACGCCGCTCCGTCTGAGCCGAGGTCTACTCCGAGCGCATCCGCATTGCGCACGATCTGCATGTAGTACGTGATCATGCGCTCGTAGCAGGACACCGCGATGCGTTCGTTGATGCCGTGGATTCGGTGCTTGTCGTCCTGCGTTAGACGAAACGGTGCGAACCGGTAGACATGCTCGGAGATGGAAGCGTAGTGCCGGCTGTCCGTCGTACCCGGCACAAGGAAGGGGGCGACAACGACGCCATCGGCGATCTCCCGGATCGTGCGCTGGACGAGGTCGAACCATTCATCGTCCATGGGCGAAACGCGCGTAGGCTCCCCCTGCTGTTGCGGGTGAAGCGTGACGGGCAGGCCGTCGAGCTGCGATCGGACGTGATCCATGACGTCCTGAACGCTTTCACTCGGGCGAATCCGAAAGTTGACGACAGCTCGAGCGGTGGATGGGACGACGTTGTCCTTCACTCCGGCGTCCAGAATGGTAGGTGCCGTGGTGGTCCGGATGGCGGCGTCGGTCGTGGGGTCCTGGGTGAGCGCCCACGTGATCACGCCTCGCAAAAGCCACAGGTTGGCAAACGCGGTTTTCCCGGCCGCACCCATTTCCGGGGAAATGAACTGAAGGGTCTGACCGGTCACGCCGGAAAGACTGGCCCGGAGCGGATTGTCACGAAGCCGCTGAACCGCCGTCGTGACGACGTCGATGCTGGTCTGTTCGGGGGGAATGGACGAATGGCCGCCCATCCCGTCGGCCCGGATCTCGACGCTCAGATAGCCCTTCTCGGCGACGCCGACGAGCGCGACCGGGTCCGATACGTCGGGCACCGCCCCGACAGTGATCGCGCCTCCCTCATCGATCACGACCGACGGCGAGACGCCCGCTTCGCGTAAATGCTCGGCGATCGCCTTTGCCCCATTGTCGCCACCCACCTCTTCATCGTGACCGATGGCCAGATACACCGTACGCCGCGGCGTGTAGCCGGACCGAATCAGCGTTTCCATCGACTCAAACAGCGCAACCGCCGAGGCCTTGTCGTCAAGCGCTCCCCGCCCGTACACGTAGTCGTCTTCGATCGCGCCGTCAAACGGCCCGTGATCCCACTGATCGGGAGCGTCTACGGGCACGACATCGTAATGCGCCGCCAGCACGATGGGGTCGGCCGTCGGATCGCTGCCCTCCCAGCGGTAGAGTAGACTGTGCTCATTGATGACCGTCCGATCCATCGCATCGTGGACGTGCGGGAACGCGGACTGCAGGTACGTTCGATAATCCTGGTACGCCTCCTCATTCAGTTGCGACGGGTCGCGATGCGTGACGGTCCGGAACTGCAGGGCCCGCGAGAGGCGCTTTGGTGCGTCCGGATCCAGCGCCGGCACATCGATCGCGCCAACCTGAACCTGACGCGTCCGAAACATGGCGGTTCGGATCGCAAGAACGGCGAACAGGCCGAGCAGGACGAGGCCCGACACGTAAAAAGGATCGAAGCTCATATAGGAAAAGACCGTGGCGATGCTGAGAGTGAGGGATCCGATGCCCCGCCTCGACGAGAATTCAGACGGTTCATTGGATGAACGATAGGGTGTTGCAGAGTCACGGTAGGGGCTGCAGCGAGCAAGCGCAATGATCGCGTTAACGTTTCAGTAACGCATCGAGGCGTCTTGACGACTTTTCCATTCCCGTTCAAATTCAAACACGCCGACGGCACGTCGGCTGCCCGTGCCCCGTCATCACCGGCCGGTGAAGTCAGGATCGCGCTTCTGCATGAACGCCGTTACCGCCTCCGCGAGGTCCTCCGACTGAAGAAAGGCAGCGTTCCACAGGGCAACGTGTTCAAGGCCTTCCTCGACGGTCTGAGACCGGCCCGCACGTAAGACCGACTTCGCTCCCTGGACCGCGAGCGGCGAGTTCGCTGCAATCTCTTCTGCCATCGCCCGCGCTGCCTCGTGGAGAGCTTCCACGCCATCATGAACATGGTTCACCAGGCCAATGTCTTGGGCCCGGGCCGCCGGGACATCTTTCCCCGTGTAAACCAGTTCGGCAACGTGACTGTCGGAGAGGATGCGTGGAAGCCGCTGCAGTGTTCCGAGATCCGCTACCATAGCCAGTCGTGTTTCTCGAACGGAAAACACCGCGTCCGACGCCGCGAGTCGAATATCGCACGCCGTGGCGAGGTCGACGCCGCCGCCGATGCATGCGCCGTGGATGGCGGCAAGAACCGGCTTCGGGCACGCATCCACGGCCGTCATCGCGTCCTGCATGTACCGGATTTTCTCGAGAAGGGACTGACGATTGCGAACCGGCGATGCGTCCGTATCCGGCTGTAGGACCTCCATGCCCATCGTTTTGAGATCGAGTCCGGCAGAAAAGGCCGGGCCCCGGGCGGCGATTACGATGCAGCGCACGGATGACGCATCTCCGAGCGCGGCCATGATGGCGGGAAGGTCATTGAAAAAATCGGGCCCCATCGCATTCAACGCATCGGGGCGGTCCAGCCAGACGTGCGCGACGTGACCCTCCCGCTCCACGGAGATGACATCGGACGATGGTACGGACGGCGCCTCAGAAGCGGCGGGATCGGGCATGGAAGATTGGATGGGAGCTGTTCAGGTGGCGGGACAGAAATAAGATAAGCGCGTTGGATCCATGTACTTAGCACGCGCCGCATCGGTTCATCGACAACCCTTCCTCGCGGCACAGTTTCCGCGCGACCGTTGACGGGTACCACGCCGCGGGCACTGTACCCGACACGTTCACGGTTCAATCGGAGGCGGAAGGCGTCACCGCCCGATGTCCATTCGCGCTCCACCGGGCTGACACGCCGGACCGAGTCGGCTCACGGTCTGCCCGATGCATCTTTTGCCCGGCTTGTGCATTTTGACCGACCCGGCGCCCGTCTCCTCCGGTTCAATGCCGGGAACGGTCTCTACTCTTCTTCACCTGGTTTCGAATTGTACATGACCAAGCGTACACTTGTCCTCGGGCTTCTCGTCGTTGTTCTTGGTGCCATCGGATACTTCGGCTACGGCATGTTGACTGAATCAGAAGCCGAGCAACAGGCGCAGACCCGGCAGCAGTCCTTCCCCACCGGCGTGCTTCAGACCACGGGCGGCGGCACCTTTGAATTTTCGAGCGTGCCGCAAGATCGACCCGTCGTGTTGATGTTCTTCAGCCCGACGTGCCCGTATTGCCAGGAGGAGACCGCGGAAATCGTCCAGCACGGCAAGCTGCCGCAGGATGCGACGATCCTGATGGTGTCGACGTTTGCACGGAACGATCTGCAAACGTATGCCGACCAGTACGGGCTCGGGGACTTTCAGAACATCCGCGTCCTGCGCGACTTCGGCGGCTCCCTGTTCCAGCAGTTCGGCGTTCAGAGCGTGCCGTATACCATTGTCTACGACTCGTCACATAACTACGTCCGGGCCTTTCGAGGCAAAGCAGACGTGAACCGCCTGTATGCCGCGGTTACGTCCCCGGAGAGCGTGCCCCGGAGAGCGTGCAGCCTGGGCCCGCGCAGTAGTCCGACGATGGCATAGACAGTTCATCTCGGCGAACGCTTGACGTGAGGCTGACGAGGTTCGCTCTAACTGATCGGGTGCGTGAGGTTAACGAGGTTCCCTCTAATAGAGCGGGTGCGTGAGACGTGTGGTGTGTTGGTCAGGTGGGTCGTGTCTCGTGGGTCGTGGGTCGTAAATCGTTTGTTGGATTTCTTTCGGGACGAGCTGCTACCTCCGGGCGTTGGCGTTCGTGATGGCGGCGTTGCTCCGTAGGCAGAACGCCCCAACGCCCCGACGCCCCAACGCATCAACGCTCCAACGCATCAACGCATCAACGCTCCAACGTAAAAAACGCCTTGCACGGCATCTTTTGGTCTTGTCGTGACCGCAGCCGTGGCTAGGTCAGGAAACCCGTTCGGCTCCTATCCGGCGGGCTCGACTGGTTGATGTTCTTCAGCGAAGTACGCTTCCAGGTCGTTCAGCGTCTGGTTCGTCGTCTTCACGTCGCGCACGATCGACCCACGCTCGATCACGACGATCCGATCAGAAACGTCCGTCACATGGCCAAGGTCGTGACTGGACACGAGCATCGTGACGTCATTTGCCCGTTGCATCGCCTGTAGCCGGCGTTTGAGCTGTATCTGCGATCGGGGATCCAGACTCGCGAAGGGCTCATCCAGGACCACAAGTCGTGGTTCGATGAACAGCGCGCCGATCAGTCCGACCTTATTCCGGTTGCCCTGCGACAGGTCGCGGATGTAGTTGGTCGTCTTGCCGATGGGCTCGTCGGTGAAGAAATTCCGGTACTGATCCAGTCGATCCGTTTGCTCCTCTTCGGTAAGACCGTAGACGTCACCCACGAAAGCAAAAAACTCGTCCGGCGTCAGGAAGTCGATCAAAAAGCGTTCGCTGAGATACGACCCGGTCGCCTCTTTCCACTCGGTGGTTTCCGAAACGTCGCCGCCGTCCAACAACACGCGGCCCTGGTCGGCCTCGACCAGGTCGAGCACGAGCCGGAGAACGGTGGTTTTGCCCGCGCCATTAGCCCCGACGAACCCGATCGATGTACCGGACTCGACCGTCAGGTCGGGAATCGATAGCTCGAAATCACCATATGATTTGCGAAGGTTTTCGGCCTGGAGGAGCATAGAATCGATACAGCCAATCGAATCATCGAGGGCAAGTTAGAGCGGCGCGTAGACGTTCAAGAGGTAGTCTCACTGGAGGCTGCCCCTCGCTCCGAACCGTCGGGCCGACCGAAGCGGCCAGCAAGATCTTATTCTGCTTTCTCCCAACCGGTACGCGGTCCGGGTAGCGGACGTCGCGGAGATCACGGCAGGTGACCTAATCCGGCGTATCCGTCAGCAGAATGCCGACGAGGGTAACCGCGAGCAGGACGAGGTTGCGTATCAGTGTGGCCTCGGCAGACAGGTCGATGCCGAGTGCACCGAAGCACCCGCAGGTGGCAACCGACTGGTCGCCCACGACGATGGATCCAACGACCACTGTAAATACAGCGAATACCAGAAATGTGGTCGCCAGTGCCGATGTGAGGAAGCGTCCCCAGGCCAGCCAGCCGACGAGAGCCAATTCACCTAAGGACACCAGCAAGACGAGAGGAGCCGCGTAGTCAACAAGGACGGAATCGCCGCCCATGACAACGCCGACGAGAGCCTCGGCACCGGAGGAGTCGATCAGCTTCCCGACACCGGACAGGAGCAGGACAATGCCCAGAATCGCGCGGACGGCAATGCGGCCGACGGCGGACAGAGTAGCACGCATATCAATCGATCGGTGGAATCACAGGACACAACAGTGCGGGCGGATAATCGGACGGGAAAAGCCACCCGGTTCTCCGATTGGGTCGACGCTCGGATTCATCTCACGCCGATTCCACGCAGACGATCCCATCGCCTTGTACTGTGCCGCTGCACTCAATACGCCTGCGCTTCGGTGTGCGTATTGATCGACCGCGTCGAGCCGGGCGCCAGTTGTCGCGCCACCTCCGCTTCCGGGCCGACGATCACCGTATCCCCGGGTGCAAGCGAGCCGCTTACCTGAGCCACGGTTTCCGACCGGAGCCCGACGGAGACTTCCACCATGCGAGCGATTTCGTTCTCCAGGACGAAGACGACCCGGCGAAGATCATCCGCGCGGCCGCTCGGCGTACGCTGCAGGCGTCCGTGTTTTGCGACGGCTGCCGAATCGAGGCGTGCGACGTTACGGGTCGTAACCGCCCCGATTGGAACGGCGACGACGCTGTCGATGCTTGCGGCCGCGATGCGGACTTCGCCACTCATGCCCGGACGCAGCACAGGCGGCCCGGAGCCGGCATTGCTGCTCTCGGCGACGATGTCGATCGGTTGGCTGCGGGCGGCGAGGCGATGCGGGCTCGTCACCCGAACATGTACCGGGTACTCCGGCTCGGACGCGGAGCCGATCGCTCCCTCCCCCATGCGGGCCGCATTCGCCACCTCAACCACGCGACCCTCCAGAACGCGGTCGTCGAACGACTCCGTCAGAATCTCCGCGCGATCACCAAGGTCGACCTGCCGGATTTCCTTTTCAGGGACCGCGACGACGAACTCCATTGCTTCCGGCCCACCGATCCGCATGATTTCCGTTCCCTGAACCCGCATTGTACCGAGGACGCGCTCGCCGACCTCGACGTTCAGGCGCGTTACGACGCCGTCCATCGGGGCGGCAATCCGCGTCTGTCGTGCCTGCTCCTCCGCGCGGTCCAGTAGGGCGCGGGCCTGCGCGATTCCGGCCTCCGCGGCTTCCACGCGGGCTCTCGCCTGCTCGAGATTTGCCCGTGCATTCTGAACGTCGCGTTCAGGCACCATGCCTGCATCAAACAGGCGTTGCTGACGGCGCAGATTCTGTCCGGCACGCACGGTATCCGCCCGGGCCGCGGCTCGCTCGGCACGCGCCCGGAGAACGACGGCCCGCTGCTGTTGGAGCGCGGCCTCGTAGTCATCGTCCCGAAGTCGAACGAGCGGATCGCCAATCTCAACGCGATCCCCCTCACGGACGTACACATCAGTGATCTCTCCTGACACGTCCGAGCGGATGGCCACCTCCACGGACGGACGGGCTCGCGCGAACCCCTTCACCGTGCTGGTCACCGACCGCTGGGAGACCTCCGCGGTATGGACGCCGGGTGCGGACTGGAGATCGCTCCACCCACGATATGCGGCAACGCCGCCGGCTGCGACCACGAGAAGACTGACTATCAGGATGATACCGATCGTGCGTCGGGACAGGCTCATGGCCGTGGCTTTTCACCGGAAGAGAGAGGGACGTCACATGCGGGCATAAAGCGACGGGCCGGGGTTTATTGTTACCGACACCCGTCGAGCACGGGCATGGGTGAAAGGTCGGGACGATGCGCCCGTCAATCAATCAGGCAGCGATCAGCATCGCGCTCGCCTTTCAATGTCGGCCCGAAGTGCGGGTTTCGCTCGTCCCGTGAGACACTGAAAGATGTCTGCACCCGTCGTTACCATGTTAAGAGAGCGCGTGGCGAGCGCACTTGATCGGGGCGTTCTCACATTGCCTTTCGTGGTCGATCGCCCTATGTTGCAAGGCCACTTAACGACGTTAACCGACCGGGTTGATCCATGAGCGAGACGCCGACCGCAGATGCGCAATCTACCGACATGCCCACGTACGACACGGTACAGGTCGAGCGGGACGGTGCCGTCGTGACCCTGACCATGAACCGCCCGGAGCGGCGCAACGCCCTGCATCCGTCGCTGGACCGGGATCTACGCGATGCCCTGGGATACGTCACTGAGGACGAGTCTGTGCGTGCGGTCGTCCTCACCGGCGCGGGTGACGGATTCTGTGCGGGAGCGGATCTGTCGGTGTTGAAAGACGGCCCGACGCCCGAAGACCTCTACGAGCATCTCACGACGCGGTATCTCCCGCTTATCGAGTCCCTTCGCGGCTGCCCGAAACCGGTTCTTGCCGGCGTGAACGGGATCGCTGCCGGCGCCGGGATGGCGCTTGCCCTCGCCTGCGACCTGATCGTCATGGCCGACGATGCCGCCATGATCATGGCCTTTAGCCAGATCGGGTTCGTGCCCGATAGCGGCGCCTCGTACTTCCTCGTGCGCCAGATCGGCTATGCCCGGGCGTTCGAATTGGCGGCAGAAGCCCGGTCGATCGACGCCGAGCGCTGTCGCGACATGGGTCTCACCAACCGGGTCGTACCCGGCACCGACCTCGTAGGGGCAACGCAGGAATGGGCCCAGCACCTCGCACAACGACCGACCACCGCCCTCGCACTCACGAAGGAAGCGCTGCAATTCGCCCAGGATCACGACCTGAAGGAAACGATCGAATTCGAGTCCGAACTCCAGATGAACGCCCTTCAAACCCGAGACCACCGGGAAGGACTCGCCGCGTTTCTCGAAAAGCGCGACCCCGACTTCCGCGGAGAATAGCGAGAGGTTTTAATGTGTTAAGGTGTTAAAGTGTGAAAGTGTGAATGTTTGAATGTTTGAATGTTTGAAATCGATACCATCTGGCCGTGTAGTGAGACAGCCAGAAAAATGCAGGGCGTTCGGTAAACGAACTCGTGTTGACCAAACGCTCGTCTCGAACCCTGAACGTTGAACCCTGAACCCTGAACTCTACCCCCCTATGCCCGAAGCGAACGACCGATTTGACGTTACCGACAAAGTCGTCCTCATCACCGGCGCCAGCCGTGGAATCGGTCGTGCAATGGCCGAGGCCTACGCGGATGCCGGGGCGAAGGTCGTCCTGACGAGCCGAACCCAGGACACGCTGGACAAGGCCTCAGCGGAAATCGAGGCCGACGGCGGCACAGCGTTGCCTGTGGCCGCTCACGTCGGGGAAACGGCAGCCATCGAGGAACTGCTCTCCACGGTCGATGATGCTTTCGGCGGGGTGGATGTGCTGATCAACAACGCGGCGACGAACCCGCACTTCGGTCCGCTTATGACCGCCGAGGACAGCCACTGGGACAAGACGTTTGACGTGAACGTCAAAGGCTACTGGCGCATGGTCAAGGCCTGCGCACCGCGAATGAAGGCGCAAGGAGGAGGCAAGGTGATCAACATCGCCTCCGTCGCCGGCGAGCAGCCGATGGCGGGCATGGGAGTATACGGCGTGACCAAAGCCGGCGTGCTGATGCTCACCAAAACGCTGGCGGCGGAGCTAGCCGGCATGAACGTGCAGGTCAACGCCATCGTCCCGGGCTTCATCAAGACCAAGTTCAGCAAAGCGATCTGGGCGAATGACGACCTAAGCGATTCTGTGCTGAAGTCGACCCCACAACACCGGATGGCTGAGCCGGACGAACTCGCGGGCATGGCCCTCTACCTCGGGTCGTCGGCCTCGGACTTCATCACCGGATCCGCCTTCCGCGCTGACGGCGGCCTTCTCGTCGGCTCCGGCATGCTCGGTTGACCGTCGACCCATTCCCTCCCCGCACAAACGCAACCCCGCACACCGACGACCGGAAGCAACCATGCCGACCACCTCCGCCACCAAC